>DATKLR010000066.1:0-16270 GCA_035542295.1 Gemmatimonadales bacterium | reverse complement strand
CGGATCCACGACTACGGCGAGGACGGCAACATCCACCGGCTGGCGCACTTCGCCTTCGGCGACGTGGAGCCGGCGCTCGCGCACGCGGACCGCGTGTTCGAGGACATCTTCTTCTATCAGGGGAGCACGCACCTTCCGCTGGAGCAGCACGCGACCGTGGCCGCCCTCGATGCGGACGGCCGGCTCACACTCTGGTCCTCGACGCAGACGCCGCACTACGTCCACCGGGAGCTCGCCCGCGCCCTCGACCTGCCGGCGCACGAGATCCGCGTGATCGCGACGCCCAACGGCGGCGGCTTCGGCGGCAAGAGCGACGTCATGAACCACGAGATCGTCGTCGCCAAGGCGGCGCTCCTGACGGGCCGGCCGGTCAAGATCACGCTGACGCGCGAGGAGGTCTTCTACGCCCACCGCGGCCGCCACCCGGTCCTGATGCGCCTCAAGACCGGCGTGGATGCGGATGGGCGGATCCTCGCGATGGACCTGGAGACGCTGCTGGACGGCGGGGCCTACGGCAGCTACGGCGCCGCGTCGACGCTCTACACCGGCCAGCTGCAGACGGTGACGTACCACGTGCCCCGCTTCCGCTTCCGCGCCTGCCGCACGTTCACGAATAAGCCGCCCTGCGGGCCGAAGCGCGGGCACGGCACGCCGCAGCCGCGCTTCGCGCAGGAGGTCCAGCTCGACAAGATCGCCGTCGCGCTGCACAAGGACCCCGCCGACCTGCGGCTCCAGCAGCTCGCAGCCGCGAACTCGGTCACGGCCAACTGGCTGACCATCGGCTCGATGGGGCTCAAGGCGTGCATCGAGCGCGTGGTCGAGGGCTCGCTCTGGCGCGAGCGCCGAGGGCGGCTCGGCGTGGGCCGCGGCCTCGGACTCGCGTGCGGATCGTATCTGTGCGGCGCGGGCCTGCCGATCTACTGGAACGAGATGCCGCACTCCGGCGTCCAACTCCAGCTCGACCGGTCGGGGCGCGTCACCGCCTTCTGCGGCGCGACCGAGATCGGCCAGGGCTCGGACGACGCGCTCGCCGCGATCGTCGCCGAGGTGCTGGGGCTCGATCCGGCGGACGTGAAGCTCGTGACCGGCGACACGGACCTCACGCCGGTGGACCTGGGCTCATACTCCAGCCGCGTGACGCTGATGATGGGGAACGCCGCAATCCAGGCGGCGGAGCGGGCGAAGGCGCTGCTGGCGGCCGCCGCAGCGAAGCGGCTCGCCCTGCCCGTCGAGCGGCTCGCCTTCGCCGACCGTCGGGTCTTCGACGTGGAGAATCCCGCCGCGGGGATGACGTTCCAGGAGGCCGTCGTCGCGGCCGAGGTCGAGCACGGCACGCTCGGCACGACCGGCTCGTACCGGCCGGCGCGCAGTCCGGCGCGGTATCGGGGCGGCGGCGTCGGTCCCTCGGTCGCCTACTCCTACACGGCCGCAGTCGTCGAGGCCGAAGTAGATGCGCGCACCGGCTGGGTGAGGGTGCCGAAGGTCTGGATCGCTCACGACATCGGCCGCGCGATCAATCCGGTCCTGGCGCGCGGGCAGGTCGAGGGAAGCGTCTACATGGGGCTCGGCGAAGCGCTGCTGGAGGAGCAGGCCTTCCGCCGGCTCCCGCCGCGCCTCTCCGGCGCGCTCGTGCACAAGATCCCGTCGATGCTCGAGTACAAGAGCCCGACATCGCTCGAGATGCCGGAGGTCGTCACCTACCTGGTCGAGGAGCCGGACGCCAGCGGGCCATTCGGCGCCAAGGAAGTCGGCCAGGGGCCGCTGCTTCCGATGATGCCGGCGATCGCGAACGCGATCTACGACGCCGTCGGCGTGCGCGTCGACGAAGTGCCGATCACGCCGGACAAGGTGCTGAAGGCGCTGGCGCAGAAGGCGAAAGGGAAGGAGGGGCGCGTCGGCCCCACGGTGTTCCCGCCGGTGCCGTGGCCCGAGGCGCTGGTCGTGCCGCCGCCGTGGGAGGGCGGTGACGGCCGGGCGGTGAATGCGCAGGCCCCCTCGCGCGACGCGCTCCCCACGACGCACTCCGGCACGGCGGGGGTGAAGGTATGATGCGCGCCCCGGATTTCCGGTATCACGCCGCGCGGTCCGTGCGCGACGCGGCGCGCGCGCTTCGGGACGGCGGCGCCGCTGCAGCGCTGATCGCCGGCGGGACGGACCTCGTGCCGAACATGAAGCGGCGGCAGATGACGCCCTCGCTCCTGATCGGCATCCGGCACCTGCGCGAGCTGCAGCGCATCCGAAACGGGGCGGGACTGACGATCGGAAGCGCCGTGCGGCTCGCCGAGCTCGCGGCCGACCGGAGGGTGCAGCGCCACTATCCGGCCCTGGCGCGGGCGGCGGGGCAGGTCGCCACGCCGCAGATCCGCAACTTGGGGACGCTGGGCGGCAACCTCTGCCTCGACACCCGCTGCACCTACTACAACCAGTCGCTGGAATGGCGGCAGGGGATCGGCTACTGCATGAAGGCGCCGGGCTCCCACGGCGGCCACGCATGCACCTCGGCGACCGGCGACGCGATCTGCTGGGTGGCCACCTCGAGCCCGCGCTGCTGGGCCGTGTCGTCCACGGACACGGCGCCGGCGCTGATCGCCCTCGGGGCGCGGGTGACACTGGTCTCCGCGGACGGCGAGCGCGAGATCCCGCTCGAGCAGTTGTACGCGGACGACGGCATGGCCTATCTCACCAAGCGACCCGACGAGATCCTCACGGCGGTCCACCTGGCTCCCGCCGCGCCGGGGTGGCGCAGCACCTACTGGAAGCTGCGGCGGCGCGGCTCGTTCGACTTCCCGGTCCTGGGGGTCGCGGCGGCCGTGCGCATCGCCGATGGAAACGTGATCGCCGACGCGCGCGTCGTGCTCGGCGCGGTCGCGTCCCGGCCGGTCAGCGTGCCCGAGGCAGCGTCCCTGGTCGGCCGCCCACTCACGGACGACGCCATTATGGCCGTTGCCGTGGCGGCCGCGGACCGCGCCACGCCGCTCGACAACACCGACTTCGCCTACGCCTGGCGGAAGAAGATGGTCGCTCCGGCGGTGGCGGGAGCGCTGAGGGAAGTCCGGGGACCGATTCGATCGGCTTAGCGCGAGCGGCACCGTTCGGAACCGCGCTGGCGAGAACGGGCCCTCCAAGATTACTTGCTACCCCTATGAGACGATCCTCGGTAGCCTTGCCCTACCTCCCCGAGCGCATCGACGCTCTCCACGAGATCGCGAGCAACGTCTCCTGGAGCTGGAGCCGGGACGCCCGCAGCCTGTTCCGCGCACTCGACCGCCCGCTTTGGCACTTGACGCGCCACAATCCGCTCGAGCAGCTGCGCCGCGTGGATCCCAAGCGCCTGGCGGCCTGCGCCCACGACACGAAGTTCCTCCAGCTCTACGACCGGGTCCTGAGCGAGCTGCGCTCGGCCGACAACAACATCGGCACGTGGTTCGCCCAGACGTATCCCGACATGCAGGGCAAGACCGCGGCGTACTTCTGCGCGGAATTCGGCCTTCACAACTCCGTCCCGATCTACTCCGGCGGCCTGGGCGTTCTGGCCGGGGATCACTGCAAGGCGTCGTCGGACCTGGGCGTGCCGCTGGTGGCGGTCGGCCTCCTCTACACCCAAGGCTACTTCGACCAGCGGATCCGGCTCGACGGCTGGCAGCAGGACACCGACGAGCGGTTCGACGCGCGCCTGGGGCCGCTCGAGCCGCTGATGGGGCCCAACGGGGAGCCGTGGCTCGCCGTGGTGAACGCGTTCGCCCGGCCGGTGCACGTCGGCGCGTGGCGGATGAGGGTGGGGCGCGTGTCGGTGTATCTGCTCGACACGGACCTCGAGGAGAACGACCCTGCCGACCGGACGCTGGCCGGCCGGCTCTATGCAGGCGGACCCGAGCAGCGGCTCAAGCAGGAGTGGGCCCTGGGGATCGCGGGGGTCCGGGTGCTGCGCGCCGTCGGCGTCAATCCGGGCGCTTGGCACGCCAATGAGGGTCACGCCGCCTTCATGCTCGTCGAGCGGCTGCGGGAATACCGGGCCGGCGGCATGCCGCTCGACGAGGCGGTCCGGCAGGTACGCCTGGCGTCCATCTTCACGACCCACACGCCGGTCCCGGCCGGGCACGACGCGTTCCCGCACGAGCTGATCGAGCAATGCACCGGCCCGGCCTGGGAGGAGATGGGAATCAGCCGGGATGAGTTCATGCACTTCGGCTACCATCCCAAGCGCGACCACGGCCAGTTCCACATGGCGGTGCTGGCCGAGCGGCTCTCCAGCCGGATCAACGGGGTATCGAGGCGGCACGGCGAGGAGTCGCGCCGAATCTGGCACGACCTGTGGCCCGGGAAGAGAGTGAGCCAGGTGCCGATCTCGTACGTCACCAATGGCGTGCACCTCGCGACCTGGATGTCGCACCGCATGATGGCGCTGCTCGACAATCACCTGGGCCCCGATTGGGGCAACCGCCTCGACGACCCGGCCCTGTGGGAGCGGGTCCTGACGCTCGACGACCAGATTCTCTGGTTCGTGCACGTGGAGCTCAAGGGTATCCTGATGAGCTTCATCCGGGAGCAGGCACGGCGGCGCTGGTCGGACGAATGGAAGGATTCGGCGCATGTCGTCGGCGCGGGCACGCTGCTGGATCCCGACGCGCTCACGATCGGTTTCGCGCGCCGGTTTGCGACCTATAAGCGGTCCACCCTCATCTTCCGGGACATCGACCGGCTGCGGAAGCTGCTCGTCGACACCTGGCGCCCGGTCCAGATCGTCTTCTCGGGCAAGGCGCATCCGGCGGACGAGGACGGGAAGAAGATGCTGCAGCAGGTCTACCAGTTCTCGCGCGACCCGCAACTGGAAGGCCGTGTCGCGTTCCTCGAGGACTACGAGCTGCACCTGGCGCACCGGATGATCCAGGGAGTGGACCTGTGGCTCAACCTGCCGCGCCCTCCGATGGAGGCGTGCGGCACCAGCGGGATGAAGGCGGCGCTGAATGCGGTTCCGCAGCTGAGCACTCTCGACGGCTGGTGGTTCGAGGCGTACGATGGCCTCAACGGCTGGGCGATCAAGCCGGTGCCGGAAGGCACCGACGGCGACGAATGGGACGCGGAGCAGCTGTACACGCTGCTCGAGGACGAGATCGTGCCGCTGTTCTACGACCGCGATGCGCGCGGGGTGCCGGTGGGGTGGGCGGCCAAGATGAAGCACGCCCTGAAGACCGTCGGCGAGCGGTTCACGGCGCGCCGGATGGTGCAGCAGTACGCGCAGAGCTACTACGTGCCAGCGCTGCGGGGCGACGCGTCGGGTGACGAGCCCCCTACTGCCTAGCGAAGGGGCGCCGGTGGCCGCGCCTCCCGGAAGCGGCCCCTGGCGCGCGCCCGCGCCGCCGCCGCTGCTGCTCGGGTCGAGCGCCGACGGGCCGGTCGGGGTGGTACACGTGGTGGCGGAGTACGCGCCGTACGCGCACACCGGGGGGCTGGCGGACGCGGTGGCGGGGCTGGCGCGGTGCCAGGCCGCGGCGGGCGTGCCGACGGCCGTGATCCTGCCGTTGCACCGGTCCGTCCGCCGGACCGCAGAGGAACTGGTGCCGGTCGGCCGGCCGTTCCCTGTACAGGTCGGGCCGCGCGTCGAGTGGACGCGGCTGTACCGCGCACCCGGCTCGCCGCGCGCGCCGCGGGTCTTCTTCATCGAGCACGACGGGTACTTCAACCGGCCCGGGCCGTACGGCTCGGGCGGCAGCGACTACGGCGACAACAGCTTCCGGTTCGCGTTCTTCGCCCAGGCGGCGCTGGAGGTCCTGCCGCGCATCACGAACGCGCCCGTGGTCCTGCATGCGCACGACTGGCACGCGTCGCTGGCACCCGTCTACCTGCGCACCACGTTCGCTGGCCGGGAGTTCTACGATCGGGTGCGCACTGTCCTCACGATCCACAACGCCGCGTACCAGGGGTGGTTTCCCGAAGAAACCCTCCGCGTCGTCGGCCTGCCCGCGTCGCTGTACGATTGGCGCTATCTCGAGTGGTACGGCCGCGTGAACTATCTGAAGGGCGGCATGGCGTTCGCCGACTTCGTGACGACGGTGAGTCCGACCCACGCGTTTGAGCTGACGACGCCCGAGGGCGGCTTCGGCCTGCACGACGCCTTCCGGGCGCTGGGCGACCGGCTGCTGGGGATCGTCAACGGCATCGACGTCGAGCTGTGGGATCCGGCGGTCGACCCGCAGATCAGCGCGAATTTCTCGGCGAACGATTTGTCGGGCAAGCGGCGCTGCAAGGCGGCGCTGCAGCGCACCTTCGGCCTGCCGGTGCGCTACAACGTCCCCGTGATCGCGATGGCGGCGCGGCTGGTGCCTCAGAAGGGCCTCGACCTGGTGATCGACAACCCGCGCCTGTTCGCCAACGGCGCCCAGTTCGTGTTCACGGGGCGCGGCGAGGCCAGGTACGAGCGGGCGCTCACGGGGATCGCGGCGTCATCGCACCAGCGGGTCGGGGTGAAGCTGGGGTTCACCGACCGGATGGCGCGCCGCATCATGTCCGGCGCCGACATCTTCCTGGTGCCGTCGCAGTACGAGCCGTGCGGGCTCACGCAGATGACAGCGCAGCGGTACGGCACGATCCCGGTGGCGCGCCGGGTGGGCGGGCTCGCCGACACGGTGGCGGATGGCGAGACCGGCTTCCTGTTCGACGCCTACGCATCCGACGCGCTCACCGCGGCGGTCGACGAGGCGGTGGACACGTACCGCACCCCCGCCCGCTGGGCGTGGATGGTCGAGCACGCGGTCGAGCGCGATTTCGGCTGGGAGCGCTCGGCGGCCGCCTACGCGGCGGTGTACCGGCGCGTGCTTTCGGCCTCCGCTGTCGGGCGGTAGGGGATGGATTTCGTCCTCGCGCTCCACAGCCACCTGCCGTACGTGCTGCGCCACGGTCGCTGGCCCCACGGCAGCGACTGGCTCTGCGAGGCCGCGCTCGACAGCTACCTCCCGCTCATCGAGAAGGTGCACGAGCTGGCTTCGCGCGGCGTCCGCGCGCCGCTCACCCTCAGCATCTCGCCGGTCCTCGCCAATCAGCTCGCCGATCCGTTCTTCGCTTCCGAGCTGGACGCCTTCTTCGGGCAGCGGCTGGCGTCGTGCGACGACGCCCGCCGCACGCTGCCGCAGACGGGCGACGCCGCGCTCCTGCCGCTGGTGGACTTCTGGGAGGCGCGGTTCCGCCGGCTTCAGGCCCGGTTCGAGCAGGAGGGGCGGGACATCGCGGCGGCGTTCGCGCGGCTGGAGGCAGCCGGCCATGTGGAGGTGATGACCTGTGCCGCGACCCACGGGTACCTGCCGCTCCTGGCGCGCGACGAGAGCATCCGGCTGCAGCTCGCGGTGGCGGTCGCGGAGCACCGGCGCGTGTTCGGGCGCTCACCGGCGGGGTGCTGGCTCCCCGAGTGCGCCTACCGCCCGGGCGGCTGGTGGGAGCCGCTGCCGGGCTCGCCCCACGCCGGCCCGCGCGTCGGCATCGAGGCCCACCTGGCCGAAGCGGGCCTCAAGTTCTTCTTCACGGACGCGCACCTGGCGCAAGCGGGGAGCGCGCTCGGCGGCTACGCCGAGGTGCCGATAGGGGCCGAGCGCTTCGATGCGGTGCGCCGCGATCGCCCGCGCCATCGCGGCGACGGCGCCCGGCGCACGCCCTACCGCGCTTATCTGGTGGCGTCCCAGGGCACCGCGCCCCCCCCACCAGTGGCGGTGCTCGTCCGCGATCCACGCTCCTCGATGCAGGTGTGGAGCAAGGACCTCGGGTACCCGGGCGACGAGTGGTACCTCGAGTTCCACAAGATCCGCTGGCCCGGCGGACTCAAGCTGTGGCGGGTGAGCTGGCCCCGCTCGGACCTGGGGGCCAAGCGCCCCTATGATCCGTCCGCGGCGCTCGCACAGGTCGCGATGCACGGCTCCCATTTCGCGTCGCTGCTCGCGAGCCTGCAGCACTCCGGCGGCGCGGACACCGACGGCGTCATCGCGGCCCCGTTCGACACCGAGCTGTTCGGCCACTGGTGGTTCGAGGGCGTGGACTTCCTCGGCTCCGTCTACCGCAACCTGGGCGACCGCCCGCTCGTGCGGGCGCGGACCGCCTCCGAGCATCTGCAGCAGCACCCGCCGCGCGTGGCGATCGAGCTGGCGGCCGGGTCGTGGGGCGCGGGCGGAGACCACGGGATGTGGCTCAACGAGCAGACGCACTGGACCTGGCGGCGGCTCTGGCCGCTGGAGGACCGGTTCTGGGACGTGGTGCCCCGCGTGCTGGGCTCGGACGACGCGTCGCCGGTCCTCGCACAGGCGGCGCGCGAGCTGCTGCTCGCGCAGGCGTCGGACTGGCAGTTTATAATCACCACGGGCGTGGTCACCGACTACGCCGAGCGCCGTTTCACGCTCCACGCGAATGACGCGGACCGGCTCGTCGACTTCCTCGAGGCGGCGGCGGACGGCGCCATGCCGGAGGAGGCGGGACGCATGGCGAACGAGTTGCAGGCGCGCGATGCGGTCTTTCCCGACGTGCTGCGGCAGGTCCGGGCCGTGGTCGGGCGGAGTGCCGCGGCGGTGGGGGCGTGATGCCGCCCCGCTCGGTCGTCCTGCACGGGCATTTCTATCAGCCCCCGCGCGAGAACCCGTGGCTCGAGTACGTGGAGGCGGAGGCCACGGCCGCGCCGTTCCACGACTGGAACCGGCGCATCGAAGCCGAGTGCTACCGGCCGGTGGCCGCGGCGCGCATCCTCGACGGCGCCGGCCGCATCACGCGCATCGTGAACGCGCTGGAGCGCATGAGCTTCGACTTCGGGCCGACGCTGCTCGAGTGGATGGAGGACGAGGCACCCGAGACCTATCACGCCGTGCTGGCCGCCGACGCGGTGAGCTGCCGCGCGGCGGGCGGCCACGGCAACGCGATCGCCGCGCCCTACCACCACGTGATCCTGCCGCTCAGCACGCGGCGCGACAAGCTGACCGAGGTGCGCTGGGGGATCGCCGACTTCCGGCGCCGGTTCGGCCGCGCACCGGAGGGGATGTGGCTCCCCGAGACGGCGGTGGACGACGAGACTCTCGACGTCCTCGCCGCGCATGGGATCGCCTTCACGATCCTCGGCCCGCACCAGACGAAGCAGGTCCCGGCTGGCGGCCTCCCCGGCCGGTACACGACCCGCGGCAAGCGGGAGATCGCACTCTTCTTCTACGACGGAGCTCTCTCGCACGACGTCGCCTTCGGGCCGCTGATCCGGGACGCCTACGTGTGGGTGAAGCGGGTGTCTGAGGCGGGGGGCACGGCACCTCCGGCCCTGGTTTCGCTCGCGACCGACGGCGAGACGTTCGGTCACCACCACAAGTTCGCGGAGATGGCGCTGGCGAAGGTACAGGAGATCCTGGAGCAGCGGCCGGGCGTCACGGTGACGAACTACGCGGCGTTCCTCGCCACCCACCCTGCGGTGCAGCCGGTGGAGCTGGTGGAGCCCAGCTCGTGGAGCTGCCCGCACGGAGTCGAGCGGTGGCGGTCGGACTGCGGCTGCCGCGTCGCGCCGGAGCGGGGCTGGAACCAGAAGTGGCGCGCGCCGCTCAGGGCTGCGGTGGAGTGGCTGACCGGAGAGCTGCACCGGACGTTCGAGCTGGAGGGTGGCGCGCTGTTCAGGGACCCGTGGGCCGCGCGCGACGCGTACGGAGCCACGCGGGGCAGCGGCGAAGACGCGATCGGTGAGCTGGTGGCGTCGCACGCGGCGCGACCCCTTTCGAGCGCCGAGGCGGTGCGGGCGCGCGAGCTGCTCGCGCTGGAGCACGACGCGCTGGCGATGTTCACGTCGTGCGCCTGGTTCTTCGACGACATCGGCGGGCTGGAGCCGCTGCAGTTGATGCGCTACGGTGCGCACGCGATCGAGCTGGCAGGGCCGATGGCGGCGCGACTCGAGAGCGGCTTCGCCCAGCGGCTGGCAGACGCGGTGAGCAACGATCCCGCGGTCGGCGACGGGAGGAGGATCTTCCTGGAGCACGCGCGGCCGAAGATAGCCCCGCCAGCGCGCGTGGCGGGGAGCTTCGCCGCGCTGCAACGCTACGTTCCGGGAGCGGGGGCCGGCCGGCTCTACTGTTACGACGTATCGGGAGGGGGCGCGGACCGCGTCCACGTGGTGCACCGCCGCAGCGGCCGCGCCGCGGACTTCGACGTCGGCGTGCAGTCGCTCGGCGGCTGGCGCTTCGCGGTGTCGGTGGCCCCGCCGGGCGCCGCGCAGGGAGCGGTCGCGCGCCTGACCCTCGCTGACCTCACGGAGCGGGAGCGCGCGGCGGTAACGGCCACTCTGGTCGCGGACATCATGGAACGGGTTCTGACGCCGGAGGAGGCGGAGGAGCTGTGCCACGGCGGCGCCTCGCTCGACGACGTGGCTGAGCGGGGCCTCGTGTGGCGGCTCGCGATGCTGCCCACGGCCCCGGTGGACTCGGCGCGCGCCGTGCTGGATCTGCTCGACCTGCTGGAGTTGCGCGGCCGCACGATCCCGTTCGACGCACAGACGGCGTTTGACCGGGCGCGCGCCGCGATGCCGCCGGACCAGGCGGCGAAGCTCGCTGGGATCGCCGAGCGGCTGGGTTTCGCGGCCCGCGGCTGACCGTGGAGCCGATCCGCCTCGCCTTCGGGGTTCACGACCACCAGCCAGTTGGGAACTTCGACCACGTCATCGAGCAGCACGTGCGCGAGGCGTACCGCCCGTTTCTTGAGCGCCTCGCGGAGCGCGGCTTTGTCCCCTTCACGCTGCATGTTTCGGGGCCGCTCCTGGAGTGGCTCGAGGCGCACGACCGCTCCTTCCTCGATTTCGTCGGCCGCCTGGCCGCCGACGGCAAGATCGAGCTGCTCCTCTCCGGCTACGACGAACCCATTCTGACGTCGCTGCTGCGCGCCGACCGGGTCGAGCAGGTGGCGCGGATGCGGGAGGCGCTGCTGCGCCTGTTCGGTCCCGGCATCAGGGCGGAGGGCCTCTGGCTCACGGAGCGGGTCTGGGAGCCGGACCTGGCGGCGGATCTCGTGGAGGCCGGGGTCCGCTACTGCTTGGTGGACGACCGCCACTTCTTGGTGAGCGCAATCCCGAAGGAGCGTCTGCACGCGCCGTGGTGGACCGAGGCCGACGGGCGCAAGCTCGCGCTGTTCCCCATCGACGAGCGGCTGCGCTACCTGGTGCCGTTCAAGCCGCCGGCGCAGGTGCTCGGCTACCTGGAGCACCTGCGCGCGGCCGGCCACCGGCTCGCCGTGCTCGCCGACGACGGCGAGAAGTACGGCGGCTGGCCGGGGACCCGGGCGTGGGTCTACGAGCGCGGCTGGCTCACCGAGTTTCTGGACGTGATGCTCGACGCGTTGGGGCGCGGCGAGGTGCAGCTCGTCACGTTCTCCGGCGCGCTGGCCGAGGTTCCGAGCGGCGGCCTGGCCTACGTGCCCGCGGTGTCCTATCGGGAGATGGAGAAGTGGGCGCTGCCTCCGGAGGCCGCCACCCGCCTCGAGGGCCTGGAGCGGGAGATGGGCGAGCACCGCCTCGCGGGTCCCGACGCGGGCCTGGTGCGCGGCGCGCACTGGCGGAACTTCTTGGTCCGCTACCCCGAGTCGAACCGGATGCACAAGAAGATGCTGGCGCTCTCGACGCTGCACCGCGCGCGGGCGCGGCAGCCCGGCGCGGGCGATCTCACGGCCGTGCGGCGGGCCATCGGCCGCGCGCAGTGCAACGACGCATACTGGCATGGCGTGTTCGGCGGCCTCTACCTGCCGCACCTCAGGAGCGCGATCTGGCGGAACCTGGCGCTGGCGGAGCGGCTGCTGCGCTCCGGCGAGCCGCTCGCGGCCGAGGTGGCGGACGTGGACTACGACGGCAGGAATGAGATCTGGGTGCACTCGTCGGCCGTCTCGGTCGTGATCGCTCCGGCGCGCGGCGGCGCGATCGAGGAGTACACCCTGTTCGCACCGCAGCACAACTACGCGGGCACGCTGACCAGGCGCCACGAGGCGTACCACGACGAGAAGCCTGCGGCGCACCCCCAGCATGCTGGCGGGTCGACTTCGCACGAGACGCCCCCCTACGACGCCGAGGACCGCGCGCTGTTCGTCGACCGCGTCCTGGCCGCAGACCTGACGCTGGAGGCATACGCCGCGGGCCGCTACACGCCGCTCCGGACCTGGGCGCGCTCGCCGCTCGCCTGCCACATCGAGACTGGTGCCGACGCGATCGCCGTCGTGCTGGAGGGGGCAGGCCTCGAGAAACGGATCCGCATCGCCGCCGACGGCCAGCTGGCCGTGTCGTACCGGTGGGACGGCGCGGGCCTTCCGGGCGACGCGCGCTTCGCGCCCGAGATCTCGTTGGCGGGCGCGCTGGACCTGCAGACCGACCCGGCCACCGGGCCGTGGCGATTCCCGATCGAGACGGTGGCGAAGTCGGAGCGCGGGCTCGAACGGACGGTGCAGGGGGAGTCGGTCACGCCCCTCTGGTCCGTGTCCGCCGGCGCCGCGCGCGTCGAGCTCCGCCTGCCGCCGGGCGCCGGAGCGCAGTAACGTTCGGGTGGCGGCTCGCGGGGCGTGAGCGCAGCGTGCCTCATGGCGCCCGCCTGGCCCGGCAGCCACCTTCGAGCAGTGAATCTCCCTGCGTCAGAGGAGAGCAGCGATGGCATCCACCAAGCGTCTGACCGCGATCCCGGTGCTGGTACTGGCGCTGTACGCCGCCGCCTGCAAGGAGAGCACGACGGCGCCGACCGTGGATCCCACGGCCATGGCGACCGGCGTGACCGGGCTCAACTCCACCTTCTCGCAGAACGCGGTCTTTCAGAGCCTGGCCGCGCTGGCCAGCAGCTTCACGCTCACCGCACCGGTCGCCCGGCCGCTGGCGGGGCCGATGCTGGCGCTCTTCCCCGTCAACGTCCAGGGGAAGGTCTTCCAGTGGGACACGGCCGGGGGTGGCAAGTACCGGATCACGGACCCCGCGCTGGCGGGCCCGGCGAACGGCGTGCGCTTCATCCTGTATCAGGTGAATTCCGCAACCGGTCGGCCGAGCCTGCCCCTGACGACCACCGGTTATGTGGACCTGATTGACCAGAGCACGCTGCAGGCGAACGTGTTGCACGTGATCCTGAAGGTCGGCACCCAGACGGCGGCCGACTACACGATCACGCAGGTCCTGACCACGACGACGGACACGCTTGGTGCGACAGGCTTCGTCGCGGACGTGGTTGCGGGCGGCGCGCCCGTCAGTTTCACCCTCACCCACGCACTCACGCTCGCCGACAGCAGCCTGGTGGCGACCTACTCGGCCAGCGGGAGTTCCGCCGCGGTCGCGATGCACACCGCCTATTCCGGCGCGGGAGGGAGCGCCGTCACCTTGGACTGGGTCCTCCAGAAGAACGGCTCCGTCGAGGTGGTGGGCAGCAGCACGCCGTCCGCCCTCAACTTCCAGTTCAAGCTCAACGGCGCGGCGTGGGCCACGGTGGGCGGGACGCCGAGCGCGCCGACCTTCACGGGGGCCAGCGGCCGCACGCTGACGGCTGCGGACCTGGTGGCGATGGGCGAGATCCTCCAGGGCTTCTACAACATCGCGACGGACCTGGGCGGCGTTTTCGGCCCGGCGCACCTCGTCTTCAAGTAGGCGCGCACGTTGGACGGACGACGAGCGGCGATGCGCACGGGACCCCTGCTGCTCCTGCTGATGTTCACGGCCGCCCCGCTCGCGGCGCAGACCGATCCCGCGCTGCTCAAGCACGCGCTGCGGCTCCACCGCGCGGTGCCGATGATCGACGGGCACAACGACCTGCCGTGGAAGCTCCGGACGCTGGGCAGGGGCGCAGAGGACAGCGCCGCGATCCGCCGCCCAAACTTCTCGTGGGACAGCCTCGACATCTCGAGCAGCCAGCCGCAGCTCATGACGGACATCCCACGGCTGCGGGCGGGGGGCGTCGGGGCGGTCTTCCTCTCGACCTGGGTCCCCGCATGGCTCATGGCGGGCGGTGCTGCACGGACGGAGCTGGAGCAGATCGACATCGTGCGGCGCCTGCCCGGGCGCTATCCGTCCGTCTTCGCGCTGGCGCGCACGGCGGGCGACGTGCTGCGCATCCACCGCCAGGGGAAGATTGCGTTGCTGGTCGGCGTGGAGGGCGGGCACGCGCTCGAGAACTCCATCCCGCTGCTCCGCATGTACTACGATCTCGGCGCGCGCTACATGACGCTCACGCACTTCGCCACGCTCCCGTGGGCCGATGCCGCCGGCGACGACTCGACCCACCACGGCCTGACGCCGTTCGGCTTCCAGGTGGTGCGCGAGATGAACCGCCTCGGGATGCTGGTGGATCTGGCCCACGTGTCCGACTCGGTCATGGCGCAGGTGCTGCGTGTCAGCGAGGCGCCGGTGATCTTTTCGCACTCGTCGGCACGGGCGCTGGCCGACGTTCCGCGCGACGTCCCCGACTGGGTCCTGCGGATGCTGCCCCGGAACGGCGGCGTGGTGATGGTGAACTTCTACTGCCCGTTCGTGGATTCTGCGTGGGTGCGGTACGGCCGCGAGCAGCGGGCGGCCCTGGACGAGGCACGCCGGCAGCACGGGACCGACAGCGCGGCGGTGCGCGGCGCGGCCGACCGCTGGGTCGCGGCGCACCCGGCGCCGCCACGACCGGGCATCGGCCTGGTGGCGGACCACATCGAGCACATTCGCTCTGTGGCGGGCGTGGACCACGTCGGCTACGGCAGCGACTTCGACGGGATCGACTGCGCGCCGCAGGGCCTGGAGGACGTGAGCAAGTTCCCGGCCCTCACGGCCGAGCTGCTGCGGCGCGGCTGGAAGGACGCCGACGTGGAGAAGGTGATCGGGCTCAACGTGCTGCGGGTGATGCGCCAGGCGGAGCGGGTAGCGCGGCGCCTGCAGCACGAGACGCGGCCGGCGACCGGCACGATGGCCCAGCTCGACAGCCTGCGGGGTAGATGATGATGAGCGAGTCGCGGATCCGGCACCCGGGGAGCGCCGCCTTGGCGGCGCTCCTGGTGGCGGCCTGCGCCCACGCGCCTCCGCAGCCGCCGGCCGCCCCGCCGGCCGCCCCCGTGGTCGCGCCGCACGCGGCGACGGGGACCTACGAGCTCACGACGACGCTCCCGTCCCGTCAGCCGCCTCAGGCCTCGCGGCCGCGCGGCCGGACCCGTCAGGCCCCCGCCCCCGCCCCCGCCTCCGCGCTCGAGCTGGTCTACCGTCCGGTGGCCGCGCCGGACGCCACGGCGGCCTCGAGCACGCAGCTCGCGGCGACGATCAGCCTCCCCGGCTACACCCGCGCCCCGCGCGGCCGCACGGGCCAGGCCGCCGTATGGTGGCCGCTGCCCGGAGACAGCGTGATCGTGCACTTCCAGCCGCCCCAGGGCACTGGGCTCGTGGACCTGCGGGGCGCGCTGCGGGGCGACACGCTCTCGGGCGACGTGTGGTATACGTCGCCGGGGACGGGCGCGTCATTCCAGATGGGGACGTTTAGAGCGATAAAACGTAAGAAGTGAGATGTGAGATGTGAGAAGGTGGAAAGTGAGAGGTGAAAGGTCGAAAGGCGCGAGAGGTGAGAGGCCGCGCCATGGCTTCTCACCCCTCACGCCTCACTTCTCACCTGCGCCTGCATCTCAGAAGGCCACCCCCGCAAACAGGTTGACGTGGTTGGCGCTGATCGCGCCCTGCGGGTAGGTCGTCCGGAAGCGCCAGATCTCCGCGCCGAGCAGCAGCCCGCCGCCGGGCTTCCAGTGCAGATGGCCCTGGTACGCCATGTTCTTGAGCCGGGCGCCGGCCGGAACGGTGCCGTCGGCCTGGAGCAGGTCCGTGTCGTCCGGGTCGTCCATCCCGAACCCGCCGCCGAACTCCCATCCGGACACGAGCTGCACATTCAACTGCGCCCAGCCCCCTTTAGTGCGAACCGGCTGGCCCTGCGGTCCGAAGTTCTGATCGACGCCGCCGTCTCCGAGGCCGGCGAGCGCCTGCCCGCTGAACGCCTCGCCCGCGAGCGTCACCGTCCCGAACAGGACGATTCTGAAGTCGGCGGTCACCGCCTGGCTCGAGAGGGTCGCGTTGGTGGTCGTCGCGATCCACGCCCGGTGGACGCCGAGGCCGATCGTGCTCTCGGTCTCCTCGTCTCCCCAATCCACGTACACGCGGCCCTCCACGGCCGGTCTGCCGCTCTTCTCCCCGGCATCCGCGCCCACCGGCGTCGAGTAGGGCTCGTCCTTCACCTGGACGGGGTCGAGTGCCGCGCCCTGGAGGCCGAAGCGGACGGCGTCGCCGAGCTCGAGCGTCGCGCGCGCCTGCGGG
>DATKLR010000065.1:0-10795 GCA_035542295.1 Gemmatimonadales bacterium | reverse complement strand
CCGGCGGTCGCGATCGCGCCGACACCGACGAACCGCACGTAGCCGCGGAAGATCTGCGCCGCGCTCATCCCCGTGATGGACGCCGTCGCCGGGTAGACCACGTCGGGCAGGTGCCGCCCGACGAACCAGATCATCGGCACCAGGACGAAGTTCGACAGCACGCCGCCGGCGCACAGCACCATCGAGGACCTCAGCCCCATCACGTACCCGAGCCCGAGGATGAAGCCGATCGCGTCGAAGTTGAAGACGACCTTGGCCCGCTGCGCGACCGCCTCCACCGCCGGAATGAACCGGAAGTCCACGTACTCCCTCCACACCTGGAAGGTCGTGACGAGGAAGTCGTAGACGCCGGCGATCAGCGTCGCCTCGAGCAGCAGCCGCGCCTGGGAGCCGCCCTTCTCTCCGGTGACCAGCACCTCCGTGATGGCGGTGGCCTCCGGGTACGGGAACTGGCCGTGCATCTCGCGCACGAAGTAGCGCCTGAGCGGGATCAGGAACAGCGTCCCCAGCACGCCCCCGGCGAGGCAGATGAAGACCGTCTGCAGGGGATGCGGATTGAGCTGCAGGATCCACAGCGCCGGCAGCGTGAAGATCGCCCCCGCCACCACCGAGCCCGACACGCCGCCGATGCCCGTCATGATGACGTTCTCGAGCAGGGTCGAGCGCCGGCTGTAGACGCGCGCCAATCCGATCGCGAGGATCGAGATCGGGATTGCCGCCTCCATCACCTGCCCGACCTTCAGCCCCGAATAGGCCGAGGCCACGCTGAAGACGACGCAGAACAGCAGCCCCCACAGGACCGCCCGCCAGGTAGCCTGCGGGATGTCCTGGGAGGCCGGCACGATGGGCATGTAGACTTCGCCAGGAGCCAGCGGTGTGTAGGCGTTCTCGGGGAGGGACATCGTGTCCGGCGCGGTCATGGGTGCTCCGGCAGGTGTTGGCGGCAGAGCGTGCAAGAAGTGGTCCGGTGGGTGGTAGGTGGCGGGTGGCAGGTGGTAGTTTGTGGGTCGAGAGCGTTCTCACTTCCACCTACCACCCGCCACCTATGATCACCGAGCACCACCTCTCGGTCCGGCGCACGGCGCGCTACTTCACGCTGGGAAGCCTGTCCGCTTCCACCACCGACGTCTGGATTGCCTGTCATGGCTACGGGCAGCTCGCCAGGGACTTCCTCAAGGACCTCGCGCCGCTGCGGCGAGCCGGCCGCCTGATCGTCGCGCCGGAGGCGCTGTCGCGCTTCTACTTCGAGGGCGGGTTTCACGGCCCGGACAGCAAGGTGGGCGCGACCTGGATGACGCGGGAGGACCGGCTCGCGGAAATCGCGGACTACGTGGCATACCTCGACGCGCTGCACGGCGCGGTCTTCTCCAAGATAGACCGCAAGGCCGTGACGCTGACGGTGCTCGGCTTCTCGCAGGGCACTGCGACGGTCTCGCGATGGGCGACGCAGGGAAAGGTGCGACCCGATCGCCTGGTGCTGTGGGGCGGGCTGCTGCCGCCGGACCTGGACCTGGACGCCGCGCGCGCGACGCTCAGGCGGCTTGAGCTGGTGCTGGTCGCGGGGCGCCGCGACCGCTTCGTGGACGAGGAGAAGCTGTCCGCGCAGGTGGCGGCTCTGGAACACTCCGGCATCACGGTCCGCACCGTGCGCCATCCCGGCGGGCACCGCCTGAACGCGGACGTCCTCGCGAATCTCGCGCGCCTGTAAACCGCTCGCCGCTCGACAGCCTAGCTGCCGCGCCGCGTCCGGTCCGGCGCGAGCCGCTGGGCCAGCCAATCCGCCAGCGTATCCAGCACGTCGCGCCCGATCTGGGTGTCCTTAAGGGCCGGGTACTCGCTCGGCGAGCCGTCCGTGGGCGAGACGAGGAAGAGGTGGTTGAGGTGCGGGAAGACGTGCTCGGTCACGTCCCGGTTCCCCGCCTCGCGCATCGCGGCGGCCAGGGTGTCGGCCTGGCCGGCGCTCACCTGGCGGTCCACCGCGCCCTGCAGGATCAGCACCGGCTGCCGGACCCGGCGCGCCGTCGGCAGTGGATCGTAGGCGCGGAACCACCGCATCCACGGCGACGCGGAGGCGGAATCGCCCAGGACGCTGCGCGTGGCCTCCGCCTCGAGCGCGGCTTTGCGCTCCGGCGCCAGGCCGCTCGTCCGCTCGATCGGCCCCACGGTCTGATCGAGCAGGACCAGGACGCCGTTCTTCGCCGTCCCCGCCATTATCACGATCGCCGCGACGCGCCTATCCTCGGCCGCGACCATCGGCGCGATGACGCCGCCCTCGCTATGGCCGATGAGGGCGATGCGGCCGGGCGCGATGTCCGGACGGCTCCGCAGCCACGCCACCTCGGCGGCAACGTCGCCGGCGAAATCGGCCGTGGTCGCGTTCTGCGCATTCCCGGTGGAAGCTCCGAAGCTCCGGTCGTCCACGCGCAGCACCGCGATGCCGGCCTCCGCCAGCCGCTCGGCGATCTGGCGGAAGGGCCGGTAGCCCTGCACCAGCGGCCAGAGATTCTCGTCCCGATCCTCGAGACCGGAGCCGGTGATCATGACCGCGGCGGGATACGGCGGTCGGCCGCTCTTGGGGATCGTCAACGTGCCGCCGAGCGAGAACGTGTCGCCGCTCGCGGGCCGCACGGGCACGCGGACCTCTTCGGCGGTGTATGTAGCGCCCAGCGGGGCGCTGTAGTCCGGCGTGGGACGGTGCGCCCCCGGCAGCGGCGCCAGCGTGTCTCCGCGCGTCCAGCGCTCGATCCGCACCCGTTGGATGGGAATCTCGGCCGCCGTCACTCGCCCAGCCGGATCGAGCGCGACCGACATCTCGAACGTGCCGCTGGCCAGGATCGCGGAGTCGCCGTGGAACCTCACCGCGACAGTGATCGCGGAATCCTCCCCGACGCCCCACGCGCGGTAGACCGTGTCGTGCCGCTGGGCGCGGTTCACCAGCCCCAGCAGGGCGGCGACGGTCTGCGTCGCAGTGAACGCGTCCAGGCCCGCCGCCGCCTTGCTCCACCGCCGCTCGCGGTCCGCGCCCGCGCGGCGGATCTGCGTGAGGCGGAGGCTGTCTCCCGCCACCACCGCCTCGTAGCTGACCATGAGAGTGTCTGCGGCCAGGTTGAAGCCCTGCAGGGCAAACCGTGCGACGTGAAGTCCGGCGTCGTACTCCGTCCGGGTCGTCATCCTGAGACCCAGGATCGGAATCTCCATGGACGACTCCAGCTCGGTCGCCGTGCGCCGAAACGTCTCGCGGCCCAGCTCTGCGCCCGACTGAAACAGGCGGTAGAGCCCCTGCTCCACGACGGGCTCCTGCGCCCGCGCTGCCGGCGCGGCCAGAACGGCCGCCAGCCCCATGGCGCCGATGCGCCAACCGCGACACCCACGCATGCTGGTCATTTCGGTAACTCTCCTTCAGTCTTCGCGGGCGCGGCACGCGCGCCGCTCTTGAGCCGCCCGGCGTCCGCCAGCGAGCGGCGCAGCAGGAACTCGATCTGCGCGTTCAGGCTGCGCAGCTCGTCCGCCGCCCAGCGCTGCAACGCGTCGTACACGTCGGGCTCCATCCTGAGCAGGAATCCCTTGCGCTCCGGCACGCCGGCCTAGCGGTAGAGGGTCCCGGTGTTCACGACCGGCTGCGTCGCCTGCTCCGAGCAGAGCACGACGAGCAGGTTGCTCACCATGGTCGCCTTGCGCTCCTCGTCCAGGTGAACGATGTCGCGCTTCGAGAGGTTGTCGAGCGCCATCTCCACCATGCCGACGGCGCCCTCCACGATGCGCTGCCGCGCGGCGATGATCGCGTTCGCCTGCTGGCGGCGCAGCATCACGCCGGCGATCTCCGGCGCGTAGGCGAGGTGGCTGAACCGCGCCTCGCGGACCGCCACGCCGGCCTTGGCGAGCCGGTCCTGGATCTCGTGCTGCAGCCGCTCGGCGATCTCCGCCGTGTTGCTGGCCAGCGCCTTCTCCCCCTCCTGATGCGCGTCGTAGGGGTACTGGCTCGCGAGGTTCCGCAGCGCCGACTCGCTCTGCACGTGGACGTAGTTCTCGTAGCTGTCCACTTCGAACATCGCCTCGGCCGTGTCCACCACCTGCCAGACGACGATGGCCGCCACCTCCACCGGATTGGAGTTGCGGTCATTCACCTTGAGCTTGGCCGTCTCGAAGTTGCGCACGCGCAGAGAGATCTGCCGCTTGGTGAAGAACGGGTTCGCCCAGTTCAGGCCCTGCGCCTTCACGGTCCCGACGTAGCGGCCGAACAACTGGAGCACCTTCGCCTGGTTCGGGTTGACCATGAACAGGCCACCCCATGCGATCAGGATCAGGGCGTCGAGGAGGCCGTATCCGACGATCGCCGCTATGCTGCGCGCAATGACGGCGTTGTACAGCGCGTAGCCGCCCAGCAGCGAAGCGGCGATGAGCAGGATGAGCGCGGTGAACCCGGGGACCGTCTTGTGCTCGATTTCGCGGAACATGCTCGGCCTCCTTGAGTGCCCACACGATATCGTTATGATATCATGACATCAAGACCGCCGGCAGGTCGGAATTCCCAACGCGTTGATGTTGAAGAGGTTACCGTGCCTGCGCCTGGCCGCGCGGCAACGGCTCGGGCAGATCGGCCACCACGTACGCCATCACCGCCATCGCCGCGACGCATTCGGCCATCTCGTGGGGGTCCAGCTTGTCCACGGTGTCGGCGTCGCTGTGGTGGTACCAGAAGTAGCGCGTCCCGTCGGTGTTGAGCCCCATCCCCGGCACGCCGCGCTCCATGATCGGGCCGATATCGGTCCCGCCGCCGCCCCTGGCGATCGTGTCGGCGCCGAGCGAAGAGAGCAGCCGGCCGACGCTGCGGACGATCGCGAACGCGGAGTCGGAGCCGGAGAAGCCGAAGCCCGACGGGCGGAAGACGCCGCCGTCGGATTCGATCGCGAGCACGTGGCGCGCCAGCTCGGCGGCGTGGGTGTCGCGGTAGGCTTCCCCGCCCCGGTCGCCATTCTCCTCGTTCACCCAGGCGACGACGCGCACGGTGCGGCGGGGCCGCAAGCCGAGCCGCTTCATCAGGCGCAGCGCCTCCCAGGCGACGATCACGCCGCCGCCGTCGTCCATCGCGCCGGTGCCGACGTCCCACGAATCGCTGTGGCCGCCCATCACCACCACTTCGTCCGGCCGCTCGGAGCCGGTGATCTCCGCCACCGCGTTGCGCGATGGAGCGTCGGGCAGCGTGTGCGCCTCCATCTTCAGCGTGACGACCACCGGCTGGCCGCGCCGCTGCATGCGGTGGAGCATCGCCGCGTCCTCGATGGAGATGGCCGCGAACGGAATGGGCCTGGCCGTTGAATCGTAATGCATGACGCCGGTGTGAGGCTGGCGCATCTCGAACGGCGACACGGAGCGAAGCAGTGCCGCGATCGCGCCGGCCTTCGCGGCGGCGATGGCGCCGTCCCAGCGGTACCGGACCGTCACGCCGTAGCTCACGTACGGCGCGTCGAACAGCACGATCTTCCCGCGGGCCTCGGACGCGTGGGCCGCGAGCTCGTCATAATCGCTCACGACGAGCACCGGCGCGGTGATGCCGCCCGGCGGCGTCCCGACGCTGCCGCCCAGACCCAGCATCGGCAGGCGGGTGCGACGCGGCTCGACCAGCTCGAGCGACTCGGCGCCGCGGACCCAGTGCGGTATCATCGCGCTCTCGCCCCGGACGTGCTCGAGGCCGTCGCTCCGCATCCGCTCCAGGATCCAGTCGATGGCGCGCTCGAGGCTCTCCGAGCCGCTCAGGCGGTTGCCGAAGCGGTCCGTCAGCTCGGCGAGCCGCTGCCAGGCAGAGCTGTCCGCGAGCGCGGCGTCGATCATCCGGTCGGCCACCGCCCGATACCGAGCTTCGATGGCCGTAGTGTCGCCGGACGCCTGGGCCCGCAGCGGTCGGGCCGGCAACGCCGCCGCGGCGAGGAGCGAGATCAGGATGGAGGCGGAGCAGCGGGTCATGGTCAGAGATCTGGGAGTAGGGGTCGGGGATCGGGGACGCGAACGGTTACCAAGAGAACCGGCGCCGGGCAAGCGCCCGGCGCCGGTGGATCAGTCAGTCGTCGGCCCGGCCATCAGAACATCAGCCAGGTGACCAGGTACAGCGTGTTGTTGTCCGACGCGTTGCGGCCCCCGCCGTCGTAGTTGTTGGCCCGGCCGTTGAACTTCCCGTAGGCCGTGTACTGGAGGGCGATGCGGGTGTTCTGCCACGGATTGTAGTCGACCTCGGCCAGGAGGCCTGTGGTGTTGGGGCTCCCCGCCAAGCTGCCCGTGACCGCCCCCGCCGGGTAGAGGGTCGGGTCGGTGGTCCCGGTGCTGATGAACGGCATGGCCGAGAAGGCCCACTCCTGCCCCACATGGTACGTGCCTCGCACTCGGAACACGTTCACGCTCTGCGACCTGACGGACGCGAAGCCGCTGTCCATGCTGGCCCCCAACGAGCGCGCCTCGTGGATCCAGGTGCCCGCCACCGTCAGCTCGTTGTGCCCAATCGGCTGCATGTACTCGAAGTCCAGGGCGAGGTCCGTGTATGAGTCCGTCGAACCGCCGCCGCCGTAGGAGCCGGGTTGCACGGCGGCGAACATCCCGTAGGTGCCCACTTCGAGATAGCTGTCCCCGAACGACCTCGTGTACGCGAGCCGCCAGTATGGCGCGATCCCCTGAACGACGTTCTGCGCCGTGGACGTGAAGGGCTGCGCCGTCCCGACCGGCGAGGAGCGATACCCGCCGACCTCCGCATACACCGCGCTGTTCCAGTAGAGATAGCCGCTCAGGCCGGCGACCTGCTGCGCGAGGGTGCCGTCAATCAGCGTGTACGCAGCCGACGCCGGCGCCACGGCCGAGCCGACGTACGGGAAGCCCCACGCAGGCGTGCTGTTCCACAGATCTTGCAGCGTCGGGTTGTTGTTGAGGCTCAGCCCGAAGGTGGTCGGCTGGCCCGCCAGCGTGCCCTGGGTCGCGAACCGCAGGCTGGTGTTGTCCAGGTGCAGGCTGCCGCTCTCGGCGTCGTAGGTCAGCTGGACGAATGCGCCGATCTTCGGCGTGATCGCGCCGGCGAGGAACACGCTGAGCTGGTCCGGCAGCAGCACGTTGCCGTTGGGCGCGCCGTTCATCCGCTTCTGCAGCTCCGTCAGCGACGCCTGTGCCATGATCGAGACGATCGGCATCAGGTTGAGCGACAGCTCCTGGCGGCCGGCGGAGTCCTGCGCCTCGATCTTCTCGATCGCACTCAACGTGTACCCGTTGAGCTTGAACATCCGCCCGAACTCCGTCAGCTCCGGGAACTGCGTGTGACACGTGCTGCATGGCATCTTCGTCTGCCGCGCAAAGCTCGGGATCGCACGGGCCGCCGGCGCCACCGCGCCGGTCGCGACGCCCAGGACCCCGAGAATGCCCAGAACCCGTCCGCGAGCAAGGCTCACAGGGATGACACCTCCGAGGATGTGTGGAACCCCGATAAACACGAGTAGTTCTGTCCCGTACGCGAGTATCGTGCCAGCGTCGGGACCTGGTCGTTCAGAGTCCCTTAATTTACCACCAGCAGCCCCACGGTGCCGCCGGTCACCCGCTGACGCAGCTCAGCGACCGGCTCTGCGCCAGTCCGCCCAGTCCTCGGACACGGCGTTCTCCATCACGCGCGCCGCCCGCGCCAGCCATCCCTTCGGGCGGCCCCTGAGGTCGGCGACCAGGTCCCGGCGCCGGATGCTGCCCAGGTGCACGTTCGCCGTTTCCCAGCCCGTCGCCTGCAAGAGGCGCAGATGGTCGCGCTCGCGTGGGAGCGCCGCCAGCTCGATACGCGAGCAATCCGGCGCGAGCCGGCGCACGATCCAGTTCTTCTGGAGCCGCACGAACGGATCCCGGCACCGCACCGCGGCAGCGAGTATGTCCCGGTACCGGATCTTCGCCGTGCGACCGCCCTCCGCCCAGCAGCACGCCGACGGTGCCAGAGCTTTCGCCTCCCGGGCCACGGACCCTCCATGCCAGTCGGCGATGCCGACGTAGCGCTGCCGGCCGAGACTCCCCAGTCCGGAGATGCGATGGACGATGCGGAACGTCAGGCCCCGCTGCGGCATCATCCGGTCCAGGGCGCGGCGCGCGCCGGTGGGCACGCTGGCGCGCACGGTCGGGAGCTTGTCCAGCTTCTCCCAGAACCGCCCGGGCTCATGGAGGCGCTGCGTCGCCATCGCGCGCAGGGTCTCGTGGGATTCGGCGAGAACGAACGGCCGGCCGCCCGCATCGAGGCAGGCGCGGTACCCGTCGAGAATCGCCTCCGCGGCGGCCGCCGCATCGATGGCGAGGTGCTCGCCCGCGATCGCCAGGTTGGCGCTGGTCGCCAGGCGCACCAGGTCGTGCGTGAACGGCAGGCGCCACGCCTCGTCGAAGTCGTTGATCCCCCAGACCAGACGGCCTTCGGCATCGCGCCAGGTGCCGAAGTTCTCGACGTGCAGGTCGCCGACGGCGAGCGCCCGGGGAGCCAGGGCCAGGTCGGGACAGAGATCGGGCCAGCGCTGAGCCCACCGGTAGTAGGTCGCGTGCAGGAAGGCGAACCGGTCCTCGCGCATGCGCTCGTGCTTCAGCCGGAGGTCGCGCCGGACGAGGGTGAGGCGCTGGCCGAGCCAGGCCTCGTACTGCGCGGTCGCCTTCGCGATCCGCACGGGGCCGCTACCGCTCCAGGACGAGCACGCGGAACGAGCCCGGCAGGATGGTCGGGCGGGGCCGCGGCCGCTCCGGCGTGGGCGCCGGCGCCGGACCGAACTCGGCGGTGCTGAGGAAGACGCGGTGCGTGGTCGGGTCGAGCGCCATGGTCCGCGCGCCGCGGCGCGTCGGCACGTTCGCGACGACCGTGTAATGATTCGGGTCGTCCTCGTGCACCACCGTCAGCACGCTGTCCGCGCCGCACGAGGCGAACGCGAGGTCGGTGCCCGGATCGAAGGCGGCCGCGTCCACGCCGCGGCCGATCGGCAGGGTGGCCACGATCCGGCCGTTGTCCGCGTCCATCACCGCCATGACGCCGTTGCCGCAGACCGAGAAGAGCCGGCGGCGCTCGCGGTCCATCGCCAGCCCGCTCGGGCCCTCGCACGGCGCCAGGGACCAGCGGCCCTCGACCCGGAGCGTGCGCGCGTCGAAGGCCACCACCGCGTTGCTGTCCTCGAGGTTGACGTACACGCGGCCCCGGCCGTCGGCCACGGCGAACTCGGGTCGCCCGTCCAGCGTCACCGTGCCGGCGACCGCGCCGGTCGCCCCGTCGACGGCGGTGGCGTTGCCGCTCCCGCCGTTCATGGTGAAGACGCGGCGGCTCGCGGGATCGTAGATGATGGCGTCCGGATTCCGCGCGCCGACGTTGACCGTCCCGATGGTGGCCAGTGTCATCAGATCGAAGATCGTCACGGTGCTGTCGCGGCCGTTGCTCGTGAAGCCTCGGCCGAGGGCCTCCGCGAACGCGATCCCGTGCACGCCGGGGGTGTTGAGGATCGCCCCGACTGCGGTGTCGCCCCGGAGGTCCACGACCTCGACCCGTGTGCCGTGCGAGACATAGAGCCGGTGCGCCACGCCGTCGGCGATGAGGTAGTCCCAGCCGCCCTCCCCACCGAGCACGATCTGCTTGGTCAGGTGGTAGGGGGACGTCTGGGCAGCGAGGGGCGCGGGGCGCACGGGGGACGCGGCGGCGGCGACCAGCAGGACGGCGACGGCACGAGGCGACGACATGCGCATGGCGCCTCCGGACGCCGGGCCAGGCCCGGCGGGGTGGGTGAACGGGACCGAGACGACCTCGAAGGGTCCATACGCGCGAGAGGCGGGCGGCGCTGCGCCGCCCGCCTCCCGTCCGCCGAACTCCGGCCCGCTACAGGGCCAGGATCTTCTCCGCTTCGTCCTTGTCCACTTCCGTCACGTAGGTGATGCCGCTGATCTGCGCCGCCTCGCGGGTCAGCGCCGCGATGTCGTCACGGTCGATGTAGCGCACCGCGAACTTGCGGGCGCCCGCCATCAGCTGGCGCAGCCCCTGGGCCAGGCGCATGTAGTAGGTGTAGTAGCCGATGGCCCCGACCGGCAGCTTGGCGAACCGGTCGCCGAACCGCTCCCGCAGGTCGGAGGCCGTGACGAACACCTCGTCCACCGACGTCCCGAACCGCTCGATGTAGATCGGCAGGCTCTGCTGCTCGATCGCGTTGCCGATCGTCTTGGCGACCATCGCGGCAGCGAGCGGGGCGCGGGCCATCGCGATCAGCTTCGTGAACGGCGCGCCGAGCGCCAGACCCTTGAAGATCTGATCCTCCATCGTGAAGCCGCCGGCCAGCGCGATGGACGGGATGAACGCCCCCTTGGTGGCCAGCCGCTGGAGATAGTCGCGCAGCAGCGAGTGCAGCTCGATCCCCGGAATGCCCCACTCGTTCATCATCCGCCAGGGGCTCATCCCGGTGCCGCCGCCCGCCGCGTCCACCGTCAGCAGGTCCAGCTCCGCCAGCGACGCGAACTTCACGGCGCGCGCGAGGTCCACCGGGCGGTACGCGCCGGTCTTCAGGAACACGTGCTTGGCGCCGAGCTTGCGCAGCTGCTCCACGCGCTTGAGGAAGGAGTCCTTGTCCACGAAACCCACGCGCGAGTGCCGCTCGAACTCGTGGAAGCTCCCACGCTTGAACGACTCGATCACCACGGGGTTGAGCGGATCGGGCAGCACGACGTAGCCGCGGCGCTTCAGCTCCTGCGCCTTGGCGAGGTCGCGGATCTTCACCTCTCCGCCGATGTCCTTCGCGCCCTGGCCCCACTTCAGCTCGACGCTGGTGACGCCCAGCTTCTT
>DATKLR010000064.1:0-2766 GCA_035542295.1 Gemmatimonadales bacterium | reverse complement strand
GCCATCCTCGAGTGAAGCATAGGCCCCGGGCAGCAGTCCCCCTCGCTCGCCGCGCACGGTCCCGATGAGCGTCGCCAGGCCGCGCCGCCCGGCGCCCGAGTCGGCCGGCCCCGGGACCGCTTCCCGGCTGACCGCGAGGTCCCGTCGTGAGATCCCGCGAATGTCTACGAGCACCTCGATGAGCCCGCTCGCGAATGCGCCGACGCGCGCCCGCGCAGCCAGGAGATACTCGACCGGGGCGCCGCACAGGTAGTACGCTCCGACCGAGTCCGTCGTGAGGGTCCGGCGGGGGCGCTCGATCACCCACTGGCGCGGCCGCTCCTGCTCGACGGCGAGCCAGGAGAACGCCACCTGAGCGCCGGCCAGACGGTGCCCCGTCTCGGCATCCGTCACGGTCCCGAAGACCAAACCGCTGTCCGGCGACGCGCGACTCGGACCCCGGCCGCACGCCGCCCGCCAGAAGGTGGCGTGCGAAGGCACGGCCAGCGCGACGCTCACGGTGCGCCCGGAGTCCACCTTCACCTTGGTGACGAACGACGAGAGGCCGATGGAATCGAGGTCGGATCTCCAGAAGGACACGGCCTGCATGCCCGCGGGGACGCCGTCGAGCACGAAGCGGCCCCGATCATCCGTCTGCGTGCTGCGCGAGGAGTTCAGGAGGGAAACCGTCGCACGAATCAGCGGCGACTGGAGCAGGCTGTCGTAGACCGTACCGGTGACGGTGCCCCAACCCCGGTCAGGGCCCTGGGCAAGCGCTGGCGCAGGGAGCATGCTCAGAACTGCCAGCAGAGCGAGAGTTCCTTCGACGCCTGCGGATCTGCCGGATACCTTCACGCGCGCCTCCCCGAGTAAGGGATCGCTTCAGTCGCGTGATACGGCCGCCTCAGGTCACGGCAGCGGCTGGACCGGGCCCAAGATGCCGCCGGCGGGCATGATTCGCAAGAGCATTGATACTGTCATCAATCGTGAGCCTCGTTGTGGGGATTGGCGCCCGCAGTCTCATCCCGGCCGCGGAGCGTCGCCGCGGCCCACCACCCACCGGAGCAGCTGCTCCTCGCTGCGCTTGAGAGCCTGCTCGCTGTGCCGCAGCGCCAGCTCGGCGCGCTGCCGCGCCAGAAGCTCGCGACGCACAGCAACCAGGGCGAGGAGGGCGACGAGGCCTGCCGCCACCGTGCCCAGCATGATCAGGACCTTCAGGCGTTGCTGCGTCGCCTCCAGCGACGCGATGCCCAGCCCCAGGCGCCATCGCTGCCTCGCCTCGATGTCCGCCACGGCGTGACGGATACTGTCCATCTTCTCCTTGCCCCGGCCGGACTGAACCAGCGCCGCCGCGGGTCGCAACCCGCGTTCGCGGCGGGTCCCGGTCACCAGCGAGATGAATTGGAGCTTCTCGGCGACCAGGGTATCCAGGCGCCCGGCATAGCTCAACAACAGCCGATCGTCGTTGGGGAGCAGATGATGGAGTTGAGCCATTTCCCTGGGCAGCGTTCGCTGGGCCGAGTCGTACGGCTCGAGGAAGGTGGTGCCTCCCGTGATGACGAACCCGCGTGAGGACGTTTCGGCGTCGGTCACCCCGCCGAGGATGGCATCGATGGTGCCAAGCAGCTCGAACGTCCGCGATACCTCGCGAGCGTTGTCACGAGCCTCCGCCGCGCTCTGAAGGGCCAGCCATCCGAGAAGCCCGAGGACGACGAACGCGACGCCGAAGCCGACCGTCAGCGCCGTGCCGACGCGCCCGAAGCCGGGAGTCTCGCTGGCCTTCGATTCGATCGGACGCATGGCGCACGCCTCCTGGGGACGGGACGGGCCCGGCCTTGCATCCCTTGGTCGGTATACCAAACAGTATACATCCGGCGGCTGCAACCGGCCCCTACCACCCGGTGGCCCCCGGCACGGCGCGCGGCCCGCGCGAGGGAGCGCGAGGGCCCTGAACGTTCGCCGACCGTTCTTCTCGGCATACTCAGCTTGACGCTTGCCTGACGCCTGCCACCTAAACTGTATGCAGGCAGGAGGCGAAGCAGCTCCAATGGTGCCGGTGGGTTCGATGGAGGTCAGCATGCAACTTCGCGTCGCGGTCGCTGTTGCGGGGCTCGCGCTCTTCGGGCTCGGGTGCGCCAAAAAGGACGCCACCGGCCCCCAGAAGGAGGGCACCAGCCCGCAGCTGAATGCGGGTGTCCGCGTTGTGAATGCCTACAGCCAGGCGGTGGACGTGCTGGTGGACGGCGCCGTGGCCGTCGCTTCCGTGGCACCGGGCAGCCTCGACACCGTGTTGCAGAGCGCGGGGAACCACACGGTTGCGCTGCGCGCCGCGGGCGTGACGACGTCCGGGCTGCAGGTGAAGACCGCCGAAGGCTCGGTGGTCACCGTCGCCGCCCTGCGGTGGGGCGCCGCACTCGCCGCCTCCACGCTCGACGACACCAACGCGGTGGTCCCGTCTGGCGCCACCAAGGTGCGCGTGCTGCACCTCGCGCCGAACGCCGGAGAGATCCAGGTGGCGCGTACGCAGCCCGATTGGCTCTCGCCGCCGCTGATCGGCTGGAAGATTCCGTTCCTGTACGACAGCGTGCACATCGGCGATCCGCTGGCGAATCCGTTCTACCAGAGCACCGTCGGCCCCTGGGATGTGCGAGTCTGGCGCACGCCGTCGGAGGATGCGCTGGGCTGGGACGGCGCCACCGCGCGCGTGTCGTTCACGCTGGCCAGCGGCGAGAAGCGCACTGTGCTGGTTCTGGACAAGCCGGGCGGCGGCATCGAGCTGAGCGTCAT
>DATKLR010000063.1:0-5657 GCA_035542295.1 Gemmatimonadales bacterium | reverse complement strand
ACGACGCCGTCGGAGGCGGGCGGCTGCACGGCCAGCAGCAACGCGAAGAGCAGTGGCGACGTCACTGGCCCAGGTGCCGCAGCACCCGGTGGATCACCGCGGTGTCGCCCTTCATCTGCGGCAGCGCGCGCAGCACCTCGGGCAGCTGCTCCCGGAAGCGCCGCAGCTCCACCGCCGCCGAGTCCGGCTGCAACGTGATGCGCCGCCCGGTCTGCGCCAGCGTGACGTACGCATCGGACGGCCAGTCCGCCGGCCAAAGCCTCTCCAGCATGGTCATGCCGCGCTTGAGCCGCAGCATCTGGCCGGGTACGCCGTCCAGCAGCGCGTCGTCCGTACCGGCGGGCTGCTCCACCACCAGCTCCTTCATGGTGGAGACGTCGGCCCTGGGCAGCGAGACGATGGTGGTGAGTCGGTCCCCATCGTAACGCCAGCCGGGCGCGGCACCGTCTGAGCGGTACGGGACGTCCGCGCCCTGCCAGGTCACGCGCGCGGGCGGCCACGTCCGCTTGAGCCGCACCTCGTACCCGCGCCCCTGCAGCATGCCGGGGAAGGAGCCCTCCACCGGCGCGATCGTGAGCGCGATGGTGGCGCCGTTCCTCCGCTCACGCACCGGCGTGAACGTGTACGCGCCGCTCTGGTATCCCTCCGAGTCGCCCGCGTCCTCGTACACGCGCGTGCTCCCGGAATCGCCCGGGAACACGTCCAGGATGAGCGGATCGACGGGCCGCTCGCCGCTGCGCTCCATGCTGGGCTGCAGCGGCAGGATCGCGCCGGCCCGCACGTACACCGGCAGCTCGTCGAGCGCGAATGACCGCTCCAGCACCCGCGGACCGGTGAGCCGCGCGCCGCTGGACCACTCCACCCAGTCGCCCGGCGGGAGCCAGAGCCGCTGGCTCACGAGCGCGCTGGCGCTGTCCATGGGCGCGACCACGGGGCTCACGACCAGGTCCGCGCCGAACCCGTACTCGTCGGGGAACGCGTACGCCGCTTCCGCATCCGGCCAGTCGTAGTAGAGCGGGTGCACCACGGACACGCCGCTGTCGTAGGCGCGGCGCGCTGCCGTGTAGATGTAGGGGATCAGCGCGTAACGGAGCTGGAACGCGTCCCGCATCACGTCCGCGAACTCGGCAGGATACGCCCAGATGCGGCGCTCCGCGTTCGCGTTCTTGGTGGTGTGGGTGCGCAGGATCGGGCTGAAGATCCCGAACTGGATCCAGCGCGTGTAGAGCTCGGGCGCGACGGGCCCCGGAATGTGCCCGCCGATGTCGTGACTCCAGTAGCCGAAGCCGACGTTGGCCGCGGTAGCCGTGAAGTACGTCTCGAAGGCCAGCGACGTCCAGGAGGAGATGACGTCCCCCGAGAAGCCGATCTCGTAGCGGTGGTTGCCGAGGCCGCCCCAGCGGTGGTAGATGAGCGGCCGGTGCAGGCCCTGCCGCTCCATATCGGTGAAGAAGACGTAGTTCAGCCACCACGTGGGGTTGAGGCCCGGGACCGACGTGTTGCCCCACTGCTGCCAGTCCAGCCACCAGAAGTCCACGCCCTGCCGCTCCAGGGGGTGGATCACGTTGGCGAAGTACGCCTCCGCGAAGTGCTTGTCCTCGATCTGGAACGGCACGTACCGCTTCGTGGCCGGGTCGATCCCCATGGCGCGCGCCATCGCCGGATACTGCGCTTCGTGCGGCTGGATGCCGGAGGCCGGGTGCAGATTGAGCGTGGTCCTGAGCCCCTGCGCTTGGGTCCAGGCGAGGAACGCATCGGGATCGGGGAAGTAGGCGCGATCCCAGGTGTAGCCGGTCCAGCCCAGCGACTGCCCCGCCTGGTCCTTGGGCTGCCCCTCCCAGCGCAGCTCGAAGGTGTTGTGCCAGTCCATGTCGACGACCAGCACGTCCAGCGGCACGTCATAGCGGTGGAAATCCTCGACCAGCCGCTGCAGCTCCGCATCCGTGTAGGCCCAGTAGCGCGACGACCACGCGCCGAACGCGAAGCGCGGCGGCATCGGGATCTTCCCGGCCACGCGCGTGAAGTCCGCCAGCGCACCGCGGTAGTCGTGGCCGTAGCCGAAGAAGTACCAGTCCTGCCGCTCACCCGGTACACGCTGCACGACCCACGGCCACGGACTGGCGTCGAAGAGCGGGCGCTCCGAGTCGTCCACCAGCGCCCAGCCGTCGCGCGAGAGCAGCCCCTTCTCGAGCGGCACCGGGCCGTGCGCGCCGTCCAGCGTGCGGGTCGTGCCCTTGAGGTTCCCCGTATCCGACGCCCCGGGACGCCACGTCACCGTCGAGTCGGCGTTCTTCACCGCGATGCTCAGGTTCTCCGGCGCGAACCGGCCGCTGCCTCGGCGGTAGCGGAGCTGCAGCTGCCCGGTCGCGATCACCAGCCACCCGTGCTCCTCCCGCTTCGTGAACGCGACCGGCGGCGTGCGCCGGTTCAGGAACACGAGCGAGGCCCGGTCCTCGAAGCGGCCGTCCGCGGTCCACTCGAGGCGGATCAGTTGCGGGGTCAGCAGCGTGAGACGGACGTTGCCGTCGATCACCACGTTGCGGGTGTCCGCGACCGGATCCGCCTTCGCCTCGACCTGGGCATGCAGCGACGTGAAGGCGAAGAGCGGTGCGGCCGCGAGCAGCAGTCTGCGGATGGCGGTCTTCATACCTACCTCACGGTCAGGCGATACAGCGTCACGCTGAACGGGGGGAACGTGACGCGCGCCGGCACGCGCGTCACCGGCGCTTCCTCGACCTGGACCTCCGACGGCTGCCCGACGACGATCTGCGCGTCGAGGCGCTGCGGCGCGAGCCGCCAGCGTGTCCCGTCGCCGGCGAGCCGCACGCCCTGGAACGACAGGTCCAGCGCCTGCTCGGATTCGGTCGGGTTGATCACCGCGATCGTGAGCGCCGTCCGGTCGGCCGTCCAGGCAGCCGCGACGTCCAGCGGATACGTCGGGCTCCCGGCGTTGACCTTCGGCTCCTCGCCTCCGGGCGGATACTTGGGCGCGGGCTGCGGCGAGGTCCCCGTCACGGTCACCGGAATGGTGCCGAACTGGTCGCGGTACAGCTTGAACAGGAGGCCGGCCGGATCGAGCACCGCCTGCGTGCGGTTCGCGCTGAGCAGCGATGTGGCGAAGGTGAAGGCCGCCAGCTTGTACAGATCAGAGTGGCGGAACATCTCGTGGAACGCCCACGCGTACGCCGGCACCACCCTGAATCCGTTGGGCGGCGACCCCGCGTAGGCCCATTCGTCCATCGCGATGCTCACCGGCTTCGAGCGCAGGGCCGGGATCAGCTCGAGGTAGTGCTCGTACGCCTCGACCTTGATCCGCACGTGGTTGGCCGGGCGCCGCATCCAATCCACGAGGGGCTCGTTCGGATCGAGCGGCACCGACGTGCCCGTCGTGACGTCGAAGCGCCGGTTGGCGTACGAGTAGTAGTGCTCCGAGATCATGTCCATGTGATCGAGGCCGTGGAGCAGCAGCCCGCCGGTCCAGTCCGCCGGGCCGAGGTCCTCGGGGATGATCTTGCCGGTGCGCTTCTGCGATTCGCCGGAGCCCGTCATCGCGTCGGGCATCGCGCCGCTCGCGATCAGCACGATCTGGGGATCCACCGCGCGCATCGCGTCGGCGAACTCGTTGTTCTTGAGCACGAACTGATCGAGCGACATCGCTCCGAACTGCCACGAGCCCCAGGCCTCGTTGCCGACGCCCCAGAACTTCACGTCGTACGGTTCGGGATGCCCGTTGAGGGCGCGGAGCCGCCCCATCGGCGTCAGCACCGACCCGTTGGTGTATTCGACGAGATCGGCCGCGGACTGCGCGTCGCCGAGCCCCGCGTTGACGGTGAGGTACGGCTCCACGCCGAGCAGGCCGCAGAGGGTCAGGAACTCGTCGGTGCCGACGTCGTTGGGCTGGACGGCGTGCCAGACGGGATCGTAGATGGGCGGCCGGCGGTCGCGGTCGCCGATGGCGCTCCGCCAGTCGAAGGCCGACACGTAGTTCCCGCCGGGGAACCGGTACACACCCGAGCGCAGTGACCTGAGCGCGGCCACCACCTCCCGGCGGAACCCTCCCACGTTGTCGGCAGGCATCAGCGAGACCGCGCCCACCCATACCGACCCGTCGCCGGTGGCGGTGATCTCGAGCTGCGCGTCCGCGGCGTCGGCCCCGGCCGTGAAGCTCAGCGGATAGGTCACGTAGTCGTGCGACAGGACTTCGATGGTATCCGTCTGCCGGCCGGCCGGACCTGAGCCCCACCCGAGCGTCACGGTCACGTGCGCGCCGGAGTCGGCGGCCAGTACCACGCGCCCCACGTACCCCTTCCCGCGCTCGAGCGCGAGGCCCGCCTGGCGGATGCCGCGCGGCTCGGACGCGTCCAAAGGGATGCGCGGGCTGTGCGCGCCCGTGAACGCCCGCGCTGAATCCATGCTGATGGCGGTGATCGGGCCGATCGCGGTCCACCGGCGCAGCGGCGCCGGGCCGCGGCGCGCCGGCAGCGACTCAACGGCGACGACGGGCGAAAAGAACTTGCGGTCGTCCAGCATCTCCGCCCACAGCCCGCGATTGACGATCCCGCCGATGTGCTCGAGGAACTGGCCGTACACGTATGGCGAGATCGGGGCGTGGGTCGAGTCGGCACGGACGGTGGCCTCGAGCCGCGCGGCCTGTGCGCGCGCTCCCGGAGCCCCGAAGCCCCACAACAGGACGCAGAGCAGTGCGGTGGGCGCGAGCGTGGTCGCTCGGGACGAATGCACGGTCACAGGATCCTCCCTCGGAGGCGCCGAGCCGGGCGGGACGACGCCTCGCTCAGTGCAACTCGACGACGACCACCGACTTGGAAGGCAGGTCCACCGCCAGGTTGCCGCCGGAGAGCCTGGCCCCCTGGAAGTCCACGGGCTGGACCGCGTTCGGCTGCTCGAAGGTGTTGTGGGCATTCATCGCCGTCGCCGTCAGCAGGCGCGCGCTGACGCTGGAGACCTGCTGCCCGCGGATGTCCACCTGCACCGTGCGGCCGCGGTCGGGGTCCAGGTTCACGAGCGTGACGTGGATCCGCCCGTCCTTGTCCTTCGAGGCGGAGGCGCTGACGGCCGGTACCGACTGGCCGTCGAACGTGTAGGCGTCCGACTTGATGTTCAGCGGGAGCAGCGTCGCGTCCTGGTGCACCTTGTACAGGTCGAAGACCCAGTACGTGGGCGTGAGGATCATCTGATCGCCCTGCGTCAGGATCATCGACTGCAGCACGTTGACGGTCTGCGCGATGTTGGCCATGCGCACCCGGTCCGCGTGGCTGTTGAAGATGTTGAGGTGCAGGCCGGCGACCACGGCGTCGCGCAGCGTGTTCTGCTGGTAGAGGAAGCCCGGCGTGGACCCCGGCTCCGGGTCGTGCCACATGCCCCATTCGCCCACGATGAGCCACACGCGCTTCTCGGGGTCGTACCGATCCATGATGGTCGAATGGCGCGAGATCAGCGTGTCCATGCGCAGGGCCTTCTGCATCCCCACGAACCACTCGCGCTCGCCGAAGTCCGTGGCCGAGCCCTTGTGCGCCCAGGTGCCGACCACCGTGTAGTAGTGCATGTCGAGGCCGTCGATCCTCGAGCCGGCCTCGCGCATCATCGTGTCCGTCCAGGCGTCGTCGTCCACGTTGGGGCCGGAGGCGATGCGGAACGGC
>DATKLR010000062.1:0-2808 GCA_035542295.1 Gemmatimonadales bacterium | reverse complement strand
ACGCCGTCCTGCGGCCGGAACTGCGCCTTGGTCACCGCCTGCACCATCGCGATCTGATCCACGTCGTGAAGCTGGAAAGCCTTCCCGGTGTCGCGGCGGATGCCGCAGCCCAGGACCAGCATCGGCACGTTGTCGAGCCAGGCCTCGCCGATCCCGCTCATCGCGTGGGTGAGGCCGGCGCCCGGCACCACGTTCGCGCAGGCCAGCGCACCAGAGGCGCGCCAGACGGCGTCCGCCATGAAGCTCGCGCTCTGCTCGTCGGTGACCGGCACGGTGCGGATCTTGGCCGACTCCGCCAGGGCGTCGTACAGCTCGATGTTGTGGGTGCCCGGGATGCCGAAGGCGAAGCCGACGCCCTCGTCCTCGAGGGCGCGCACCACGATCGCGCCGCCGCCGAGCTTCACGCCGTCCCCGCCGCCCCCGCCGCCCCCGCGGCGAGCAGCTCGCGCGCCTCCATGCGGATGCCTTCGGCCACGCGGTCGGCGAGCGCCATGATCGTGAGGTACGGGTTGATCTCCAGCGAGTCGGGGAACAGGCTCGCGTCGGCGATGCGCAGCCAGGGGACGTCGTGCACGCGACCCCAGCCGTCGGTGACGGAGCCCGACGGATCGCGCCCCATCGCGCAGCCGCCCATCAGATGCGCCGCGCTTACCGACACCTTGCCGGGGAGGAAGTGCGCGGCATCGATGAGCTCGTCGACCCGACCGGCGTCGCGCCGCTCGATCAGCGGCGGATCGGCCGAGGGCGCGTGCACGCGCACCGCGCCGGCGGCGAAGAAGATCTTCGCCGAGGCGCGGGTCGCGCGCACCATCGCCTCGATGGTGTCGGGCATGAAGGTGTAGTGGACGACCGGACGCCCCTCCCGGTCCACCGACACCCGGTTGCCCGGGACCGCCTTGTCGCAGGCGAGGACCAGGATCATCTGGAGACGCGGGAAGGCGCGCATCAGTGCGCTGTGATCGGGGCCGAAGCCGGTGAGGTTCTTCGCCGTGGTGAACGGGAAGTACATGCAGGTCTCGAGCACGAAATGCTCGTCGGCCGCGCGGTCGAGGAAGTAGCTCTTGGGATGCCCCACGTCGTTGGTGATGGGACGCTCGTGCTCGCCGACCAGGATGTGGGCGGGGTGGCAGGTGAAGCCGGTGCCCAGCGCCGGGAGGCCACGGCCGAAGCCGGAGCGCAGCAGCAGGGCAGGGGATCCGACCGCGCCGGCCGCCGCCACGACGACCTTCGCGCGGACGCGGTACTCCCCCGGCTCCCACTCGGACGCTGCTCCCTTCTCGCCTGGCTTCTTGGCACGAACCACGACGGAGAGTGCGTGATCCCCGATCCTCAGGACCTCCGCTCGGGTCACGATCTGCACGCCTTTCGACTGCGCAACCGGCAACTGGACGCGGGCGGTGCCCATCTTCGCTGCGTTGGGGCAGCCGAGGTTGCAGAGGCTCGAGCCGCGGCACCCGCGGACGTTGAGGGGGAACTGCTCCGCCTTCCAGCCCAGCTTGTCGCACCCTTCCACGAACAGCCGGTTGTTGTCGTTGATCAGGTCGGGGGCGAGGGGGTGAACGTTGTTCTGCGCGGCGAACTTGGCGGAGCGGCGCGCGAGGTCGTGAGGCTCGACGCCCGGCACGGCCCACCGGTTGATCACGCGCGACGGTGCGACCAGGGAGGTGCCGGTGTAGACCACGGTGGAGCCGCCGTACGCGCGGCCGAAGGCGAGCGTCATCGTGCCGTCGGCGGTGAGGAAGCCGCCTCCGTCCTCGTAGAGCGCGTCGGCCATCTCCAGCTCGCGGCCCGTGAACTCCTCGTCGGCGAGGCGCGGGCCCTGCTCCAGCACGGCGATGCGCACGCCGTCGCTGACCAGTGGGGACAGCTCCTGTGCGACCGTGCCGCCCCCGGCGCCCGAGCCGATCACGACGACGTCGTACTCGCGCTCGATCACTTCGCCTCCCAGCCGCGCTTGTCGGCCCGGTAGCCGATCGCGGCGCCGGCCTCCGCGCGGCCGTAGTAGCCCATGAAGGCGATCGACCGGAGGCCCCACACCCCGCGCCTGAGCAGGAGCAGGGGCGCGTCCTGGAGCGCGGCGAGGAAGCGGAGCCGCCGCTCGGCGTCCAGGGCGGTGAAGGGGCGTCCCCAGCGCAGCAGCGGGAGCAGGTTCAGCAGGCGGATCAGGACCACGACCTGGCGGCGGATGCCCTCGGGCTTGGTCGCGAGGAACCTCTCGACGATCGCGTCCGCCTCGTCCCACGCGCGCTGGTCGAGCTCGCCGGCCTCGGGCACGAACGTGCACGCGAGCGCGCGGAACACGGGGCGCACGGCCCCCAGGACGGACGCAGGCATGGCGGGGTTATACGGAAATCACGTCCCGCGAGTCAAGTCACTGACAACTTGGCGTCTGCGCAACTAGCAACTGTTAGAGCCCAAGCCAGTATGAGAACTTGATCAAGAAGATGTTCTCCGGCGCCGGCCCGACGAGTCCCTTGATGTCGCGTGCGGGCACCAGATTGCCGAAGGGGTCGTCCGCGCTCCGCGTCTGGGTCCAGACGAAGTAGACCGTCGAGCCCGGCAGGTATTCCCACCGGAGGACCGCGCTGCCGCGCAGGGACCGGAAGGTGAAGTTCGGGTCGCCGAAGCTGAACGGCGCCGCCGTCCCCGCGCCGTCGGGATCCACGGTGTAGGTGCCGCCGGCGTAGGTGATCGTGCCCTTGTCCACCCCGTATACGCTGCGGTCGGTGGACCGCGGGCGATCGAACTCCTTGAACCGGGTGTACTGCCCGCTGGCGATCAGCGGCTGCACGAACAGCTGCAGCGTCA
>DATKLR010000061.1:0-2932 GCA_035542295.1 Gemmatimonadales bacterium | reverse complement strand
GACGCCTGTGCCGGTGTCTGGTGGGCTCACGTTTACGACCGTGAGCGCCGGGTACTTGCACACATGTGGGCTGACGACCAGCGGCGCGGCTTACTGTTGGGGGGACAACAGCGAAGGCGAGTTGGGCAACAGCTCGACCTGGTTGACGTGGGTCAGCGCGACCCCGGTGCTCGTGTCCGGCCCGTGACGCCTGCGCGACGGCGCCGCTGACAGGCTACTTCGGCTCCGTCAGGCGCTCAGAGGGTCAGCCGGGCATCAGCTCCGCGGCGCCGGCGGCGAGGGCTTGCTCGGCCAGCGCGCGGCCGAGCTGCTCGGCGGCGGACGGCGCACCGGTAGTCTCGAATCGCAGGACCTTCTTGCCATCCCCCGAAGCCACCAGTCCCTGCAGGATCAGCTTGCCGCGCTCGATCTGCGCGTAGGCCGCGACGGGCGCGGCGCAGCCGCCCTCGAGCCCCGCCAGAAAGGCGCGCTCCGCCGTCACCGCCGCCCAGGTGGCGTCGTGATTAACCTTGGCCACGAGTCTTGCGACCGGATCCCTGGCGCGGCACTGCAGCGCGATGGCGCCCTGGCCGGGCGCGGGAAGCAGGCGGTCGGGTGAGAAGCGCTCGCTGATCGCGGGCGCGAGCCTCAAACGGTCGAGGCCCGCGGCTGCCAGCACGATGGCGTCGTACGGCCCGTCGGCGGCCAGCGCCTTCTTGACGCGCGTGGGCACGTTGCCCCTCAGCTCGAGCAGCCGGACGTCTGGACGGAGCGCCGCGATCTGCGCCGCGCGCCGCGTGCTCGACGTCCCGATGGCCGGCGAGGGGGGCAGGTCGGCGAGCGTCTTCCCGGAACGCGAGACCAGCACGTCGCCGGGATCGGCCCGCTCCAGCACCGCCGCGACCACCAGGCCGGGGCTCTGCGCGGTTGGCAGATCCTTTAGGCTGTGCACGGCCACCGCGATCTCGCCCGAGAGAAGCGAGCGCTCCAGCTCCTCCGTGAACACGCCCTTCCCGCCGATCTCGGGCAACGGGTGCTCCAGGTCCCGGTCGCCCCTGGTCGTGAACTGCACCACCTGGAAGGTGACGCCCGGGTTGGCACGCTTCAGCGACGCGACGGCCATCTCGGCCTGGCGCAGCGCCAGGGCGCTGGCGCGGCTCCCCACCTTCACGCGCGTGATCCGGGTCAACGGCGGGCGGCCGCGCGCTTGACCGGAAATCCCGACGCGGCGAGCGCGCGCTCGGCGCCCGCCGCGAGCTGCTCGATCTCCGCCGCGCCGTGCACGACGGAGGTGAAGGCCGCCTCGAACTGCGAGGGCGGGAGGTAGACGCCCGCGTCGAGCATCGCGTGGAAAAACGAGGCGTGCAGCTTGGTATCCGACGTCTTCGCCGTGGCGAAGTCGGTGACCGGCCGGTCGGTGAAGAACGGCGTGAACATCGTCCCGACCCGCTGCACCACCAGCGGCGCCCCGGCCGCCTGCGCCGCGTCGGCGAGCGCCTTCGCCGCGGCCGCGGCGGCCGCCTCCGCCTTGTGCCAGGCGCCGCCCACCGCCAGCGTGTCCAGCGTCGCGATCCCCGCCGCCATCGCCAGCGGATTGCCTGACAGCGTCCCCGCCTGATAGACCGGGCCCGCTGGCGCGACCATCTCCATCAGCTCGCGCCGCCCGCCGTAGGCGCCCACCGGCAAGCCGCCTCCGATCACCTTCCCCAGGCAGGTCAGGTCCGGCTGCACGCCGTAGAGCACCTGCGCGCCGGCCGGATGCACGCGCCACCCGGTCATCACTTCGTCGAAGATCAGCAGCGCACCCGCGGCGGCCGCCAGCTCGCGCAGCCCCTGCAGGAATCCCTCGGCGGGCGGCACCACGCCCATGTTGCCCGCCACCGGCTCGACGATGATGGCGGCCAGGCTCCCGTGGTTGGCGTCGCACAACCGCTCCACCGCCTGGAGATCGTTGTACGGCGCGACCAGCGTGTCCTTCGCCGCGCCCTCCGGCACGCCCGGCGAGTCGGGGAGCCCCAGCGTCGCGACGCCGGAGCCCGCCTTGACCAGGAGCGCGTCGGCGTGGCCGTGGTAGCAGCCGTCGAACTTCACGATCTTCGCGCGGCCCGTGAACGCGCGCGCCAGCCTGAGCGCGCTCATCGTCGCCTCGGTCCCCGAGCTGACGAATCGGACCATCCCGATCGAGGGGAAGGCCTTGATCACGCGCTTCGCCAGCTCCGACTCCGCCTCGGTCGGTGCGCCGAAGGCGGTGCCCTTCGCCAGCGCCGCCCCGACCGCCTTCACCACGTCCGGATGGGCGTGGCCGAGGATGAGGGGGCCCCAGGCGAGGACGAAGTCCACCAGGCGGTTGCGGTCCGCGTCCACGAGGAAGGGGCCCTCGCCGCGCGCGATGAACCGCGGCGTGCCGCCGACGCTCCGGAACGCGCGCACCGGGCTGTCCACTCCGCCGGGCAGCAGCGCCTGCGCGGCGCGGAACAGCTCCTCCGACTTATGGGTGCTCACGCCGCGTGCACCATGTCCACGACGGCCTTCACGTTCTCGACCGGCGTGCCGGGGAGGATGCCGTGGCCAAGGTTGAAGACGTGGCCGGGCTGCCTGGCGGCGCGGCGCAGGATCTCCTTCACGCGGCGCTCGATCTCGGCCCTGGGGCCCAGCAGCACGGCAGGATCGAGGTTCCCCTGGATCCCCCGCTCTCCGATGCGGGCCCACGCCTCGTCGAGGGGGATCCGCCAGTCCACGCCGATGACGTCGCCACCCGCCTCGGTCATCGGCTCGAGCAGCGACGCGGTGTCGGTTCCGAAGTGGATGATCGGTACGCCGCTCGCCGCCGCCAGCTCGAGCGCGCGCTTCGTGTGCGGCAGCACGTACTCCCGGTAGTCGTCCACCGAGAGGCACCCGACCCAGGAGTCGAACAGCTGCAGCGCGTCGGCGCCCGCCTGCGCCTGCTGCTCCA
>DATKLR010000060.1:0-2258 GCA_035542295.1 Gemmatimonadales bacterium | reverse complement strand
CGCAGACTGCCGTGATCGTGAGCGGGCTGATGCTGCTGCTGGGCGGATTGAGCATCCTGCTCGGCTTTCATCCCCGCATCGGGGCGACGCTGCTCTTCGTCTTCCTCGTGGTCGCGGCGTTCACGATGCACCGGTACTGGGCCGAGACGGATCCGATGGCGCGTGCGGGGCAGGAAGCCCAGTTCTGGAAGAACATCACACTGGCCGGTGCGATGCTCTGGATCATGGCCCGGACCGGCTGGCCCTGGCCCTGGACGGTGGGCTAGCGGGACCTCCATTCAGGCGCAGGCGCGGCAGCTCGTCCCCGGGCTGCCGCGCGGCTTTTGGGCGTGCAAGATGGAGTCCGCCTCACCCGCCCCTCGGAACTCCCCTCTCGCAACTGTCTGGGCTGTGGCCCTTGCTATATCGTACGCAATAACGTACGTTATATCGTACGATATGACTTACGATGTATCGGCGAACACGGAGGGGTAAGATGGCACGGGACAATGAGAAGGACGATTGGCCGTTCGGTCGGTTCTTCGCCGGCGGATTCGGCCCGAGGGCGTGGGCGTTCTGCGGGCCGGAGGGGCGTGGCCGTCACCAGGGAGGCCGGCGCTGGCGCCAGCAGATGTTCGAGTCTGGCGAGGTCAAGTATGTGATCCTGCGCCTGCTGAAGGAGAAGCCGCGGCACGGCTACGAGGTCATCAAGGCGCTGGAGGAGAAGCTGGGTGGCTGGTACACGCCGTCGGCGGGGACCGTCTACCCGACCCTGCAGCTGCTGGAGGACCAAGGGTACGTGCGGGCGGTGGAGGCCGAGGGGAAGAAGGTCTACCACATCACGCCGGAGGGGGAGGCGTTCCTCGAGCAGCACCGCGACGTGCTCGATGAGATTCTCGAGCGGGTGGGCGGCGCCGTCCGTGGGTTCGCGGGCGGGGCGATGGGGGAGCTGTCGGAGACGTTCGCGCGACTGGCGCGGCTGTCGTTCGTGGAGGCGTGGCGGGCGGGCCCGAACGATCCACGGGTCCGGAAGATCCTGGAGATCCTGAAGAAGGCCGCGGAGGAGATCGAGGCGGCCAAGGCGCCTCCGGCGTGACGGCGTGACGGCTTGACGCCGCGGCGGATCCCGAGCAGAATTGAACGGTGGTTCGGAATTTGAACCGCCGTTCTGCTTCTCGGCCCGCCGCGGCGCGCCGGGGCGGCCGCCGCGAGAAGAAGGCGCTGGCGATGCGCCAGGGCATCCTGCGGGCGGCGGCCCGGGTCTTCCGCCGGCGCGGGTTCGCCGCGACCGGCATGCGGGAGATCGCCCGCGAGGCCGACCTGTCTCCCGGCAACCTCTATTACTACTTCGCCAGCAAGCACGAGCTGCTGTACTTCTGCCAGAACCACTCGCTCGACCGGATGCTGGCGGCGATGCGCGGGCCGCTTCCGGCGCGGCTCGGTCCGGACCGGCGGCTGGAGCGCGTGATCCGCGCCCATCTGGCGTGCATGCTCGACGAGCTCGACGGCGCCGCCGCCCACACCGAGGTGGACGCGCTGCCGGCGCCGCTCAAGGCGAAGATCGTCGCCAAGCGGGACCGCTACGAGCGCGCCGTGCGGGAGATCGTCGAGCGAGGCGTGCGTACCGGCGCCTTCGTGCCGTGCGACCCGAGGCTCGTGACCCGCGCGCTCCTGGGCGCGCTCAACTGGACAGCGCGCTGGTACCGTCCCGGGGGCGAGCAGCCGCCCGCGACCGTCGCCGACGCCTTCGCCGCCTACCTGGTCAGAGGACTCCGGAAGTGAGCAGACGCACGGACGCACCGCGCCACGGACGCACGGATGCGACGCGCAACGCGCGCATCCGGCTCACGATCAACGGCGAGGAGCGGGACGTCGTCTTCGCCGGCTACAAGTCGCTGCTGGAGGTGCTGCGCGAGGATTGCGCGCTGACGGGCACCAAGCACGGCTGCGAGCTCGGCGAATGCGGCGCGTGCGCCGTCCTGCTGGACGGGCGGCCGGTGCTGTCCTGCCTCGTGCTGGGCGTCGAGTGCGACGGCGCGAGCGTCACGACCGTCGAGGGGCTCGCGGACGGGCCCAGGCTCTCGCCCCTGCAGGCGGCGTTCGCCGACAAGGGGGCGGCCCAGTGCGGCTACTGCACGCCGGGCATCCTGGTCACGGCGCAGGCGCTGCTCGACCGCAACCCGCATCCCACGCGCGAGCAGATCGCGGAGGCGCTGTCCGGCAACCTGTGCCGCTGCACCGGCTACCTGCAGATCTTCGAAGCGGTCGAAGCGGCGGCG
>DATKLR010000059.1:0-4096 GCA_035542295.1 Gemmatimonadales bacterium | reverse complement strand
GAACACGCTGCGCCGCATCCGAATCTGCATGGTGTCCTCCGCAGAGTGCGGCCGGGCGCGCCGCCTGCCGCAGCCCGTCCGTCGCTCCCGAATATGCCTGTGGCCGCGCTGGCCAAGCTCCCTAGACCGGCCCAGCCCGACCGGGTTCAGTCCGGCGAGTCGAGCACGCGGCGGACCTCGCGAGCTAACTCGGCCAGGGAGAATGGCTTGCGCAGCAGCCCCTGGACCTCGTGGCCGTCGGGGCTCGCTGCGCCCGGCGGCAGGGTGCCGCTGGTCATGATGACGCGGACAGCCGGCCGGTCCAATCGCATGGCGGCCAACGCATCCCAACCCGAGTGCCGGGGCATGACGACGTCGAGGAGCACCAGTCTCACCTCGTCGCCGGCGTGCCGCAGTACTTCGAGGCCCTCGTCGCCGTCGCGGGCCTCAAGCACGGTGTAGTGCAGTTGCTCGAGGGCCTCGCGCATCGCGTGGCGCAGATCCACCTCGTCGTCCACGACCAGCACGGTCTCGCCGGTCCCGCGGGGCATGGTCTCGGGGGTCGCGGGCGTCGCGTCCGATTCCTCGTCGCTCCGCGGCAGGAAGATGTGGAAGGTGGTGCCCTCGCCGAGCGTCGTTTCGACGGTTACGCCGCCCAGGTGCTGGCGCAGCACGCCGTACACCATCGCGAGGCCGAGGCCCGCGCCCCGGCCCGAGCGCTTGGTGGTGAAGAACGGCTCGAAGATGTGCGGCAGCACCCCGTGCGGGATGCCGGTGCCGGTGTCGCTCACGTCGATGCGCACGAACTCCCGCGAGCCGGCGAGGCCCGCGGGCGCGCCGGACTCCTCGTCCGCCTGCACGCGGGCCGTCGCGAAGCGGAGCACCCCGCCGTCGGGCATCGCGTCGCGCGCGTTGTAGCCGAGATTGAGGAGGAGGTCGCAGATCTGCTCGAAGTCGGCCGACACGCTCCAGTCGCCGTGGTCGAGCGCCGCCTCGACGGCGATCCAGCTCTCGAACTCGCAGCGCAGCAGGTCGACTGCAGCGCACACGATCGCGCCCGGGTCCACCGGCCGCCGCACGCTCGGCGCGGGGTGGGAGCAGGCGTACAGGCGCCGCACCAGGCGCGCCGCGCGATGCGCGGCGCCACGCGCCACGGCCAGCTCCTGCCGCGCCGCGGCCTGACCCGGCTCGAGGTACATCCATGCCAACTCCAGGCTGCCGCTGATCGCCGCGAGCGCGTTGTTGAAGTCGTTCGCGATCCCCGTCGAGAGGTCTGCGAGCGCCTCCATCTTGATGGTCTCGCGGAGCTGCGATTCCCGGAGGCGCCCCGCCCCGGCGTCGAACCCCTTGCCGCCGCGCCGCCAGCTCAGCGCCCACCGCTCCGTGACGGCGACCCGCGCCTCCACGTCCCCGACCTTGTGCGGCGGCGCCAGGAAATCGTCCGCGCCCGCCTCGAGCACCGCCTGGACGATCTCGGGCCGCGGATCGGGCACGGCCACCAGCACGGTGAGACGCGGGTTGCGCTGGCGCTGTCGAAGGCGCCGCAGCGTGTCGGCCGTGAACGAGAGGTTCCCTACCTGCTCGAGGATCGCGAGATCGAGCGGCTCGGCCGCCGCGAGGGCCACGGCGGTGTCGGCATCGGCGGCGCGGCGCCAGCGGTGCCGCCGGTGCTCGAGGACGTCGGCGACGACGGCGGCAAGGGCCTCGTCGCCGAGGGCAACCACCGTGCGTACCGCGCTCGCCATGGGTCCGCTCAGTCCGCGGCCGCGCGGGCGGTCGTCGGACGGCAGACGCGCTGCAGCAGCGCGACGAGATCGTTCAGCTCATACGGCTTCTCGAGCGACAGGCAGCCCGTCTGCTCGACGAACCGCCGGGTCTCCTGCCGCATCAAATCGCCGCTCATGAGGACGAAGCGCGGGATCAGCTCGGGACGCTCGCGCTGCACCAGTTCGAAGAGCTGCTTGCCGCTGAAGCCGGGCATCCGCATGTCCGAGATGATCGCGTCGTAGCTCCCCGACATCAGCGCCGCCGCTGCGGCCAGCCCGGTCGTGGCCTCCTCCACGCGGAATCCGAAGCGACGCAGGTACCGGGCCACGATGCGGCGCAGGCCGGTCTCGTCGTCCACCAGCAGCACGCGCGGCGCTTGGCCGTGGTCCACGGCCGGCGCCGCGGCGGGCTTCAGCGCACCGGCCCGTGCGGCCGCAGCGGTGGCCGCCCCCTCCGACAGCCGCGGCAGCTGCATCACAAACCGCGCCCCGCCCGCGGCGCCGTCCTCGACCCGCAGCGTCCCGCCGTGCCCCGCGACGATGTCGGCCGAGATTGAGAGACCCAGACCCGTGCCCTGACCGGGCGGCTTGGTGGTGTAGAAGGCCTGGAAAACGGTTTCGCGCTGGTCCTGCGGAATGCCGGGCCCGTCGTCCTCCACCGCGACCTCCACCGCGTCGCCGCTCACGCTGCATCCCAAGGTGATGGTGCCGCCACCCCGGTACGCGACGAGCGCCTGCTGTGCGTTGGTGATCAGGTTCGCGAGCACCTGGAGGAGTTGGTTGTCGTTGCCGAGCACCCACGGCCCGCCGTCGGGCGTGACGTGGGGCAGCGTCGACACCACCAGGCGCACGTCCTGCACCTCGAGGTCGTGCCCGAACAGCAGCGCCGCGCGCCGCAGCACGTCCACCACGGAGACCGCCTCCAACGTGGTGGACTGGCGGCGCACGAAGCTCAGCAGGTTGCCGACGATGTCGCTCGCGCGCCACGCCTCGCCGAGGATCAGCTCGACGTCCTCGCGCAACTGCTTCAAGTGCGCCGCGGTCAGGGCGCGTTGGCCCGTGCGGCCGCTCGAACGATGCAGCGGCCCGCCCGGCAGCGCCCAGAACGTCAACAGCGACTGCGTGGTGGCGACGATCGTCGCGAGGGGGTTCTTCAGATCGTGGACGACGCTGCTCGAGATCCGGCCGATGACGTCGAGTTTCTCCCGCTCCGCCTCGGCGGGCGCCACGTCTCGCGCCGGGCCCGCCCGGGGCTCCGGCGCGTGCGCGAGCGTGTGCCCCGCAGCAGCGCTCACGTCTATCCCACCTGCGGCGCGGGCTGCCCTAGCGGCGTCCGCGCCGCCTCGGCCAGGATCGTGTCCACCAGTTCCTGGCGGGCCTCGACGCCGTGCGTGGAGGCACGCTCGTCGTACACCACCGGGCCCTGGCGCGCCGGCTCGGGGTCGAGCGACGGCCGCACGCCGGGGAGCCGCTCCGGCTCGAGCAGCGCGGCGACGCCCTGCAGGCGCTGCTCCACCCCGCTCAGCAGATCGCCGGCGGCGCCCAGCTGCTGGGCCGTGATGTCCTGGAACTGAAGCACGCCGAACAGCTTGTTCATCTCGTCGCGCAGCTCCTGCGCGAGGGCGCGCACGTCCGCGCCGCCGCCGGCCTCAAGCGAGACCTGCTCCAGGCAGTCGATCCTGGCGAGCGACCGGTCGAGGCCGTCGAGCAGTGCCGTCGTCGCCGATTCCGTCGCCGACGTCACCTCGGCCAGCCGCTCATGGGTCCGCTGCAGCCGATCGAGCGCGTGCGACTGGATGGTGTCGCGGCTCACCCGGATGTCGCCCAGCGCGCTCGTGATCGCCCCGTACGCCTCGTGGAGCGCCAGCGGCAGCTCGCGCAGCGCCGGCTGCTGCTGATACAGCGATTCCGCGATGGCCATCACCCGCGCCAACTCCGGGCCGTCGCCGTCCATCGACCGCACGCCGCTCACGAGTTGATGCATCAGGCTGAGCGTGTTCTCCAGTTCAGCCAGAAAGGACGCGAAACGGGTCCGCTCGATCACGGGGCCTCCACGGTCGTCCGAGCTCATGCTGCTGGAGGCGTCCCGGCCAGCATCTGGTCGATCTTCTCCTTCAGCACCTGGGGCGTGAACGGCTTGACGATGTAGCTGGAGATCCCGGCCTGCAGCGCCTGAAGGATGTCGTCCCGCACGCTCCGCGTCGTCACCATCAGGATCGGCAGCGCCGCCGTCTCCAGCCGGCCGCGCAGCTGCTTCACCAGGTCCAGGCCGCCCATCACCGGCATGTTCCAGTCGGTGATGACCAGCCCGATCGAGCCGTCCAGCAGCTGCAGCGCCTCGGCGCCGTTGC
>DATKLR010000058.1:0-5055 GCA_035542295.1 Gemmatimonadales bacterium | reverse complement strand
CGCGCGCGCTGGTCCACGCTCGGGAAGTAACCGCCGTCCGGCGGAGGGCGGTAGTGCGGCCTGCGCTCGCCGCCGTATCTTCGGGGTCATGATCCGCCGCCGAGAGTTCGTCTCATCGGTCCTGGCCGCCGGCGCGGTGCTGCCTGTCCTGGCACGTGGTGCGCCTGTCCTTGCCAACCGCGCCCTGCCGACTGCCAACCAGCTTCACTGGGCCGATCTGGAGGTCGGGCTGTTTCTCCACTTCGCCCCCAACACCTGGCAGGACCGGGAGTACGACGACCGCTCGACCCCGCTCGCGGCCATCAGCCCGGACGTCGACACCGACCAGTGGGCCCGCGTCGCTCGCGACCTCGGAGCGAGGTACGTGGTGATGGTCGCCAAGCACCAGGGCGGCTTCTGCATGTGGCAGACCGAGACGACGGAGTACTCGATCCGCAACACGCCGTGGAAGGGCGGCCGCGGGGACGTGATGGCGGAAGTTTCGGCGTCGTGCCGCAAGTACGGGCTGGGGCTCGGCGTGTACTGCTCTCCGCGGGACGACCACTTCGGCTCCGGCGGAGGCGGCAGGTGCGACACCCCCGAGAAGCAGCGGGCGTACAACCGGCTCTATCGGCGGCAGCTCACCGAGCTGCTGACGCGCTACGGGGAGATGGTCGAGATCTGGTTCGACGGGAGCATCGTCGTGCCGGTCTGCGACATCGTGCGCATGCATGCGCCGCACGCCGCCATCTTCCAGGGGCCGTGTGCGTCGATCCGCTGGGTGGGGAACGAGGACGGCTTCGCGCCGTACCCCTGCTGGAACGCTCTCCCGCGCCGCTCGGCCGCGACGGGCGAGGCGACCGCGAAGGACTCGGATCCGGACGGCGACGCCTGGCTGCCGAACGAAGTGGACGTCTCGATCCGGCGCCCGAACTGGTTCTGGAGCGCGACCGACGAGCGGAACCTCCTGACTACGGATCAGCTGTTCGAGATCTACTACCGCTCGGTAGGTCGGGGAGCGCAGCTGCTGCTCAACATCCCGCCCGACCGGACTGGCCACATCGCGGCGGCGGACGCGGCGCGCGCGAAGGAGTTCGGGGACGAGATCCGCCGGCGGTTCGGCACGAGCCTGGGCGAAGCGCACGGCCAGGGAACGGAAGTCGTCCTGCACCTCGCCGCGCCGACGCTGGTGGATCACGTGGAGATTGCGGAGGACCTGCGCGGCGGGGAGCGCGTGCGAGAGTACCAGCTGAGCGGGCGAAGCAACGGCGCCTGGGTGAGCCTCGGGGGCGGCACGGCAGTCGGCCACAAGCGCATCCAGCCGGTGCCGCCGACGACCGCGGACGCGATTCGGTTCGAGGTGACGCGCTCGGCCGCCACGCCCCGCATCCGGCGCCTGGCCGCCTTCGCCACCGGCGCCGCGCCGCCGCCCACCTGGAACGATCCGGGCCCGCGCTGACGGTGGGCCGTCGCCCTACGCCCCCGCCGCCTTCCAGCGCACGAAGCCCTCGATCGCCTCGTACTCCGCCAGCCCCAGCTTGTCATAGATCCGGGCCGCCTCCTGGTTGCGAACCTCGGCCCGTTGCCAAAACTCCCGCTCGTCGGGCCCGGGGAACATCGCCCGGTCCTTCTGCGACTGGTGCTTGAAGATCGCGTCCCGCTTCTTCACGACCTCGGCCGGGCTCAGCGGCACGGCCATGTCGATCCGCTCCGGCTCCCATTCCTGCCACGCCCCGCGGTACAGCCACACCTCGCAGCCGCCCCACCACTTCTGCCGCTTCACGCGCTCGAAGGCGCGGACCAGCGTCCGCCAGCAGAGCCGGTGGGTGCCGTGCGGGTCGGTGAGGTCGCCGGCCGCATAGATCTGGTGTGGTTTCACGCGCTCGAGGACCTCGACCACGCGCGCCACGTCCTCGTCCCCGGGCGGGAGCTTTCGCACGGTGCCGGTCTCGTAAAAGGGAAGGTCGAGGAAGTGCAGATGCTCGGCGGGGATCCCGCAGGCGCGGCCCGCGGCGCGCGCCTCGCCGCGCCGGATCAGCGCCTTGATGCGGCGCACCTCGGGCGTGTCGATCTGCCCCGGGCGCTTCGCCTTGAGCTGGTCCTCGATGTGACGCTCGATCCGCGCCGCCTCCACCGGGTCGAGGCCGAAGACACGGTTGAAGTCGAGCGCGAACTGCGCGAAGCGGACCGCGTCGGCGTCGAACACCGCGAGATTCCCGGACGTCTGGTAGGCGACGTGTACCTCGTGCCCGTGCTCCTGCAGCCGGATCAGCGTCCCGCCCATCGAGAGCACGTCGTCGTCCGGGTGGGGAGAGAAGACGACCACGCGCTTCGGGAAGACGTCGTCGGTCGTCCGCGGTATGTCCCCCGGACGCTTCATCGCTGCGGGCTTGCCGCCAGGCCAGCCGGTGATCGTCTCCGCCCGGTCCCGGAAGACGTCCACGTTGATGTCGTACGCCGGGCCGCGCTCGGCCACGAGGTCCTGGAGCCCGGCCTCGTTGTACTCCTCCTCGGTGAGCTTCAGGATCGGCTTGTCGAGCTTGCGCGCCAGCCAGATCACCGCCTTGCGGATCAGCGCGTCGTCCCACGCGACGGGACCCAGGAGCCAGGGGCTCCTGAAGCGCGTGAGGTCGGCGGCGGCCGCCTCGTCGAGGACGATCGCGGCGTTGGGATGCTCCTGGAGGAAGCTGGCGGCGACGTGTGGCGTCACCGGGCCCTCGACGGCCTGCGCCACGATGGCGGCCTTGTGCTCGCCGAACGCGAGCAGGACGACGCGCCGCGCCTGGAGGATCGTGCCGACGCCCATCGTGATGGCGCGCCGCGGCACCAGCTCGAGCCCGAAGAAGTCGGACGCCGCGTCGCGGCGCGTGACGCGGTCCAGCGTGATGAGGCGCGTCACGCTGTCCCGCGCCGAGCCGGGCTCGTTGAAGCCGATGTGGCCGGTGCGCCCGATGCCGAGCAGCTGGAGGTCGAGCCCGCCCGCGTCGCCGATGGCCTCCTCGTAGCGGCGCGCGTATTCGTGGACGCGGTCCGGCGGCACGGTGCCGTCGGGGATGTGCACGCGGCGCGGGTCGATGTCCACATGGTCGAACAGGTGTTCCCGCATGAAGCGGTGGTAGCTCTGCAGCTCGTCGGGCGCGATCGGGAAGTACTCGTCGAGGTTGAACGTCGTGACGTTCGCGAAGGAGAGCTGCTCGTCCCGGTGCAGGCGGACCAGCTCCGCGTAGACGCCGATGGGGGTCGCGCCGGTGGGGAGCCCGAGCACGCAGGGCCGGTCGAGCGAGGCGCGCTCGCGGATCAGCGCCGCGATCTCCCGCGCGACGGCGGCGCTCGCGGTCTCCGCGTCGGCGAAGACCTGCGTGGGAATGCGCTCCGGCGCGGGATCCGACGGGCTCATGATTCCTCCTGGCCGCTTCCCCAGACCATCGGCAGGAGCCTGGCGAGCCCGACCGCGCTCGCGCCGAACAGCACCGTGAACACCACCGCCTGCGGCGTCCGCCCGTACAGGAAGCTGCCGGTGCCGAACAGCGCCGAATAGACGAACAGGCACCCGAGCGTCCATCCCAGGAATGCGAGCGAGAGGCGGTCGGTCGGTCCCGTGGCCCCCGCCTCGGCGCGCACGGCGGCCCAGCCGGGGCCGGCAGGCCGGACCAGGCGGTAGAACTTGACGAGCGTCTCGCGCGGCGTGGGCGCGGTCAGGTACGTCACGACGATCCAGATGACGGTGGTGCATGCGACCGTGATGGGGAGCGAGAGGGTCGATGCCACCGGATGGCCGAGCTTCCCGGCGACGAAGAAGCCGACCGCGAACAGGGGCGCCGAAGCCATCACCGCGATCTCGCTCCAGGCGTTGATCCGCCACCAGAACCAGCGCAGCAGGTAGATCAGCCCCGTCCCCGCACCGACGTTCAGGATGAGGTCGAATGCCTCCTTCGCCGTGCTCAGGGCGAGGCTGAGGCTGGCGGCGCAGATCATCAGCAGCGCCGTGGTGACGCGTCCCGCGAAGACGTAATGTCTCTCCTCCCGTCCCTTGTTGAGGAAGCGCCGGTAAAAGTCGTGCACTAGGTACGACGTGCCCCAGTTGAGGTGCGTCTCGATCGTCGAGCGGTACGCCGCGAGCGTGCCGGCCACGACCAGCCCGAGAAAGCCGGCCGGGAGGAAGAGGAACATCGCCGGATACGCCGTGTCGTTCCCTATCAGGTTCGACGCCACGCGCGGGAAGGCGCGGGTGATGTCGCTGAGGTGCGGGAAGACCAGGGTCGAGGCGAGCGCCGTGATGATCCACGGCCAGGGCCGGAGCGCGTAGTGCATGAAGTTGAAGAACAGGGTGCCCGTCAGCGCGTCGCGCTCGCTCTTGGCGGCGAGCATCCGCTGGGCGATGTAGCTCCCGCCACCCGGCTCGGCGCCCGGATACCAGACCGACCACCACTGGACGGTGATCGGGATGATGAACACCGCGGCCGCCGCGCCCCAGTTCCCGAAGTCCGGGAGGAGGTTCAGCATCCGGGGGTCGATCCTGTGCAGCAGCCCGGAGAGGCCGCCCACCGCCGGCTGCTGCACCGCGAAGTACGAGACCGCGATCGTGCCGGTCATGGTGATCGTGAACTGGATCGAGTCGGTGACCAGCACGCCCCACAGGCCCGACACCGACGCGAAGAAGATCGTGATCACCGAGGCGATGACCAGCGTCTGCCACGCCGGCCAGCCTAGGACGATGCTCGCGATCTTGGCCGCCGCCAGGTTCACCGTGGCCATGATGACGCAGTTGAAGAACAGGCCGAGATAGACCGCGCGGAACCCGCGGACGAACGTGGCCGCCTTGCCCGAGTACCGGAGCTCGTAGAACTCGAGGTCGGTGAGCACCCGCGAGCGCCGCCACATCCGGGCGAAGAAGAAGACGGTCATCATCCCGGTGAGCAGGAACGCCCACCACACCCAGTTCTCGGAGACGCCGCGCTCCCGCACCAGGTTGGTGACGAGGTTCGGCGTATCGGTGCTGAAGGTCGTCGCGACCATCGAGATGCCCACCAGCCACCACGGCGCCGCGCGCCCCGACGTGAAGAACTCCGTGGTGCT
>DATKLR010000057.1:0-13303 GCA_035542295.1 Gemmatimonadales bacterium | reverse complement strand
CTCGGGGCCGATCCCGTCGCCGGGGATCAGCGTCACGCGGTAGGTCATCGGACGCCTAGTGGGCCGCGCCCGTCACGGCGGCCGCGGCCGCGCTCTTCAAGGCCGCCTCGGGAGTCGCGGCCGGCGCTCCATCGGTGCGGCCACGCCACTGCAGCCTTCCGGTCCGGGAATCCGCCATCACCAGCACGTACGTGGCGACGAAGCTCCCGCCCCGGCGCTCGATCTTCACTCCGGCCGGCGCTACCGCGACCCGGGCTCCCGTCATCCCCTCCAGCGTCCTCAGCTGCGACCACAGGGGATCGGTCAGCGCTTCCACTCCCGATCCCATGAGGTAGGCGGTCTCGAGCCGATCCGGCTCGATCCCCAGCGCGGGGGCCATCCGCAGCGCCCGCCGTTGCTCGGCCAGCCCGAGCCACCGCACCGCCGGCGCGTTCTGCCGCAGGGCGGTATCGAGCACCGCACCCGCCTCGGCGAGCAGCCCGAAGCGCCGGCTGGCCAGGTCCGGAACCCGGGCGGCCGAGTCGCCGAGCACCAGCGCGCCGACGGGCAGCAGAAGCGCGCTGCCGCCCGCCAGAGCCTCGACCGGCAGCGGTGCGACCCCGACAGCCAGGAACGGGTCGTCCGGCGTCGTGGGGCGCGTGGAGCGGCTCGCACAGGACGCGACGCTAAGTGCCGCAATGATGACGATACTATTACGATGCTGACGCGACATTATTGCCACCGAGGGGTTGACTGATGGAGCGCGGCGAAAGCTAACCCAGGGTCTGACCTCCGTCCACGCGAACCACCTCGCCGGTGATGTGCCGGGCGGCGTCGGTGCAGAGGAAGACGATCACCTGCGCGACATCGTCGGGCTCGGCGAGCCGGCCCAGCGGCGTGCTCCCCTTGGCCCGCGCGACCAGCTCCTCCGAGAGGTGTTGGGTGAGCTCGGTCTGCACGAAGCCGGGGGCGACGGCGTTGACGTTGACGTTCGCCGGGCCGAGTTCCACGGCGGCCGCATGGGTGAGCCCGACGAGGCCCGCCTTCGATGCGGCGTAGTTGGCGATGCCGAACCCCGCCTTCATGGCCGTGATGGAGGCCACGTTCACGATCTTGCCGTAGTGCTGCGCGCGGAAGAGCGGCGCCACGGAGCGGATCATGTGGAAGGCGCCCGTGAGGTTGGTCTCGACCACGTCTTCCCACGCGGTGTCGTCCATGCGCCACAGCGCCGCGTCGCGCGAGATGCCGGCGTTGTTGACGAGGATCTGCACGCTCCCCAGCGCGTTGTGGGCCGCCTGGACGAACTTGTCCACCTGGTCCTTCTTGCGGACGTCGCAGCGGTCGCAGTAGACCGGGACGTTGAGGCTCTTCAGGACCGCCTCGGTCATCGCGGCCTGCACCGCGACGTCGCGGCCGGGGAGCTCGACGTAGTTGAACGCAACACCGCAGCCGCGGCGCGCGAACTCGATCGCGGTGGCGCGGCCGATGCCGGTTGCGGCGCCGGTCACGATGGCGCCCTTCCCCTTCAGGTCGCCCTTGGCGCCGACAGGCTGCGGCTGCTCCTGGTGGGTGACTTCCTCGAGGAGGGCAGTGACGGCGTCGGGCTGCGGCTTTGGCACGGCGCGAACATATCCGCGGCTCCGGGGAGTGGCAAGGCTGGCGCATTGACGCGCGCGACGGGCCAAGGCTATGCTAGCGCTCAAGATGCGACGACTCCCTGCAACCCTGCTCTGGATCGCCGTGGCGGCCCTCGGCGCCGCCGGCTTCGCCGTGCTCGCGCTGTCGCGCGGCGAGAGCATCAGCGCCGCATGGATCCTGTGCGCCGGCGTCGCGAGCTACGTGATCGCCTACCGGTTCTACGCGCGGTTCCTCGCGCTCAAGGTCTTCGCGCTCGACGACCGCCGGGCCACGCCGGCGGAGCGGCTGGGCAACGACCGCGACTTCGTGCCGACCAACAAGTGGGTGCTGTACGGGCACCACTTCTCGGCGATCGCCGGCGCCGGCCCACTGATCGGGCCGATGCTGGCGGCGCAATTCGGCTTCCTTCCCGGCACTCTCTGGCTCATCGCGGGCGTGGTGGCGGGCGGCGCGGTGCAGGACTTCACCATCCTGGTCCTCTCGATGCGCCGGGACGGCAAGTCGCTGGGCCAGATGGCGAAGGAGGAGATCAACTCGGTCGCCGGCGTCGCGGCGATGGTGGCCATCCTCGCGATCATGATCATCCTGCTGGCCGTGCTGGCGCTGGTCGTGGTCAACGCGCTCCGGTCGAGCCCGTGGGGGCTGTTCATCATCGCCTCCACGATCCCGATCGCGCTCCTGATGGGCTGGTGGATGCGCAGCGTGCGGCCGGGCCACGTGCTGGAGGCGTCCGCAATCGGCATGGCGCTGCTGATGGCGGCGCTGGTGGCGGGCCAGTGGGTTTCGCGCGACCCCACCTGGTCGCGCTGGTTCACCTGGTCGGGGACGGGGCTGTCGTGGGCAATCATCGTCTACGGCTTCCTCGCCTCGGTGCTCCCCGTGTGGCTGCTGCTGGCGCCGCGCGGCTACCTCTCGACCTTCCTCAAGATCGGCACCGTGCTGGTGCTCGCCGTGGCGATCATGCTGGTCCTGCCGCAGACCAAAATGCCGGCGATCTCACAGTTCGTGGACGGCACCGGGCCGGTGTTCGCCGGGAAGGTCTTTCCCTTCGCGTTCATCACGATCGCCTGCGGCGCGATCTCGGGGTTCCACGCGCTGATCGCGAGCGGCACGACGCCGAAGATGCTGATGCGGGAGAGCGAGGCGCGGCTGATCGGTTACGGCGGCATGCTGATGGAGTCGTTCGTGGGGCTGATGGCCGTGATCGCGGCGGCGACGCTGGAGCCGGGCGTCTACTTCGCGATGAACGTGCCGGCCGGCACGCTGGGCCCGACGCCGGTGACGGCGGCCCACGCGATCGCGCAGTGGGGCTTCGTGCTCCATCCGGGGCAGATGGAGGCGCTCGCGAAGGCGATGGGCGAGGCAACGCTGCTCTCGCGGACGGGTGGGGCACCGAGCCTGGCCGTTGGGATGGCGTCGATCCTTTCCGGCGTCGTGCACGGCTCCGGGCTCGCCCTCTGGTATCACTTCGCCATCATGTTCGAGGCGCTCTTCATCCTCACGACCGTCGACGCGGGAACGCGGGTCGGCCGCTTCATGCTCCAGGAGCTGGGCGGCTACCTGTGGAAGCCGTTCGGCCGGACGTCGTGGTACCCGAGCATCGTGATCTCGAGCGCGCTGATCGTCGCGGGCTGGGGGTACTTCCTCTATCAGGGCGTGGTGGACCCGCTGGGCGGAATCAACTCCCTGTGGCCGCTGTTCGGGATCGCGAACCAGCTGCTCGCGGCGGTGGCGCTGTGCGTGGGAACCACGATCCTGATCAAGATGGAGAAGCAGCGCTATGCCTGGGTGACGCTGGTGCCGCTGGTGTGGCTGGCGGCGGCCACGCTCACCGCAGGCTGGCAGAAGGTGTTCGCCGCCGACCCGCGGCTGGGTTTCCTCTCCCACGCCCGCACCGTGGTGCCCACGATGCCCAACGCCGCGCGGCTGATCTTCAACGACCGGCTGGACGCGGCGCTCGCGCTTTCCTTCATGGCGGTGGTGGTGCTGGTGATCGCGGCGTCGGCGCGGGAGTGGTGGCTGGTGCTGTCCAACCGGAAGGCGCCGGTGGTGAACGAGGCGCCGTTCGTGGAGTCGGCGTATGCGATCGGCGATTAGGCTGCTGCGCGGCGCCGCGCGGGTCGTCCGGCAGATCGTCGGCGCGCCGGACTACGAGCGCTACCTGGAGCACCAGGCGCAGCACCACCCCGGCTGCTCGCCGCTGACACCGCGCGAGTACTACGCCGAGTTCGTCACCCGGCGCTTCGGGGGCGCGGGCCCGACGCGCTGCTGCTGAGCGGGAGCGCCAGCACCGCCAGCACGGTCACCACGGCGGAGGCCTCCAGGGCCGGCGCCGCTCCCCGGTTCTGATAGATCCAGCCGAACAGCGCAGCCCCCGGCAGCGCGACCGCGCTCAGGCTGCCGTGGTACCAGCCGAAGCCGCGCCCGCGCCGGCCGCCGGGCGCCAGCTCCGCCACGAGCTTGCGCTCGGGGCTCTCGGTGAGCCCCACGAACATGCCGAAGGCGAGGAAGATCGCCCAGGCCAGTGCCGCCGTCGTCGCCACGGCGAACGCCACGGCCAGGCCCGCGTAGATCAGCCAGCCCACGGCGAGCGTGCGACGCGGGCCCCACCGGTCGGCCAGCGCGCCTCCCGGATACGAAGTGCTCGAACGCACGACGTGCAGCGCGGCCCAGAGGATCGGGACGAGCGCGACGGGGACGCCGAGATCCTGGGCGCGGAGAATGAGGAGCGTCTCGGGCGCCCTCAAGGACGCGGCGAGAACGAGGACCGCCGTGAGCGCGGCGAAACTCGAAGAAGAGGGGTTAGGGGTTAGGGTGTAGGGGTTGGGGGCTTCGCCTTCCCTCATCCCTAGCCCCTGATCCCTGACCCCCGCTTCTCTCACCGCGATCCACGCGATCAGCACGGCCGCCAGGCCCGGCACGGCCGCAACCCAGAACACCGACCGGATGCCGACACCGCGGTAGATCAGCGCCGCGGCCGTCAGCGGACCGAAGATGGCGCCGACGTGATCCGCCGCCCGCTGCAGCCCGAAGGCACGGCCGCGAATCTCTTCCGGGGCCACGTCGGCAATGATCATGTCTCGCGGCGCCGTGCGGATCCCCTTGCCCACGCGGTCGGTGCCGCGCAGGGCGATGACGTGCCAGGCGGCCCCAGCCGTCGCGATCAGCGGCCGGACCGCGGCCGCGATGGCGTAGCCCCCCACCACCAGCGGCCCGCGGAGCCGCGGCCGCTCTCCCAGGTAGCCCGACACCAGCTTGAAGCCCGCCGCCACGGCCTCGGCTACGCCGTCCAGGACGCCGAGGGCCAGCGCGCCGCCGCCGAGCATTCGCGTCACGAAGGCCGGCAGCAGCGGATAGATCATCTCGGAGGCGAAGTCGTTGACGAGGGAGGTGGCGCCGAAGAGGTAGACTGCGCGAGGCACCTTGGGGGACGGGGTCGTCATCTCTCGCTATCTCCGAGCCCCATCCCCCACCGCATCAGGGACACCGGCAGCCCCCCGTACGACAGCACCTCGTCGTGGAACTTCTTGAGAGAGAACCCGCTGCCTGCGCGCCGGCGCCAGTCCTCCCTGAGCCGCAGCAGCTCGTGGCAGCCCACAGCGTAGCACAGCGCCTGCCCCGGGTTGCAGCAGTAGCGCCGCACCTCGGCTTCGGCGGAGGGGCGCGCCAGGTCGAGCACCTCCATCATGTACCGCACCGCCTGCTCGACGGTCATCCCGCCGGTCTGGAGCCGCACGTCGAGCACCACACGCACCGCCCGCCACAGCATGTGCATCTGCTGGAAGAAGGCCTCCTCCGGATGCGTGTAGAAGCCCTCCTCCCCCATCATCTGCTCGCAGTAGAGCGCCCATCCCTCCAGCGTGAGCGGGGTGCCGATGACCTTGCGAACCGGCGAGGACTGGGCCTGCGCCGCCAGGAACTGGACGTGGTGGCCCGGATAGCCCTCGTGCAGCGCCGTGGTGGCGAGCTCGTACACGCTGTGCTCGCGGAGCTGCGCCTCCTCCGGCACGGACACGTAGAACCACCCCGTCCGCCCCGGGGCGAAGGCGCTCGGGGGATCGTACGCCGCGAACGGGATGAGCGGCTGCATGAACGACGGGGTCGCGACGACCTCGAGCTTCCCCGCGGGCATCGTCATGAGGTCGCGCTCGCCTACGAACCGCCGCGCCCGCTCCATCGCGCCCGCGTACTCGGCCACCAGCGCCGTGCGCGGTGGATGCTCCTGCCGCAGTCGCTTCACCAGCTCGCGCCACGGCATGCCGGGGGCCAACGCCTCTGCTCGCCGCGTCAGCTCCGTCTCCTGGGCCCGCACCAGCGCCTCTCCGAAGCGCTGCAGCTCCGGAGCGCTTTCGCGCAGCGCGTGCTCGTAGTGCAGGCGGAAGTCGAACTGCGTGGCGCCGATGGCGAACTCGGCGTCCGACCGGTCCAGCAGCTCGCCGCCCACGAACTCCACGAACTCGTCGAGCGCCGTCCGGGCCTCCGCACGCGCCTCCTGCAGCGCCTCTCGCGTGGCCGGCGCGAGGCCGGCCGCGAACTCGTCCATCACCTCGCCGAACAGCGCCCGGCCACCCCCGGCGACGGCGAGGGCCGTCTCCGTGAACACGCGCGCCGGCCGCTTGAGCGTGGCGCGCGCATCCCTGAGGAAGCGAGGCGTCGCCTTGAGGCGGGCGGCCAGCGCACGGGCGCGCGACTCGGCCGGCTGGTCTGCACGGAGCAGCAGGGCGAAGAGGCCGCTGAACAGATGTGACAGATAGAACTCCGCGCTCCGCTCGTGGGGCTTCTCCTTCTCGAAGCGCGCGATGGTGGAGCGCAGGTCGTTCAGGACCGCCGTCTGGTCCACTGCGTCGGCCAGCGACTCGGTCTCGCAGTACTCGAAGGCGCCGGCCATGGACTTCAGGGCGGCCAGCGCGATCTTCACCTGCGGCCGCGCGTACTCGCCGAGGCGGCCGTCGTGTGCGTGCACGCCGGCCTGCGTCGCCGCGACCGGGTCGAGCTGCCAGCGGAGGTCCAGGTAGGACCCGACGAGCTCGCGGTAATCCGGCGGGCTCATGCTACGCCCCCGCCTGCGCGAGGACCGCGTGACACTCGGTCTCCGTCAGCACGCGGTCGGTGCGCTTGGCGGCCGCGAACAGCGCCCGGGCGAGCAGCTCGTTCGACGGATCGTAGCCGTGCGCCTCGAGCCAGAACCGGACATTGGACATCCCCGAGACGGGCGAGATCTCGATCGTCTGCGCGATCCCGAGCGAGCCGGCCGGCACACTGGAGTAGACGCGGTCTGCCAGCCAGTCCTGCCCCTTCCTGCGCGCCTTGATGATGGCGGCGGCGTGCACCCCTGTGCCGGTGCGGAACGCGTCCGCGCCCATCACGGGGTAGTCCGCGCCGATCGGGCGGCCGACCGCCTCAGAAGCTGCTGTGCAGTATTCGCGCAGTCTGGCAAGATCCCCGTGATACGCGCCGAGCAGGTGGAGGTTGACGATCAGGAGGTCCATCTCCGCGTTGCCGGCGCGCTCGCCCACGCCGAGCGCGGTCGCGTGCACCCGATCGGCCCCCGCCTCGATCGCGGCCAGACAGTTGATGACGCCCATGCCGCGGTCGCGATGCCCGTGCCAGTCGAGTTTCACGTCCTCGCCGCTGGGTCGGATGATCTCGTCCTGCACGAAGCGCATCAGGCGGCGCACGCCCTGGGGCACGGCGTGCCCTACCGTGTCGGCCACGCAGATGCGCCGCGCGCCCCAGCGGATGGCGTTCGCGTACAGCGCGCGGATCGTCTCCGGCTTCGCGCGCGTGGTGTCCTCGGTCACGAACATCACGGGCAGGCCGTGCGAGACGGCGAACGTGACCGCCGCCTCGCTGGCCTTCAGCATCCTGTCCAGCGTCCAGTCCTCGGCGTACTGCCGGATCGGCGAGGAGCCGATGAACGTGGCCACCTCGATCGGCATTCCGACCTTCTGGGACACCTCCACGATCGGCTCGATGTCGCCGACGACCGTGCGCGCAGCGCAGTTTGGCGCGATCGCGAGCCGGGCTTCCCGGATCTCCGTCGCCAGCGCCAGAACCTGCCCACGGACGCGCGGCCCCGCCCCCGGCAGCCCGATGTCGGCTGCGGCGATGCCCAGGTCGGCCATGAGGTGCAGGAGGCGGAGCTTCTGCTCGATCGAGGGATCGCGGACGGACGGCGACTGAAGACCGTCGCGCAGGGTCTCGTCATTCAGGTCCACGCGCGCGGCCGGCCAATCGAACGTCGCTTCCGCGACGTTCCAGTCGAAGATGAGATCGGATGAGTCGGTCAAGAGGCGGCCACGGTACAGTCTGCGCACCGCGGCGCCGGTGCGTCAAGCGCGCTTGCGACGCTCCCGGCCCGCGATTAGGCTCGGGGCGTGTCAGGGACCATCGAGGCCGTGGCGTCGCGCCCGGAGGTCAGGCGGGCCCGCGAATGGCTCGAGCGATTCGACGGCGAGACGCTCGCGTGGCAGCGGAGCATCGCCGCGATCCCGGCGCCCACCGGCGACGAGGGGCGCCGCGCCGACGCGGTGGCCCAGCGCCTCGGCGAGATGGGTCTCGAGGCCCAGCGGCGCGACGCGGCCGGCAACGTCATCGCACGCCACGGCGGGGGAGAGGGGACCGGCGTCGTGGTCGCGGCGCACCTCGATACCGTCTTTCCCGCGGGCACCGATCTCACCGTCCGGCAGCATGGGCCACGCCACATCGCGCCGGGGATCAGCGACAACGCCAGAGGACTGGCGGGCATCGTGGCACTCTCCGGCGCGATCGCCCACGCAGGCATCCACACGAGGGTCCCGGTGACCTTCGTGGCGACCACCGGCGAGGAAGGCGCCGGCGACCTGGCCGGCGCGAAGCACCTCTTCGCCGATCCGACGTTCCGGCCCGTGGCCTTCATCGCCCTGGACGGCGCGGGGACCGAGCGCGTGGTCCACCGCGCCCTCGGCTCGCGGCGCCTGCGCGCCGCGTTCCGCGGGCCGGGCGGGCACTCGTGGGCCGCGTTCGGCGTCGCCAATCCGACGCACGCGGTGGGCGTCGCCGCCGCGGCGATCGGCGAGCTGCCCTTGCCCACCGAGCCCCGCTCCACCGCCAGCGTGGTCCGGATCGGCGGCGGCTCGGGCCTCAACACCATTCCGCAGGAAGCCTGGCTCGAGCTGGACCTCCGCTCCGAAAGCGAGGAGGCGCTGGACGCGCTGTACGGCGGCGTCACGCAGGCCCTGGGCCGCGCGCTCGACGTCGCGAACCGGCGCCGCGCCGCCGGGACCTTGCCGCTGACCCTGCAGATCACGCCGCTGGGCTACCGCCCCTCCGGCGCCACGGCGCCCGCGCACGCCCTCGTCCAGGCCGCGGTGAGCGCGACCTGGTCCGTCGGGCACAAGGCCGAGCTGGCCGCCGCCTCGACCGACGCCAACATCGCGATCAGCCGCGGCGTGCCCGGCATCGCGCTGGGCGCGGGCGGCCGCGGCGGCGACGCGCACCTCGAGACGGAGTGGTACGAGAACGTGGACGCTCCCGCCGGCCTGTTCCGCGCGCTCCTGGTCACCTGCGCCGCGGCGGGGCTGTCCGACTCGTAGCGTCCCGGGTCAAACCGGCGTTCGGCGCATTGTCCGGCGCCCGGCCGAGTATTACCGTAGGAACCGCATGAGCCACGCCGGACTGAAGATCGCGATCCTCTACGACACCTGGGACGACGGCGTGGAGGAGCCGACGGCTCCGGACCAGCCGCCGGCCCCCGGCGTGCGGAAGCGGAAGGCCGCCCGCGCCCGCCCGTCGAAGCTCGACCGCGAAGAGATCTTCGAGGCCCTCGGCGAGCTGGGGCACCGGCCGTCGTACCTCGTGGTGGACGGCAGCAATCCCAGCCTCCTCGCCGTCGCGCGCTGCAACGCCGATCTGATCTTCAACCTCACCGAATCGTACGCCGGCGACGACACGAAGGACATGCACCTCGCCGCGTATCTCGAGCTGCTGGACAAGCCGTACACCGGCGCCGATCCCCACGGCCTCTACCTGGCGCAGGACAAGGCGCTCGCCAAGAAGGTCTTCGCCTTCCACAAGATCCGCAGCCCGTTCTTCGCCGTCTCGTACAAGGGGCGGCTCGCTCACGCGCACGACATCGAGTTCCCGCTCATCGTGAAGCCCATCTCGGAGGACGGCTCGATCGGGATCGAAGCCTCGTCCGTGGTGCACGGCGTGAAGGAGCTGATGGAGCGGATCCACTACATCCACGCCGAGTTCGATTCGCCGGCGCTGATCGAGGAGTACATCGAGGGGCGGGAGATCTACGCGGCAATCCTGGGCGAGGAGACGCCCGAGGCGCTGCCGCTGGTCGAGATGGACCTCTCCGGCCTGCCCGACGGCGTGCCGAGAATCGCCAGCGGAGAGGTGAAGTGGGGCAAGGGCACGGAGATCTACAGGCGGGTGCGCTCGCGCGTGGTCGAGGACCTGGACGAGAAGCTGGCGGAGAGGATGCAGGAACGGGCGATCGCGGCCTACCGGGCGGTGAAGCTGCGGGACTACGGCCGGATCGATCTCCGGCTGACGCCCAAGGGCGAGGTCTACGTGCTCGAGGCGAACCCCAACCCCTGGCTCTCCTCCGGCGCCGAGTTCGCACTGGCGGCGCGCGCGTCGGGGCGGACCTACACGGAGATGTTGCGCGACATCGTGGACCTCGCGATGGCGCGCTACGCCTAGCCCGCTCGCACCTCGGAGTGGGCGCCGAGGGCGGCGGCGCCCCTGAGGCCCGTCACCGTCACGTCGTCGCCCAGCATCGCGCCGTCGAGCTGGCAGTGCTCGATCCGGCAGCGCTGGCCGATGATGGCGTTCATCACCACGCTCCCGTGCACGACCGTCCCCGCCTCGATGCTTGCGTTGGGCCCGACGGTGGATTCCTCGATCACCACGTCCGCGTCGATGTGCACCGGCTCGACGATCTTGACCGACGGGCTGAACCGCCGGGCTGCCGTCCTCCGTCGCCTGGCGCCCGCCGACGTCCTTCCCGGCAACTTGGCGTCCGGCAACTGCTGTTCCAACAGTATCCGATTGGTCTCCAGCGTCGTCTCGACGGTGCCGCAGTCGTACCAGCCCGCGACTTCGGCGGTGCGGATCTTCGCGCCGTGCTCGATCATCCACTGGAACGCGTCGGTCAGAAACCACTCCCCCTTGTTCTTCGGCGCGGCCAGCACGTGGTCGATGCCCTGCCACATCTGGTCTACGGCCCGGATCCAGTACAGCCCGATGTTGGCCAGCTTCGAGACCGGCTCCTTGGGCTTCTCCACGATCTTCGTCATGTAGCCCTTGGCGTCCGTAACGACGACGCCGAAGCGCTGGTAGTCCTCGACCTCCTTGGCCCAGATGATCCCGTCGTCGGCGCTCCCCTTCACGATGGAGAGGTCGGCGTCGAAGATCGTATCAACGAAGATGATCATCACCGGACCGTGGACCGCGGGCCGGGCGAGGTTCACCGCGCCCGCGGTGCCGTCCTGCACCTTCTGCTCGATGAAGCGGCTGGGGATCGTGTAGCGCTTCCGGACGTAGGTCTCGACCTGCTCCTTGAGGTGCCCGGTGATGAAGATCAGCTCCTCGACGTCGAGCCCCTCGAGCCGGTCCATCACCCAATCCAGTACGGGGCGCCCGGCCACCTTGATCAGCGGCTTGGGGACCAGATACGTGAGCGGCCGGAGCCGCGTGCCCTTGCCGGCCAGCGGAATGATGACCTGCACGCTACGCCCTCCCGTAGCGGTCCTTGAGTCGGACCACGTCGTCCAGATGCGGGGTGGAGGCCTCGAGCACGTCGGTGTGCTCCAGCGCCTCGAACTGGTGCACCATGCCCGTCGGCACGTGCTGCGCCTCGCCGGCGATCATCTCGCGGTCCACCAGCTCGCCCCGCTCGTCCTTGTAGCGGAAGATCATGCGGCCGCGCAAGACGTAGATGGACTCGTCCTTCCGGTTGTGGTACTGGAGGCTCAGGAGCTGCCCCGCCTCGATGTGCAGGATCTTCCCTACGTAGCGGTCGGTCACCGCCCAGTGAATCTCGTAGCCCCAGGGCTTGTCGACCCGCTTGGGCTCGAACCTCTCCGGATGCTGAATCATGCGTCGCTCGGCAGGGCGAGAGTGAAGGAGGAAGGTGTGGTGACACAAGCCCGGACGCACACGCCGCAGCCGACGCACGCCGCGCCGAGCACGGGCCGGCCCTTCTCGTCGAGGTCGAGCGCCGTGGCGCCGACCGGGCAGACGCGGGCACAGACGCCGCACTCGATCCCCTGGAACGCGATGCAGCGGTCGGTGAGCAGGGCGAGCGCGCCGATCCGCTCGCGCGCCCACCCGTCGAGCGGGGGCACCAGCGCGCCGGTCGGGCAGACCTGGGCGCAGAACATCCCCTCGCAGGCGATGCACGGCTGGACCAGCGGCTCCAGGATCGGCGTGCCGGCGGCGAGCCCGGCCGCCGGCGGCGCGGCGACGATCGCGTCCACCGGGCACGCCTCGAAGCAGTACCCGCACCGCGTGCACGCCGCGAGGAACGCCGGTTCCGACACCGCGCCAGGCGGACGGTAGTGGCGGCGCGGCGCGTACCGCTCGGCCAGCAGGTTCCCCGCCTGCTGCGCCAGGTACTTCGCGGCCTCGGTCAGGAAGCCGCGGCGGTCGAGTCCCTGCTCGCCGCTCCCGATCACAGCGCCGCCTCGAGGCTCCAGACCCAGCGCACCTTGAGCACGCCGTCCACCGCCTTGCCTCCCACCGCGTAGATCGGGGATGACACCGCCACGGGGAAGTCGAGCCGCGTGACGAAGCGCGTGGGGCCGATGCGGTGCGTGGCACGCAGGCCGAGCCCGGCGTCCGCGGCGGCAGCGCGGCCGATGGCCGCCCCATCGAGCAGCGCGCCGTCCGCGAAGACCACGACCGAGATGCTGCTGAACAGCCGCCGCTCGGGCCGGTCCACCAGCCGCGGCCCCGCCTCGACTCCGAGGCCGGCGAGCCACGAGGCCGCCGCCTGACGGATGAAGCCCCGCAGGTCGCCGCCGCCCGGTGCATGGTAGGGGTCGTCACCCGTGAACAGGGCGCCCCGGCTCCGGAGGAAGGGGTCGTCGAAGGTCACATAGGGATCGGCGCCGGCGACGAAGAACCGCCGCTGAATGGGCACCGTGGTCCCGCCGATCGTGCCGGCCAGGATCGCGCGCGTGGCGAGGTCGAAGCTGCCCAGCCGCCAGGACCGCCGGGATACGATCGAGCCGCGTGCGTAGGTGTGGCCCCGGACCGCGATCTTGAGGGGCGGGGGCGGGGAGCAGATGACCGTCATGCACGGCCACATGGTCGGCGTCTCCACCGCGAAGGCTTCACCCACGGTCAGCTCGATGCGCGCGCTGCGCGCGCTCCCGGCGCCGTACCGCGAGTGCGCCGCCCACACGGTCAGCTCGGCCGTGTTGACGTCGGCCCAGCGCTGCGGGTCCAGGTACGAGCGGTCCGTCACCGTCATCAGCGTGGTGCTGGCGCCCGCGCTCGCCGCCTCCGGCCCGCCCAGCTCGCGCGTCAGGTCGAGCGAGCCCGCGATGCGGCCGCCGGTGCGCCCCTCGACGGACCAGGCCGCCAGCTCGCTCTCGACGCGCGGCCGCTGCCCCATCACCGGGTTCTTGAACGAGACGTAGAAGTCGGGCCGCCACCGCGAGCCCAACCCGCCGGGCCCGTCCCGGAGGCC
>DATKLR010000056.1:0-21094 GCA_035542295.1 Gemmatimonadales bacterium | reverse complement strand
CTTCTGTGTCAGCACGTGCAGCAGGCGCGGCCCCTTGAGCTGGCGCAACTTCTCCATCGCCTCGATGAGAGCCCCCACGTCGTGCCCGTCCACCGGCCCGAAGTAGCGCAGCCCCAGCTCCTGGAAGAGCACCCCGGGCAGTACCAAGTTCTTGAGACTCTCCTCGACGCGCCTCGCAAAATCCTGCACGCCGTGGCCGACCATTGCGTCCACGCGCTGCGTGAGCCGCTTCAGCTCGTCGCGGACCCGGTTGTAGAGCGGGTTGGTGGCGACGTTGGAGAGGTAGCGGCTCATCGCGCCCACGTTCGGGGCGATGGACATCCCGTTGTCGTTCAGGATGACGATGATGTCGCGGCCCGAGTGGCCCGCGTTGTTCATCCCCTCGTACGAGAGGCCGCAGGTCATCGCGCCGTCGCCGACCACCACCACGACGTCGTGCTGCTCGCCCTTGAGGTCGCGCGCCACGGCCATTCCGAACGCGGCCGACATCGCCGTGCCGGCGTGGCCCGCGCCGAAGTGATCGTGCGGGCTCTCATCGCGGCGCAGGAAGCCGGAGATTCCGCCCTGCTGGCGGAGCGTCGGGAACCGGTCATTCCGGCCGGTCAGCAGCTTCCAGGTGTACGCCTGATGCCCGACGTCCCAGACGACCTTGTCGGTGGGTGAATCGAAGACATAGGCCACCGCAGTTGCCAGTTCCACAGTGCCCAGGCTCGCGCCGATGTGGCCGCCGGTGGCGGAGACGACGTCGATGAGGCGCCGCCGGATCTCGTCGCACAGCTCCGGGAGCTTCTCGGGCGGCAGCGCCTTGACGTCCTCGATCCCCTTGATGCCTTCGAGCAAACCCATGAGTGCAGGCGTCCTGATGGGGTTAGGAGCGGCGCGCCACGACGTAGCGGGCGAGCGCCGCCAGAAGGGGAGAAGATACCCCGGCCTCGGCCAGGTGGGCCACCGCCCGCTCGGCGAGCCGCTCGGCCTCCTGCTGCGCTCCCGGAATCCCGAAGACCATCGGGAAGGTGGGCTTGCCGAGCTTGGCGTCCTTGCCGGGCGTCTTGCCCAGCTCGGCCGAGGTGGCGGTGACGTCGAGGATGTCGTCGGCGATCTGGAAGGCGAGGCCCACGTCCCGCCCATAGGCGCGGTAGGCGGCGCGGACGCGGGCCGGGGCGCGCGCCGCCACTGCACCGATCTCCACCGAGGCCGCGATCAGGGCCCCGGTCTTCCGCTCGTCGATCGCCGTCATCGTCTCGCGCGAGGGCTCCTGTCCCGGCGCTTCCAGGTCGAGCACCTGGCCCCCGATCATTCCGCCGCCACCCGCCGCGCGGAACAGGAGCAGCTCGATCTCGCGCGCCTCTGCAGCCGGGAGGCGGAGCAGCCGCGCGCCCCGCGCGACGGCCGCGGCGGCGACGGGGACCATCGCGAACCCCGCGACGGTCGCGCGCGCCACGTCGAAAGCCCGGTGCACGGTCGGCCGGCCGCGCCTGAGGTCGTCGTTGTCCATGCAGGGGAGGTCGTCGTGAACGAGCGAGTACGCATGGACGATTTCGACGGCGGCCGCGAGGTCCAGGATGGCGCTTTCCCTGCCGCCCTCCGACTCGTACGCACCGAGCATCAGCGCCGGCCGGAACCGCTTCCCCGAGCCCATCACCGCGTAGCGCACCGCGTCGCCCAGGGCGGGCTGCGCGGCCGGCAGGATGTCCGCGAGCGCCCGCTCCAGCGCGCGGTCGGTCGCCTCCCGTGCGCGGGCGAGGAAGGCGTCGATGGTGCGGCGATCGTCAGCGGTGGCACTCATGCCGGGGCGGGATCCAGCGGGCGGCGCATCGGAGAAGTCGTTCGCCGCTCAGCGTCCGTCCGGCGCGGTGGCACTCGCGCCGGGGCGGGATCCAGCGGGCGGCGCGACGGAAGCGTCAGTCATCCGTCGGCTGACGTCCGGCGCGGTCGAGATCGTCCAGCCTCAGGCCGCCGTCGGCGGCCTCCCGCAGCGCCTTGAGCCGCACGCCGGCCTCGGTGAGGCGCTCCCGCGCCGTCCGCAGCCGCTCGATGCCCTCCTCGAACAACGCCAGCGCCCGATCCAGGTCGAGGTCCTCCGCTTCGAGCGCACGCACGATGGCGTCGAGGCGGTTCAGATCCTGCTCGAGCGAGGGCTTCCCCTGCTCCGCGGCGGTGGCACTCGTGTCGGGCCGGGACCGTGCGGCCGGCGCATCGGAACTGTCGTTCGCGCTTCGGCGTGCGTCCGGCGCCATCAGCTGCTCCGCTCCGAGCGCGCGGGCACCTCGCCGTCGGCGACCCGCAGCCGAAAGCGGCGGCCGGCCGGGAAATCGGCGGTGCGGCGGAGCACGGTGCCCGCCTCGTCGCGCGCCACGGCGTAGCCCCGCTCGAGCACCTTGAGCGGCGAGAGCGCATCGAGCGACGCCGCGAGCCGCGCCAGGGCCGCCTCGCGCGCCGTGATCCGCGCGACGCAGGCCGTGCCCATGCGCGTCGCGGCGCGATGCAGCCGCTCGGCGGCCGCGGCGACCCGCCGATCCACCGCGCTCGATAGCCGCGTCGTCGCGTGGGCGAGGCGCTCCTCGGCCAGGGCGAGGCGGCGCGCGAGGCTCGAGCCGAGGCCGCCTGCGGTCGCCCGGAGCCGGAGCAGGATCTCCTCCCGGTCGGGCACGGCGGCCTCGGCCGCGGCCGAGGGGGTCGGCGCCCGCACGTCCGCGACCAGGTCCGTCAGCGTCACGTCGGTCTCATGCCCCACCGCCGCGATCGTCGGGGCGCGCGACGCCGCGACGGCCCGCGCCACGCGCTCGTCGTTGAAGGCCCAGAGATCCTCCTTCGACCCGCCCCCGCGCCCGACGATGAGCACGTCCAGGCGCTCACAGCGTGCGGCCAGCGCCAGCGCCCGGCACAGATCCTCGCTCGCTCCTTCCCCCTGCACCCGCGCGCCGATCAGCACCAGCTCTACCGCGGGCCAGCGCCGCGCGATGACCGCCACGATGTCGTGCCAGACCGCGCCCTCCGGACTCGTGATCACTCCGATCACCTGCGGGAAGGCCGGCAGCCGCCGTTTCCGCGCCGGATCCAGGAGCCCGTCCTTCTCCAGCGCGGCGCGGGCACGGGCCAGCGCGATCGCGTAGAACCCGCCCTGGGTGGTCGCCAGCAGCTCGCGCACCGCGAGCTGCAGCTGGCCCCGCTTGCTGTCCACCGTCAAAAGGCCCCGCGCGAAGACCTTGAGCCCGTCTTCCGGCGTGGCCGGCACGCGCCGGGCGTCACTGCGCCACATCACGCACCGGAGCTGCGCCGACGGGTCCTTCAACGAGAAGTACCAGTGCCCCGACGGATAGGCCTTGAAGTTCGAGATCTCCCCCTCGACCCACAGCGGAGGAAGCGCGTGCTCAACGACACGCCGTGCCGCCTCCACCGCCTCGAGGACCGTGTAGGGCCGCTCGCCCGGCGCCGCGTCCAGCGGAAGGGAGAGCGTCACGTGAGCTGGCGCGCCGCCTGCACGGTGTTGCGCATCAGCAGCGCGATGGTCATGGGCCCGACCCCGCCGGGGACCGGCGTGATCTGGCTCGCGACCTCCTTCGCCTCCGAGAACTTCACGTCGCCGACCAGCCGGTAGCCCTTCTCCGCTGTCGGGTCCTCGACGCGGTTCACGCCGACGTCGATCACGACCGCGCCCGGCATGATCATGTCGCCGGTGATGACCTCGGGCCGCCCCGCGGCCACGACCAGGATATCGCCCTGGCGCGTGATGCTCCGCAGGTCCCGGGTCCCGGTGTGCGCCACCGTGACGGTGGCGTTGGCGCCCTTCTCCTTCTGCATCAGGATGTTCGCCACCGGCCGGCCGACGATGAGCGAGCGGCCCACGACGACCACGTGCTTCCCGCCCGGGTCCGCGCCGCTCCGGATCAGCAGCTCCTGGACGCCGGCCGGCGTGCAGGGTCGGAAGCCGGTGTGGTCGCCGATCACCAGCTTGCCCACGTTCACCGGGTGGAACCCGTCCACGTCCTTCTCCGGCTTCATACGCAGCAGGACCTTCGACGAGTCCATGTGCTTGGGAAGCGGCAGCTGGACCAGGATGCCGTGGACCTTCGGATCGGCGTTGAGCCGGTCGAGGAGGGCGAGCAGGTCCCGCTCGGGCGTGTCGGCCGGAAGGCGGATCGTGTCCGACTGCATTCCCAGCTCGCCGGCCGCCTTCCCCTTCATCCGCACGTAGACCTGGCTGGCGGGGTCCTCGCCGACCAGCACGACGGTGAGGCCGGGGATGACGCCGCGCCTGCTCATACCAGCCACTTCGGCCTTGAGCTCCTCGCGGATCTGCTTGCCGATGGCGGTGCCGTCGATGATGGTGGCGCTCACTTGGCGAACTCCACCGCCCTCGTCTCCCGGATCACGACCACCCGTATCTGCCCGGGATACTGCAGCTCCCCCTCGATCTTCCGCGCGATCTCATCGGCCAGGGCGTTCGCCCGGTCGTCGTCGATGACGTCGGGCGTCACCATCACCCGGATCTCCCGGCCCGCCTGGATCGCATAGACCTTCTCGACGCCGCGGAACCCCGAGGCGATTTCCTCGAGCTTGGTGAGCCGCTTCACGTAGCTCTCGAAGGCCTCGCGCCGCGCGCCCGGCCGCGAGCCCGAGACCGCGTCGGCGGCCTGCACGATCACCGAGATCGGCGTCTCGTGCGGCACGTCGTCGTGGTGCGCCGCGATGCAGTTGATCACCACCGCCGGCTCGCCGTACTTGGTCGCCACCTCCACACCCAGCTGGACGTGCGTACCCTCGCTCTCGTGCGTGAGCACCTTGCCGATGTCGTGGAGCAGCGCGCCCCGCTTGGCCAGCGTCACGTCGAGCTTCAGCTCGGCGGCCATGATCCCTGCCAGCCAGGCCACCTCCTTCGAGTGCTTCAGCATGTTCTGGCCGTACGAGGTGCGGAACCGCATCCGCCCCACGAGCTTGATCATCTCCGGGTGCAGACCGTGGATGCCAACCTCGTACGCCGCCTGCTCGCCGGCTTCCTGGATCTGCTGGTCCACGTCGGCCTGGGCCTTCCGGACCACGTCCTCGATCCGCCCGGGATGGATGCGGCCGTCGCTGATCAGCCGCTCCAGCGCCAGCCGCGCCACCTCGCGGCGCACCGGATCGAAGCACGAGATGATCACGGTGTCGGGCGTGTCGTCGATCACCACGTCCACGCCGGTCGCCGTCTCGAAGGCGCGGATGTTCCGCCCCTCGCGCCCGATGATCCGCCCCTTCATCTCGTCGTTCGGGAGGGCGACCGCCGCGACCGTGCTCTCGGCGGTGTGGTCGGCCGCGATCCGTTGGATCGCCAGGGCGACGATCTGCTTCCCCTCGCGGTCGGCGTCCCGCTTCGCCTGCTCCCGCAGGTTCCGCACGAGGGCCGCCGCCTCGGACTTCGCCTCCTCCTCAATCGAGCGGACCAGCTCCTTCTTTGCGTCGGCCGCCGACATGCCGGCGACCGCCTCCAGCCGGCGCTTTCCGTCCGCCACCAGCGTCTGCAGCTCCGCGTCCCGCCCCTGGACGCGCTGCTCGGCCTTGCGCACCTCGCCGACGCGCGTCTCCAGCTCTTTGTCGCGCCGCTCGAGCAGCTGGAGCTTCTTCTCCAGCACGTCCTCGCGCTCCTCGAGGCGCCGCTCGATGCGGTCGATCTCCTCCCGCCGGCGCCCGACCTCGACCTCCCACGCCTCGCGGGCCTTGGCCAGCTCTTCCTTGCCGGAGAGGAGCAACGTGTTGCGGAAGGCCTCGGCGTTGGCCTGGGCTTCCGCGAGGATGCGTTCGGCGAGCGCTTCGGCGGTCGCCTTGGCGCGCACCGCCCTCCGCCGCTCCACCCAAACGCCGATGAAGAAGAATGCGAGCCCTGCCCCCGTCCCCGTCGCCCCGATGGCCACGAGGAGGGCCGCAAAGCTGAATGCCGTCGTCATATGACCACTCCGGCGGTCGCCCGCCTCGAGTGATGTCGGATCTCAGAGTTCGTGAACTGCGCCGCTAAGTTACGACCGGAGGGAGTCCGGAGACAAGTTCAGGCGCCGACGCTCTGCCGCTTCTGCGGAGGCAGCAGGCGGGCCAGCTCGCCCGAGAGCTGCTTCAGGCGGTGCGCCAGCTCCTGCTGCTGCCGGCGCGACTGGAACAGCTCGTCGGTGATGGCCAGCGCGGCGAGAATGGCCGCCTTGTGGCTCTCGACCATCGGACCGGAGGCGAGCACCCGCCGGATCGCCGTGTCCACGTGTGCGGCGACCTGGCGCGTATAGTCGGGGTCCAGCTCCGAGCGGACGGTGTACTCCTCGTCCACGATCACGACCTTCACGGCGTTCTTCTTCACCTAGCCGTCTCGCTGGCCTGGTCCGCGGTGATGGGCGCCTGCTGCTCGAGGAAGTCGAGCCGGCTGACGAGCTCCGTGACGCGGAGGCGGGCCGCCTCGAGCCGCTGCTCGAGGAGGCGGTTCGCTTCCTCCACGTCGCGCAGCCGGTGCTGGCCCTCGCCGCCGGAGGCGCGCGACTGATCCGTGACCCGCGCTTCGGCTGTGAGCGCGCGCCGGCGCCACGCCGCCAGCTCCTCGGAGAGGTGGCGTAGCACCTCCTCGAGCTCGTGCAGCGCGTCGAGATCAGGCCTCTCGCCTGCGGACCCCATGTCGCCTCTCCACCTCCGCCAGCGCCCGGGAGAGCGCCGCCTCCACTTCCTGCTCGCGCAGCGTCCGGTCGGCCGCCCGGAACACCAGGCGCCACGCGACGCTGCGCTGACCCGGCGCCAGCGGCGCGCCGCGGTACTCGTCGAACGGCCGCAGGGACTCGAGCAGCGCACCGGCGCCGGCCTTGAGCGACGCCTCCACCTCCGCAGCCGCCAGGCCGTCGGGGAGGACCAGCGCGACGTCCTGCTCGACCGCGGGCCAGGCCGGCAGTGGCCGGACCTTGAGCGGCTCGCGGGCCCAGGCGGCCAGCTTCAACTCGAAGCCGTAGACCCGGGCCCCCCAGGCCGGCCGGTCGGCGGACAGCTCCCCCGCCCAGCCAACCTGCTGACCGGCGGCGTCTTTCGCAACGAGATGGTCCCCCTGGGCCAGGACCGCCGCACCCGGATGCCCCTCGGTGACCGCGGCCTCGAGGAGGGTCCGGGCGTCGAACAGGTCCGCGTCCGGCGGCTTCGGCTCGCTCCAGTGCTGCGGGCGCCGCGCGCCGGTGACGACGCCGGCGACCGCGCGCTCCTCCCGTGGCAGCTGCTCCGCGCTCCTGTGGAAGACGTGGCCGATCACGAACAGCCGGACGTCGCGCTGCTGCATCCGCCAGTTGTGCTCGACGCGGCGCACCAGGCCCGGCAGGAGCGCCGTGCGGAGGAACGCCTCCTCCTGGCTCAGCGGATTCTTGATCTCGACGCAGTCCTCGCCCGTGCACGGGCCCAGCGGCACGGTCAGCCCCTCGTGCAGGCCGAGCGCGGTGAGGACCCGTCGAAGCCGCGCGGCCTGCTGCTCCGACGGCGCGTCGGGCACCACGCCGAGGCGCTGCGGCCTCAGCTCGTCGGGGAACCGGTCGTAGCCGACGACGCGCGCGATCTCCTCGATCAGATCCACCTCGCGCGTCAGATCGGGCCGTCCGCTCGGCACCTGGACCGCGAGGCGGTCGTCCTTCGGGCTGACCACGCACCCCAGGGCGGTGAGCACGCGCTCGATCTCGGTGCGCGGTATCTCCACCCCGAGCAGGTGCGCGATCCGCGCGTTCCTGAGGAAGATCGTGGTCGGCGGCACGGGGGCGGGATACACGTCCACCGGCACGCCGTCCACGGCGCCGCCGGCCACCGCCACGATCAGCTCGAGCGCCCGCGCCAGATTGGCGGGCAGCGCTTCCCGGTCCATTCCCCTCTCGAAGCGGTAGCTCGCCTCGGTGGACATCGCCAGCGCGCGGCGCGTCGCGCGGATGCGCCGCGGATTGAAATACGCCGCTTCGAGGACGATATCGGTCGTCCCGGCGGACACCTCGCTGGCCGCGCCGCCCATCACGCCGCCGACACCCTGCGCTTCCCGCTCGTCCGCGATCACCGTCATCGCCGGCGTGAGCGAACGCCGGACGCCGTCCAGCGTGGTGAGCACCTCGCCGGCCCTCGCCTTCCGCGCGATGAGCGCCGGTCCCGCCAGCTTGGCGAGATCGTAGGCGTGCATCGGCTGGCCCACTTCGAGCAGGATGTAGTTGGTCGCGTCGACGACGTTGTTGATGCTGCGCGAGCCGGCGGCCTCGAGCCGCATCCGGAGCCACGGCGGCGACGGCGCGATCCTGACGCCGCGCACCACCGCCGCGGTGAAGCGCGCGCACCCCTCGGCGTCCTCGATCATCACTCGCACGCCCGCCGTCTCGCCGGACGCGCCTTGCGCGCGCGCGGCACGCGGGGCGCGGGGCGCCGCCGCATCGAGGAAGGCCGGGAGTCTGATCGGCCTGCCGAGCACGGCGCCGAGGTCGCGCGCCAGGCCCGCGTGGCTGAGCAGGTCGGGCCGGTTCGGCGTCACGTCGATCTCGAACCGCGTGTCCGCGATGGGGAGAACCTGGAGGAGCGGCGTGCCCGGAGCCGCGTCGGTGTCCAGCTCGAGGAGGCCCTCGTGGTCCTCGCCGAGCCGGAGCTCGTCGGGCGAGCAGAGCATCCCCTCGCTGTACTCGCCGCGGATCTTCCGCCGCTCGAGCACCACGCCCCCGGGGAGCGTCGTGCCGACGGCGGCGAACGGGTAGCGCTTCCCCGCCGTCACGTTCTTCGCGCCGCAGACCACCGACAGCACCGGCCCGCCCGCGCTCACCTTGCAGAGCGACAGCCGGTCCGCGTTCGGATGCCGTGCCACCTCCAGCACCTCGGCCACGACGACCTGGGCCAGGTCCTGGTGCAGCGGCTCCACGCCCTCGACCAGCGCGCCCAGCATGGTCAGGCGCGCGCGGCTTTCCGTCGGCTCGAGCGGGCTCCCCAGCAGGTCCGACAGCCAGCGCAGCGACGCCTTCACGGCGCGTCCACGAACTGCGCGTGGAACCGCATGTCCCCCTCGTACAGCAGCCGGATGTCGTCGATCCCGTAGCGGTTCATCGCCGTCCGCTCGATCCCCATCCCGAACGCCCACCCGGTGTAGCGCTCGCTGTCGATGCCGACGGCGTCGAACACCGCCGGGTCCACCATCCCGCAGCCGAGGATCTCCACCCACCCGCTGCCCTTGCAGACGGGGCAGCCGGTGCCGTGGCAGATCTGGCACTGCACGTCCACTTCGGCCGACGGCTCGGTGAAGGGGAAGAACGACGGGCGGAAGCGCACCTTCACGCTGGGATCGAAGAAGCGGCGGATGAAGAAGGTGATCGCCGCCTTGAGGTCCACGAAGCTGATCCCCTCGTCCACCGCGAGCCCCTCGATCTGCGTGAAGACGGGCGCGTGCGAGGCGTCGAACGGGTCGCGCCGGTAACACAACCCCGGGAGCACGACGCGGATCGGGGGCTGGTGGGCCTCCATCACACGGATCTGCATGGGCGAGGTGTGGGTCCTGAGCAGCGTGCCGTCGCCCAGGAAGAACGTGTCCGCCACGTCGAGGGCGGGGTGCTCGGGCGGGAAGTTCAGCGCGTAGAAGTTGTTGCGCTCGGTCTCCGCCTCCGGGCCCACGGCGCGCGTGAAGCCAAGCTCGCGGAAGATCCCGCAGATCTCGTCGGTGACCAAGGTGACGGGATGGAGGGCGCCGCGCCAGACGGGGCGCGCGGGCATCGTGAGGTCGGCCGTCTGGGCCGGCGCCTTCGCCGCCAGGGCCGCCTCGGCCTCGGCCAGCGCCTGCTCGAGGGAAGCCTTGGCCTCGTTGGCCGCCTGGCCCACCTGGCGGCGGGCCTCCGGCTCGAGCGACGGCAACTCCCTGAGGATGGCGGTCACACGCCCCGCCTTGCGGCCCAGGTACTCGGTCTTGAGCCGTTGGAGCGCGTCGCCGTCCAGCGCGGAGCGGATCTGCTCCTCCGCTTCCGCCCGGAGGCCGGCGAGCGCGGCGACGAGTTCCGCCGCCCGGTCGCTCACCCTTACGCCTTGGTCTTGGCCAGCTCCGTGAGCTTGGCGAACGCGTCGGGATCGCGGACCGCGAGGTCCGCCAGGACCTTCCGGTTGATCTCGACGCCCGCCGCCTTCAGCCCGCTCATGAACCGGTTGTAGGACAGGTCATGCTCGCGGGCCGCCGCGTTGATCCGCGTGATCCAGAGACGCCTGAACTGCCGCTTCTTCTGCCTCCGGTCGCGGTACGCATAGGCCCAGCCGCGCTCGACGGTCTCCTTGGCGGCCTTCCACAGCTTGCTGCGGCCGCCGCGGTTCCCGCGCGCCTCCTTCATGATCTTGTTCTTGCGCTTGAGGCGCACGACGTTGCTCTTGACGCGTGGCATGGTCGCCCCCTACGAGGTCAGCAGAGTCTTGAGGCGCCGCGTGTCGGCGTGCGACGCCACCGTCGCGTGGCGCAGATGGCGCTTCCGCTTCGGCGACTTCTTGGTCAGGATGTGGCTCTTATAGGCCTTGCGCCGCCGCACCCGGCCCTTGCCGGTGAGCCGGAACCGCTTGGCGGCCGCCTTGTTCGTCTTCTTCTTCACGGATTCTCCCGTCCTCACGCGGCCCGTCGGGGCCGCCGGCTCACTTCGGCGTGAGCAGCATGGTCATGTTGCGCCCTTCGAGCTTCGCTTCCTGCTCCAGCTTCGAGACGTCGGCCAGCACCACGGCCACGCGGTCCAGCACGTCCCGACCCAGCTCGGGGTGCGCCATCTGCCGCCCCCGGAACATCATCGTCACCTTCACCTTGTTCCCTTCCTCCAGGAACTGCTTTGCGTGCCGGCACTTGAACTCGAAGTCGTGGTCGTCGATCCCCGGCCGGAACTTGATCTCCTTGAGCTGGATCGAGTGCTGCTTCTTCTTCGCCGCACGCGCCGCCTTGGCCTGCTCGAACTTGAACTTCCCGTAGTCCATGATGCGGCACACCGGGGGCCGCGCCATCGGAGCTACTTCGACGAGGTCGAGCCCGCGCGCATCCGCCGCCGCGATCGCCTCGTCCACGCTCAGGATCCCGAGCTGCGCGCCGTCGGGTGCGATCACCCGCACGGGGCTGATCCTGATCATGCGATTCACACGCAATCGATTCTTGTTGTCCGGCGTGGGCTTTTCGATAATGGGTTTCCCTCCCGTCCAGGGTTACACGAAACGAAACGGACTCCGGAACCCTCCGGAGTCCGCCAAAGCGTCACACCCGCACCGCGCGGGACCGACGACATCGCGAGAACCCGAATCCACCACCCGTACGGGGGTCGGAGGGTGAGGAGCCACCGGCTCCTGCTTCATCACTGCGCCGGAAGCTAGGAAGCAAGCCTCACGGTGTCAACGGGTTCCGCCGCGTAGCCATGCCGGGAATCCGTTTCCAGGCGCGCCCGCACGATCTCCGGGTCGTGCTCGAAGATCAGCTGCCACTGCTCCCGCGCCGCCCGCGTCAGCAGCTGCTTCTTGCTCTCCAGCGTCACCAGCGGCTCGAGGTCGTAGCCCATGATCCACGGCGCGCTCAGGTGCGCCGTCGTCGGCACGAGGTCGCCCAGGAAGCACGCGGCCTCGCCGCCGTCCGAGACCAGGACCGACTGGTGGAACGGCACGTGGCCCGGCGTCGGGAGGAGGTGGATCCCCGGGAGGATCCCCACTTCCCCGTTCACCAGGCGGAACCGGCTCGCCTCCGCCACCGGGGCGAAGTTGGGCGGCAGGTAGCTCGCCGCCGTGCGCTCGTTGGTGTGGGACGCGAAGCCCAGCTCCCCCTTCTGCACCACGTAGGTCGCGTTCGGAAACGCGAGGACCGTCTGGTCGCCGGAGCGGGCCGTGTTGCCGCCCGCGTGGTCGAAGTGGAGATGCGTGTTGATCACCCACTGCACCGCGGCGGCCGCATGCCCCGTCTCGTGGAGCGCGTCCTCGAGCTGGGTCGGGCCGTTCCGGCCGTCGTTCGCCACGCCGTAGATGTCCTTGAACTTCGCGCTCTCCTTGTTGCCGAGGCCCGTGTCCACCAGGACCAGGCCGTCCGGGTGCTCGATCAGCAGGCAGCGCAGCGCGAGCGGGATGCGGTTCCGCTCGTCGGGGCGGATGCGCCGCTCCCACAGCGGTTTGGGGACGACGCCGAACATCGCGCCCCCGTCGAGCCACTGGCGGCCGCCCTCGAGCGTCCAGCAGGTGAACCGGCCGACGGTGAACTTCGTCGCGTGGCTCATGGCGCCAGAAGCTTCAGGGTATGCCAGCTCTGGATGCCCCTTTCCTCGGCGCGTCTGAGGAGCCGCTGGAGCACCGCCGCAGTGACCAGCGCGTCGCCCGCGGCGCGATGGCGCCGGTCGGTCTCGATGCCGAAGAAGAAGCGGACGGTGTCGAGATCGCGCCGCTCGAGCTCGGGCACGAGGGCGCGGGAGAGGCGCACCGTGCACAGGCGCGGCACGCGCGGCGCGACGCCGCACGAGCGCTCCACCTCGGAGCGCACGAACGCCCAGTCGAAGCGCACGTTGTGCGCCACGAAGATGCGCCCGCTCAGCGCCGCCAGGACGGAGTCGGCCACCTCCTCGAAGCGCGGCGCGTTCCGGACCAGCGCGTCGTCGATGCCGGTCAGCATCGTGATGCGCGCCGGGATCGGCACGCCGGGATTGAGCAGTGTCTCGAACGCCACTTCGGAGCGGCCGCCGTCCATATGCACCACCGCCACCTCGGTCATCCGGTCGCCGTGCCGGGCGCTCATTCCCGTGGTCTCCACGTCCACCACCGCGAACCGCAGCTCGGACAGCGGCAGCGAGCCCAGGGCCGGCTCCGCCACGGCGGCCCACCGGCCGTCCACGTCGAAGGCGAAGCGCGGGTCCGCCCCGAGCAGGGCCAGCACCAGCCGCTCGGCCACCGCACGCGACGCCTGCGGGAGCCCCAGCACGTCGTGGCAGATCTCCAGCGGCGGGCGCGGCCCCTCGCGCAGGTACTCCGCCGTCCGCTCGGCCAAGGTGGGCGCGGTTTGGCGGGCGTCCGGCGCGGTGGTACTCGCGCCACGGCCGGATCCAGCGGGCGGCGCGGCAGACGCGTCCTCTGACGGTCGGCCCGCGTCCGGCGCGGTGGTCACGGGTCGTCCCTCCGAAGCGGCATCGTCATGCAGCGCGGCCCACCCCCGCCGCGCACCAGCTCGCTCCCCCGGATGGCGATCACCGCTTTCTCCCCCTCGGCGACGTCCTGCTCCCCCTTGAGCAGCTTCGCTGCCGGCACGATCCGGTAGCCGGCCTTCGCCATCTCCTCCAGCGTCGCCTCGTTGCGCTCGTAGCCCACCAGGATGCCCGGACGCACCGAGAACGCGTTGCAGGCCGAGCTCCACTGCTCCCGCTCCTGGTCGGCGCGGCGCGCGCCGCCGCAGAAGACCGGCTCCAGCGGCAGGTCCACCGCCGCCAGCGCCGCGAACAGGTTCGGCGTCTCACGCATCCCCGCCTCGCCCTTCCGCCGGTGCAGCACCGCCAGCCGCTCCGGCCCCACGAAGTGCGGAGGATAGACCAGGCAGCGCTCGGCGTCCATCTGGTTGAAGATCATGTCCAGGTGGATGGCCGTCGGCTCCTTCGGCAGGACGACGACGATCACGTCGCGCACCCGGCACAGCTCGAACAGCAGGTCGGTGAGGTGGTCGAGCGCGGCCGGCGAGGAGCGCTCGGAGAAGCCGAGGACCACGAGGTCGGGGCGCAGCGGATGCACGTCCCCGCCCTCCAGCGTGTAGTTCAGCCGCTTCTCCTCCGATCCGTCGTACAGGATCCCCGCGTTCTCGAACGCCGGGTGGTGGCGGAACAGCGCCGAGACGAGCAGCTCCTCGGTCCAGCGCGCCCCGTAGCGCATCGAGCCGACGATCGCGTGCTCGCCGATCACCATCCCCGCGTCGCGCGTGAAGAAGAGGTTGGGCAGCGGCGGCAGCATGTACCCGACCTCGTTCAAGGCGGCGGCGATCGGGCCCGCCTCCTCGTGCGCGCCCGCCACGAGCACGTCCACCAGCTGGCCGACCGGCAGACCGGCGAGCCGCTGGGCGAGCGCGTCCGACGGCACCACGTCGAGGGTGCGGGCGACCAGCGCCTCGCGCACCTCGCCGCGCTTCAGGATCTCCTCCAGGACGGCGCGCGTCTCGAGCACCTCGGCGAAGCGGCGCAGCACGGCGACGAGCTGGCGGTGCTCCTTGCGCGCCAGCTCGAGGTCGATCACGTCGTCGTAGAGGTAGTCCTCGCGGGTCCCCGGCGTCACGGCGAGCAGCTCGGCGCCCGGCGTGTGCAGGAGCACCGAGCGCAGCGCGCCGATTTCCGAGGAGACGTGCACCCGGCTCATTCCGGCCCCTCGCCTCTCGCGACTCGCGTCTCGCGTCTGCTGAGCGCGTAGCTGAGGGTTTCGAGCTCCATCGCCATGTTCACGTCGGTGACCGCCACGTGCGGCGGCACGCTGAGCGCGACCGGCGCGAAGTTGAGCAGCGCCCGGACCCCGCAGCGCACCAGCCGGTCGGCGACCGCTGGCGCCGCCTCCGCCGGCGTGCCGATGACGGCGATGTCGGCCGGCTGCGCCGCCAGGTCCGCCTCGAGCTGCTCCACGCTCCGCACCACCAGATCGTCCACCACCGTGCCGATGCGCGCGGGATCGGCGTCGTACACCGCCACGACGTCGAAGCCGCGCGCGCGGAATCCCGGATAGGCCGCCAGCGCGGAGCCGATGCGCCCCGCTCCCAGCAGGACCACCCGGTAGTGCCGGACGAGGCCCAGGATCTCGCGCAGCCGGGCGGCCAGGAGCGGCACGCTGTAGCCCACGCCGCGGCGCCCGAACGAGCCGAAGAAGGAGAGGTCCTTGCGGACCTGCGCCGAGGAGGCGCCGCCGCGCCCGGCCAGGTCGCTCGAAGAGACCGTCCCCTCGCCCCGGCGCTCGCATTCGTCGAGGAACCGGAGATACAGCGACATTCTTCGGACGGTCGAATCCGCAACCTCGCGCAGCGGTGGCACTCGTGTCCTTCCCGGATCGTGCGGACGGCGCATCGGAGGTGTCGTGCGCGGGTCGGCCCGCGTCCGGCGCGGCATGCCCGGTGAACGGATTCACGAACCTAGACGGGGCCCCAGAGCGCGGGCAAGGGCCACGAGCTGCTCGGGAGCGAGCACTTCCACGCGCGCACCGGGACGCGCGCCCAGCTCCGCCAGCAGGCGCTCCGCCTCCGCACGCTCCACGCCCCATCGCTCGCGCAGGGTGCGCGCGAGCTGCTGCCGGCGCCGCTGGAACGCCGCCTGGATCAGGCGCCGCACCCGCCCCTCCTCCTCGAGCGACGCCACCAGGGGCACCGCCCGCGGCGTCAGGCGCACCACGGCGGAGTCCACCCTGGGCTTAGGCCGGAAGGCGCCTGCCGGCACGCGGAACAACCGCTCCACCGTCGCGACCAGCCGCACGCCGGCCGAGAGCGCACCCCACGTCCGTCCACCGGGCGCGGCCGCGAGCCGGTCCGCCACCTCGCGCTGGACGAGGAAGACGATCCGGGCCGGCCGCGGCGGCGTGAGCGCCCGCTCGATAAGCGGCGAGGTGATCTGGTAGGGGATGTTGCCGCACACGACGTCGGCGGCAGGCCACGGAACCCGGAGCGCGTCGCCGGCGACGACGCGCACGTTGGGGGGGCACGAGGCGGTCAGCGCGGCCGCGAGGCGCCGGTCGGCCTCGATCGCGACCACCCGAGCCGCGCGGGCCGCGAGCGGGCGCGTCAGCGTCCCCTTCCCCGGCCCGATCTCGAGCACCGTCTCGTCCGGCCCGCCGACCGCGGCGGCGGCGATCCGGTCGAGGATCGAGGGATCGAAGAGAAAGTGCTGGCCGAGGCGCGCGCCCACGTCAGCGGCGCAGCAGCACCAGCGTCCGGTCGTCCGTCGCCACGTGCCCCGAGAATTCCTCGACGTCGCGGAAGACGGCGTCCACGATCGCCTGCGTGGGCTTGGCGGCGTGCGCGCGCACGATGTCGAGGAGGCGTTCTTCGCCGTAGGCCTCGCCGGCCACGCTGCACGACTCGGTGAGCCCGTCGGTGAACAGGCACAGCAGGTCGGCGTCGCGACGCCACCCGACCTGGGCCCCGCCTATTTCCCGGTCGCGCGCGAGACCGAACGGGGGCGCCGTCGCCTTGAGGCGATGCGGCACGCCGTCGCCGCCCGGGACGAGGAACGCCTGCGGATGGCCGGCGTTGGCGTACCGCAGCACCCCGTGCTCGGCGTCCACCACGCCGTAGAAGAGCGACAGGAACATCTCGGTGCGCTCCAGCTCGTCGCCGAGCAGCTGGAGCAGCCGGTTGAGCGCGTCCTCAGGCGCGGCCGCCGCCTGCGCGAGGAGGTTCGCCGCCGAGATCGTGTTCGCCATCAGCAGCGCCGCGCCCAGGCCGTGGCTCGACACGTCGCCGATCAGCATCCCGACCGATCCGCCCGCGAGCGGGATGACGTCGAAGAAGTCCCCGCCGATGGACTCCGCGCTCTGGCAGCGGGCGCCCACGTTGCCGACGCCCGCCAGCAGGGGCGCGCTCGGCAGGAGGGCGAGCTGGAGGTTCTGCGCGGCCGCCAGCTCGGTGGAGAGCCGCTCGCGCTCCTTCTCCTCCTCCGCCAGCCGCGAGTTCTCGATCGCGGCGCCCACCTGGTTGGCGATCGCGGTGACCAGCTTCTTGTTCCCGGCCGAGAACGCATCCTCGCCGAGGCGGTCGGTGAGGTTGATGACGCCTACCGGCCGCGCCGTGCCGTTCTCGCTTGCGTACATGATGGGCACCGACAGGAACGACTCGCCGCGGTAGGTGCGGCCGGCCGGGCAGCCGGGATTCGGCGTCGGATCGGAGGGGTCGTACGTGACCGCCTCGCTGGTGCGGAAGACCTGCGCCGCGATGCTGCACTCGTCGTCCACCGGGACCGCGTGGAGCTGCGACACCTCGATGCCGCGTCCCGCGACGATGCGGAGCACCTCGGCCGACGCGTCGTACACCATGATCGAGGCGCGCCGGGCCCCCACCACGTCCGACACCTCCCGCACGATCCGGCGCGCCGCCTCCTCCAGCGTGACCGTCTGCCCGAGGATCTCGCTGATGGTGTAGAGGAGATTGATCTCCTCGTAGCGCGCCGACAGCTCCACGGCGAGCTGCCCCGCCTCGCGCTCGGCGTCGAGCGCTTCGGCCACGATCTGCGCCGCCGCCTTCGCCCGCTGCGGGCGCGTCTTCTCCTTCGACGGGTCGGGACCGAGCTGGACCCAGGTGCCGGGGACGCCGGGCACCGGCTCGAGCCACGCGGCGCCCTTCCGCGTCTGGATGAGGTGGCCCACGCTGCCCTCCAGCTCGGGCCACCACGCGCCGTGCTCACCCGACAGCGCGATCGCGCGCTGGCGACCCCCCTCCGTCCGCCACAGGCGGACGTCTCCCCCTGTCAGATCCTGGAGTGCAGCGAGAAGAGTGTCGAGCCGGCTCAGGTGCGCCGCACGACCATGCGGATGGAGTTCCCCGCCTCGTTGAACCGTACTTCGTCGACGAGCTGGCGGATCAGGAAGAGCCCCCGGCCATACGGCCGCATCCGGTTCGCCGGGAGCGTCGGGTCGGGCACGTGCCGGAAATCGAAGCCGCACCCCTCGTCGGTCACTTCCATCTCCACCGCGTTCCGGCCGAACAGGATGTGGACGCCCACCCCTTTCGCCGGATCCTCGCCGTTGCCGTACAGGATGGCGTTGGCCACCGCCTCGGCGAGCGCGACGCGCAGGTTGAACCGGATGATGTGACGGTCCACGAACGCAGCCTCGAGGTGCCGCGTCACCAGCTCGATCGCCTCGTCCACCAGGTTCACGTCGCTGGGAATGCGCAGGCGCAATTCGGCCTCGAGGCCGCCCTCCGCGGTCTCGCGGCGCGCGAACTCGGCGAACAGCGGGGCGCTCATCGCGCCGGAGGAACCCGCATCAGCGTCGCAGGCATTCCGCGCGCCGTCCGCAACGCTTCCGGCTCACATGCTGGAGTCATCGGCCGCTCAGAACGCCGCGAGCGCCTCAGCCGGCGTATCGGTGATCGCGAACAGCGTGTCCAGCTTCGTCAGCTCGAACAGCGTCTTGAGGTCGTCGTTGAGGCCGGCCAGGCGCAGGTCGCCGCCCTCGTCCCGGATCTTCTTCGACAGCGAGACCAGGACGCCCAGGCCCGAGGAGTCGATGTAGCCGGTCTTGGTGAAATCGATCAGGAACTTCTTGTTCCCGGCTTCGAGGGCGTCGAGCACCTTCTGCTTCAGCTCCTGCCGGTTGCCGACGATCAGCTGGCCGTCCACTTCGACCACCACGACGCCGCCGGGGTGCTGCCGCGCGATGAACGCCATCAATCCTCCGAAGGAATCGCTCTCAAGCCCCCCCCTCCAGGGAGGCGGCTTGCGATTGGAGCAGCGCGATGGCGGACACCAGCACGATGTCGTCCGCCGTGGCGCCACGCGAGAGGTCCGAGCAGGGCCGCCGGAGCCCCTGAACGACGGGCCCCAAGGCCGGTACCTGCGCGATCCGCTGTACCAGTTTGTACGCAATGTTGCCGCTGTCAAGGTCCGGGAATATCAAGACGTTAGCTCGTCCCGCCGCCGGGCTCCCGGGGGCCTTGCGCAGGGCCACGGACGGCACCAGCGCGGCGTCGCCCTGCAGGTCTCCGTCGGCCGGAATGGCGGGCTCCAGCCGCCGGAACAGCTCGGCCGCCCGCCGCACCTTGTCCACGCTCTCGCCTTCGGCGCTCCCCCGGGTCGAGTGCGACAGAAAGGCCACCACCGGCTCGTCGCCGACCACCAGGCGGCGGTCGCGCGCCGCCGCGACGGCGATCTCGGCCAGCTGCTCGGCGGTGGGATACTGGACCACGCCGCAGTCGGCGAAGCTGAGCACGCCCGAGGTGCGCGTGACCATGTAGAAGCAGCTCGACACCGTCGTGATGCCGCTCGCCGGCCCCACGGCCCAGAGCGCGGCGCGGAGGACGTCGGCGGTGGAGTGGACCGCCCCGCCGACCGTGGCGTCCGCTTCGCCGAGCGCGACCAGCCCGGCCGCGAAGCGGAGCGGGTCTGCGGCCAGCGCCCGTCCGGTGTTCGTGTCCGGCACGGCCTCGGGCTTCCGGGACGCGAGCAGGTCCGCCACGGCCCCGAGGCCCGGGTCGTCCTGCGGAATGCGGACCGACACGCCGGGCGCCTCGGCCGCCGCCCATGCGGCGGTCGCGCCGGTGCCGATGAGCGTGACGTCGCAGACGCGGCCTTGGGCGAGAGCGCGCGCCGCCTCGCGCACCCGCTCGTCATCGCCCTCGGAGAGCACCAGGCGCTCGCGCGCGCGCCGCGCCCGGTCGAGGAGGGATTCGACGAAGCCGCTCACCTGTGCTTCGTCTTGGCGGCCAGGGCCCGGGAGACGGCGGGGTGGACCAGGTCCTTCACGTCGCCGCCGAACCGCGCGACCTCGCGCACCAGCGAGCTGGAGAGATAGGTGAGGTCGAACGCCGGCACGAGGAAGAGCGTCTCGACCTCGGGCGCCAGCTTCCGGTTCATCAGCGCCATCTGGTACTCGTACTCGAAGTCGCTGACGTAACGGAGCCCGCGGACGATGATCTTCGCCCCAACCTTGCGGGCGAAGTCCACCAGGAGGCCGTCGAACGCCCGCACCTCGAAGCGGGGATCGCCGCCGAGGACCTGCGCGACCAGATCGCACCGCTCCTCGAGCGTGAACAGCGGCTGCTTGGTCACCTGAGTCGCCACGGCGACGATGACCCGGTCGGCGAAGACGAGGCTGCGGCGGATCAGGTCCTCGTGCCCGTGGGTGATGGGATCGAACGAGCCGGGGTAGACGGCGAGCTGCGTCATGGGGCCTCGAGAAAAGTGAGGACGGTCCTGCCGTAGCGGCGGTGATCGCCCGAGCCGACGTCTTCGTGCCGGTCGTGCTCGACGCCCAGAATGCGCGCGAACGGCCGCTCGCGGAAGAGGGCGGCGATCCGCGACGCGTGGTTGGTGGTGTACGGCGGGTCGGCGAAGGCGACGTCGAAGGCCAGCGGCTCGAGCTTCGCGGCGTAGCGCAGGGCGTCGGCGCGGTGGACCCGCGTGAGCGCGGCGCCCAGGGCCGCGATGTTGCGGTGCAGGGCGGCGAGGCTGGCGGTCGAGAGCTCGACGAAGTCGCAGGAGGCGGCGCCCCGCGACAACGCCTCGAGCCCCATCGCGCCCGATCCGGCGAACAGGTCCACGACACGCGCGCCGGCGAGGCGGTCGGCGAGGATGGCCATCCACGCTTCCCGCACCCGATCGGTGGTCGGGCGCGCCCGCTCGTCGGGCGGCGGCTCGATCCGCCGGCTCCTCCATCGCCCCCCCACGATGCGCACGCCTACGCCGCCTCGAACGCGACGAGCCGGCCCTCGACCTCGTCCCGCCCCTGCCAGGTGTCGCGCTCGAGGCGGAGCGCGGCGCGATACGGGCCCGCCGAGCCCTTGACCGCGCGCTCGATCTCCTCGCGCATCCCGAAGCCGACGAGCCGGAAGACCCCCGTGTCGTCGCGCACGCTGAAGCGGACGTGCCCGTTGCCCATCGGCCGCAGCGGGCCCGCGAGCGAAAGGCCGGTCACGGCGAACACGGCGCCGGGATTGCCGATTCCCGTGGGCTCCAGCGCGGCGAGGGCCTGCGCCAGCTCCCGCGTCAGGTCGGCGATCGTGAGCACCGCGTCCACGCGGTGGCACGGGGCCAGCTCGGCCGGCGCCACCTGCTCGGCGCAGGCGGCGTTGAACGCCTCGCGGAACGCCTCGAGCCGGTCCCGGCGCAGCGTGAGGCCCGCGGCCATGCGGTGGCCGCCCCAGCGCTCGAGGTGGGCAGCGCAGCGCTCGAGGGCGCGGTGGAGGTCGCAGCGCGACACCGACCGCCCCGAGCCCTTCCCCAGGTCGCCGTCGAACGCGACGAGGAAGGTGGGGCGCGCGATTCGCTCCACCACGCGCGACGCCACGATCCCGATCACCCCCGGGTGCCAGGTGTCCCGCGCGAGCACGACGCCGGCGTCGCGCACGGGGTCGAAGGCCTTGTCCAGCTCCTCGAGCGCCTCGTCCAGCGTGCGCTGATCGAGCGCCTGCCGCTCGGTGTTCTGGCGCTCGAGCTGCGCCGCGAGCGCGTAG
>DATKLR010000055.1:0-14519 GCA_035542295.1 Gemmatimonadales bacterium | reverse complement strand
AACACGGAGACCTTGGCCTCGTCCTTTTCATAGAACTTCCCGTCGATCCAGATCTGCGGCACGGCCGGCCCTCCAGGTGGGTTTCGGCGCACGGAAGATAGTGGCCGGGGAACGCGCGCGCACCACCCGCGCGGGCCCCTTCCCGAACTCACGTCACGTGAATCCAGGGCAAGTTCTGCACCCGCGCGGCGAGGTCGCGCCCCCGCGAAGAGCGACGGTGTCCCCTTGGGGCGACGGCGCCGCTGCCACCAGCGCGTGGATCACAGCGTCACCTCCCTGCCCGCTCCGATGGCCTTCGCGCGGGCCACGGCAAGGCGGGCGGTGACCACATCCTCGACCGCAAGGCCGAGCGACTTGAACAGCGTGATCTCGTCGTCCGACCGGCGGCCCGGCGCGCCGGCCGCCACCTCACCCAGCTCGGCGACAATCCGGCCGAAATCGAAGCGGCCCTCGCGCCTCGCCAGGATCAGATCCCCGGCCTCCACCTCCGCGGAAGCGCGGGAATCCACGAACACCCGGCTCCGGGCCACCGTCGCCGCGTCCAGCTCGCGCATGTCCGGGGTCGAGGAGCCGATCGCGCAGAGATGCATCCCCGGCTCCAGCCACGCCGCATCCGTGATCGGCTCCCGCGCCGCCGTCACGGCGACGACGATTTCCGCCCCCCGCATCGCCTCCTCAACGGTGGCGGCGGTCCGGATCGGGCAGGCGGCCGTGCCCGCCAGCTCGCGGGCGAACCGGGCTGCGTGCGCCGGATTCCGCGACCAGACGGCGACCGACGCGAGCCGCCGCACCAGCGCGATCGCCGTGAGGTGACTTCGGGCCTGGACCCCGGAGCCGAGGATCGCGAGGCGCGAGGCCTGGCGGCGCGCGAGCAGGTCCACCGACACGGCCGTGACCGCCGCCGTCCGCAGCTCCGTGATCAGCCGCCCGTCCAGAAGCGCCACCAGCGCTCCCGTCGCGGCATCCAGCAGGAGCACGGTGGCGAGGTGCGTGGGGAACGGCCCGCCGGCGTTCCCCGGGAAGAAGGACACCGACTTCATCCCGAGTGCCCCGCCCCGCTCGTCGCGCAGGTACGCCGGCATGGTCGAGTAGTAACCGCCGGCCGGCTCGATCTTGAGCGTCGCACGCACCGGCTGGACGACGTCGCCGCGGGAGAAGTGCGCCAGCGCATCCCGCATCGCCGGGATCAGCTCCCCCATGTCCAGGACGCGCTTGAGGTCGGCTTCGCTGAGGAGCAGTGGCATCGCTCTACTCCGGCTCCATGTCGAAGGCGAGACAGCCGTGGGCACGCCGAAGCGCGGCCTCGACCGCCGCCGGAGACGGGGCGCGCGCGAAGATGAAGCCCGGATACTGCGACCCCTCGGGGAGCGGCACGAGCCGCTGCCCCGGGTGCGCCGTCAGCTCGACACCCTCGATCCCCGGCACGGCGCGCGCCTGCTCCAGGCCGCGCACGGAGCGGAGCAGTCCCAAGCCCGGCGTCGGGATCATCATGACGCCCACCGGCTGCGGCTCGCGCTGCCAGCTCGGCACGCTCAGGCCCGCCGCCTGTCTCAAGAGCAGCTCCTCCAGCGAGATGCCATCCGGGCCGAACCGCAGCACGCGGCTGCAGCGCCCGCCGATCGGGCGCGCCGCCAGCTCGATCAGGCGGGGCCGGTCCGGGCAGCGCAGCTCCACGTGGATCGGCCCCGTAACCAGCCCCAGCGCCGCCGCCGCACGCTCGGCGCACTCCGCGATCGCGCGCTGCGCGGCCTCGGCCAGGCGGCTGGGCGTGACGTAGATCGTCTCCTCGAAGTACGGCCCGTCCAGCGGGTCGGGCTTGTCGAACAGCGCCAGCACGTGCAGCCGCCCGCCGTCCAGCACCCCCTCGAGCGCGACCTCGGGCCCCGGCACGAACTCCTCGACCAGGTAGTGGCGCGCGGCGGTCCCGAGCGCGGCGACGTCCGGCGCCGCCAGGATACCCACTAGCCGTGCGTGAGCCGCGAGGAACTCCCGTGGAGAGTCGGCGCGGATGACCCCCCGGCTGGCCGAGAGGCAGGTCGGCTTCAGGACGCACGGATACGGTGCCGTGCGCGCAACGGCCGCCGCGTCCTCCTCCAGCCCGTGGAGCCGGTACCCGGGGACCGGGACCCGGGCCCCGGACAGCAGCACCCGCTGGTGATGCTTGTCCCGTGCGGCGAGCGCCGCAGCGACGGGATTGTGGGGCAGGCCCAGCGCGGCCGCGATCACCGCCGCGACGACGACGGTGTCGTCGTCCACGCCGACGACGGCGCGCACCGGGTGCCGCGCCGCGAACGCGCGCGATTCCTCCGCGGCGCGCTCCGGGCGCGCAAAATCGAAGGTGACGAGCCGCTCCGGCTCCCGGGCCGCGAAGACGTTGGCCTGGTCGGTGGCGACGGTGAGGTCGAGATCGAGCCGGTGCGCCGCCTCGACGAAGGCGGTCGCGCGATACGTCGTGCTGGGCAGCAGGAGCAGGAGGCGGGGGCGGGAGGCGGGTTCGGCCACGGCGCGCTCCCGGCCGCCTATTTCTTCGACGCGGTCACGTACGGGTTGGCGCCCGCCGAATGGTCGGTGACGTCGATGAGGCCGCGGATCTCGGGCAGGCGCTTCCGGAGCAGGGCCTCGATCCCCTGCCGGAGCGTCACGTCGGCCATGCCGCAGCCCTGGCAGCCTCCGCCCATCCGGAGCAGGACCATCGCGTCCTGGACGTCGATCAGCTCCACCGTGCCGCCGTGGCGCGCAACCGCGGGGTTGATCTCCGCCTCGAACAGGTCGGCCACGCGGCCGTATAGCCGCTCGTCCTCCTCCGACGAGACCGCCGCCGCCGGTGCGAACAGGGGCCCGCCCGCTGCGAAGGCGGCCCGGATGGCGGCCCCCACCTGCCGGCCGACCGCCTGCCAGGGCCCCGGTGCCGTCTTCGTGACGGTGATCGTGCCCCCCGCGACCACGACCTCGGCGAGGCCCGGGATGGCGAACAGCGCCACGGCCAGCGGTGAGCCCTTCGCTTCCCCGGCGGAAGCGAACCGGCGCGCGCCGCCCTCGAGCAGCGGCTCACTCACGACGAAGCGGCAACGCTCGGCGTCGATCGGCTCGGCCTGGATGCGGATTTCGCGGTCCATTGAGCTAAGTATCTTCTCGGTGGCCCGCCCGGTCAACGCTCGGACGCTCCCGGACGCCCCGGCCTTGACCCGTACCTCGAAACGGCTCGTCCACGTAAGTTCATTCCGATCTTCCGGCCCCTATCCGCTGCGAGCGCCCCAGGACTGATGAGACAGCGTCAATGACCCAGGCTCTTCCCGCAATCCCCCAGTCGCAGGCGGAGAACGAGCGGCGGCTGGTCTCCCTGTGCTCGATGTCTGCTGCGGAGGCGCTCGCGGCCCTCGAGACAAGTCCGCGCGGGTTGAGCTCCGAGGAAGTGGAGCGCCGCCAGGCCGAATTCGGCCCCAACGAGCTGGCCCGCACCAGGCACCTGAGCGTCTGGGCGGACATTCTGCAGCGCTGCCGCAGCCCGCTGGTCATCCAGCTCCTGATCATCGCAATCGTCTCCGGGCTCATCGGGGAACTCGAGTCGAGCGCCATCGTCGGCGTCATGATCCTGCTCAGCGTGGGGCTGTCGTTCGTCCTGGATCGCCGCTCGGGGCGCGCGGTCGAGGCCCTGGGCAAGCGGGTGCAATCGCGCACCCTGGTCCTGAGGGACGGCCAGGAGACCGAGATCAGGATCTCGGAGGTCGTCCCCGGGGACATCGTCACTCTGCAAGCCGGCTCCATCATCCCCGCGGACCTCCGGCTGCTCGCGGTCAAGGACTTCTTCGTCAGCCAGTCGGCGCTGTCGGGCGAGTCGATGGCGGTCGAGAAGTCGGCGGAGGCCAGTCCCGCCCCGAAGCAGGCGGCGGCAGACCTGGCCAACGCCTGCTTCCTCGGCACCAACGTCACCAGCGGCACCGCGCGGGGCGTGGTGGTGAACACCGGGGCCCGCACGCTGTTCGGGGCCATCGCCGAGCACCTGACCGAGCGCCGGGAGGAGACGAGCTTCGACCGGGGCATACGGTCGTTCACCTGGCTGATGATCCGCTTCATGGTGGTCATGGTCGTCGCCGTGTTCCTCATCGTCGGGCTCACGAAGGGCAACTGGGTGGAGGCGCTGCTGTTCGGGCTGTCCATCGCCGTCGGCCTCACGCCCGAGATGCTGCCGATGATCGTCACGGTGAACCTGGCCAAGGGGGCGCTGACGATGGCCGGGAAGAAGGTCATCGTCAAACGGCTCCCCGCCATCCAGAACCTCGGCGCCATCGACATTCTCTGCACGGACAAGACGGGGACGCTGACCCAGGACGCGGTAGTGCTCGAGCGGCACGTCGGCATCACCGGCGTGGAGAGCCAGGACGTTCTGAACTACGCCTACCTGAACAGCTACTTCCAGACGGGCCTGCGCAACCTCATTGACCGGGCGGTGCTGGAGCGCGTCGACCTGGACGCGGAACACGACTGCCGCCTGGTGGACGAGCTCCCGTTCGATTTTCAGCGCCGCCGGATGTCGGTCGTGGTGGATTACGAGGGCGACCACGTGCTGATCTGCAAGGGGGCGGTGGAGGAGATCTACTCGTGCTGCAACCGCTACCAGGTCGGTGACGAGGTCTTCACGCTGATCGATGCCATTCGCGCGGACCTGTTCGAGGAGGTGGAGGACCTCAACAGCCAGGGCTTCCGCGTTCTCGGCATCGCGTACCGCGAGTTCCCCCGCGAGCAGACCACCTTCACCACGGCCGACGAGAGCCAGCTGGTGTTGCTCGGGTACATCGCCTTCTTCGATCCGCCCAAGGACTCGGCGGAATCGGCGCTGAAGCTCCTCACGGCGGCCGGCGTGAAGTTGAAGGTCCTGACCGGCGACAACGGGCTGGTGACCAAGAAGGTGTGTCAGGACGTCGGGCTGCCGGTCGAGCGCGTGGTCACCGGCGCGGAGCTGGCGCAGCTCACGCCGGAGCAGCTGACCCGGGTCGCGCAGGACGTGGATGTGTTCGTCAAGCTGTCTCCCGTGCAGAAGGAGCAGATCGTACGGGCGCTCCAGCACAGCAATCACGTCGTGGGGTTCATGGGCGACGGCATCAACGATGCGCCGGCGCTCAAGGCGGCCGACGTGGGCATCTCCGTGGATTCGGGGGTGGACGTCGCGAAAGAGGCGGCAGACATCATTCTGCTGGAGAAGAGCCTGCTGGTGCTGGAGGAAGGGATCGTCGAGGGGCGCAAGGTCTTTGCCAACATCACCAAGTACATCCGGATGGGCGCCAGCTCCAACTTCGGCAACATGTTCAGCGTCGTCGGCGCGAGCTACCTGCTGCCGTTCCTGCCGATGCGGCCGATCCAGATTCTGACGAACAACCTCCTCTACGACTTCTCCCAGACCGGCATCCCCACCGACCGCGTGGACGAGGAGCTGGTCGCGCGCCCGCTCCACTGGAACATCGACAACATCAAGCGCTTCATGGTCTTCATCGGCCCGATCAGCTCCATCTTCGACTACGCCACCTTCGGACTCATGTGGTTCTTCTTCGGTTGCAGCGCCTTTGTCGATGCGGCCACGAGCGCCGGGCAGCGCCTCTATCTCGCCAGCCTGTTTCAGACGGGGTGGTTCGTGGAATCGCTGTTGACCCAGACCCTGATCGTCCACATCATCAGGACCAGGCGGATACCCTTCATCCAGAGCCGGGCGTCGCTGCCGATGACGCTGACCACCCTGGGCGTGATGGGCGTCGGCGCCTGGCTGCCCTACTCACCCTTTGCCGGCGCCCTGGGGCTGGTCGCTCTCCCGGCCGTCTACTGGGCCTGGATCGCCGGGTTCCTCCTGACCTACTCCGTGATCACGCACGTGGTGAAGACCTGGTTCATACGACGGTTCGGAGCTGAGTAGCGATGGACTCGCTGCTGGATGCCCTGCAAGAAGGCCGACTGATCGAGCTGCCCGACAACAAGCGGGACGACGCCCTGCACCTGCTGGCGCACATCCTGGAGGCGATTCCGTCCGTGCCGCCCGGGACCGACGTGGTGGGGTTGGTGGTGGAGCGGGAACGCGTGTCCAGTACCGTCCTGGGAAAGGGCTGGGCGTGCCCGCATGCGCGCGTGCCGTTCGAGGAAGATCTGGTGTGCGTCGTCGGGTGGAGTCCGACCGGCATTGACTACGGGTCGCCCGACGGGACGCCCATCTCGGTCATCGCCATGTATCTGGTGCCCTCGAACCAGCGGAATCACTACCTGCGCGAGATCTCCCTGCTCGCCAAGGCCCTCAGCGCGTATGCGGACCAGGACAAGCTCCGCTCCGCCAAGGACCTGAACGACGTCCGCAACTACCTGCTCGACCTGATCGGCTCGACCAAGGACACCGTGGGCCCCGACGCGCGGGCCCGGATGATCCAGCTGCAGGGGAAGCAGACCATACCGGCCCTGGCCGCGCCCGACCTGGCCAGCCTGATCGTCGAGCCCTTCACCGTGGTCGCCGGTCCCGGCATGAAGCCCGTGGTGCTCACGCAGAACGCCGGTCTCCGGGAGTTCCTCGATGGAGCGCCGCAACTGATCGACCGGCTCGATTCCGATGGGGCGTTCCAGGACGGAGGATGGCGCCTGGTGAAGCGCAACGCGCTCGCGTATCAGGGCGGGCGCCTGGCGTACGATTGCCTGGCGATCAGGGTTCAGGGCCCGAGCGCCTCGCCGCCCAAGTAAACGGGGGAGCCGGTTGGCGCCGGCCGGCTCCCCCGCTCTATCTTGGCGGAGTCACCCGGATGGGCGGGCCGCCATGACCGATTTCTGCACCGCGATCCCGAAAGCGGAGCTGCACCTCCACATCGAAGGGACCCTCGAGCCCGAGCTGATGTTCGAGCTGGCGAAGCGCAACGGGCTCCGGCTGCGCTTCCCGTCGGTGGAGGCGGTCCGCCGGGCGTATCAGTTCACCAGCCTGCAGTCGTTCCTCGACATCTACTACGAGGGCGCGAAGGTCCTGCTCCGCGAGCAGGACTTCTACGACCTGACCTGGGCCTACCTGGAGCGCGCGCACGCCGACGGTGTCCGCCACGCCGAGATCTTCTTCGATCCGCAGACGCACACCGACCGCGGCGTCGCCTTCGAGACGGTGATCACGGGCATCCGCCGCGCCCTTGAGGACGCGGAGCACGGGCTGCGGATGTCGTCCGGTCTCATCCTCTGTTTCCTCCGGCACCTCCCGGCCGAGGCGGCGATGGCGACGCTGGAGGCCGCACTCCCCTTCAAGCACGCGCTCGCGGCGGTGGGGCTGGATTCCTCCGAGGTGGGACATCCGCCACGCGACTTCGCCGCCGTCTTCGAGCGCGCACGGGCGGCGGGGCTGCCGGCCGTCGTCCACGCCGGCGAGGAAGGACCGCCCGAGTATATCTGGGAGGCGCTGGACGAGCTGCATGCGCGCCGGATCGACCACGGCGTCCGCTGCCTCGAGGACCCGCTCCTCGTCGAGCGGCTCCGCGCCGACCGGATCCCGCTCACCGTCTGCCCGCTGTCGAACGTGAAGCTGCACGTTTTCAAGACGATCGCCGAGCACAATCTCGGGCGGCTGCTCGCCGAGGGGCTGTGCGTGACGGTCAACTCGGACGATCCCGCCTATTTCGGCGGCTACGTCGCCGCCAACTACCGCGCCGTCGAGGAGGGTCTGGGCCTGAGCCGCGAGGACCTGCTCACGCTGGCGCGTAACTCCTTCCGGGCATCGTTCCTGGCGCCCGCGGAGACGCACGGGCGGCTGGCGGAAGTGGACCAGTTCGAGGCGGGACTGGCGGCCGCGCCATGAGCGGTCGGCGCCGGCGGCGGGCCCGCCGGGCACCGCCCGGCCGGGTCCCCCACGACGCCGCGGCCGAGCTCCGCGCGCTGTTCAGCGCCATCTCGGACGTCATTCTCGTCCTCGATGCCGAGGGGCGCTACGTCTCGGTCGCGCCGAGCGGCGAGGGGCTGCTGTACCGCCCCGCCGACGACGTGATCGGCAAGCGGCTCCACGAGGTCTTTGCGAAGGACCAGGCCGATTTCTTCCTGACCAACGTTCGCCGCACACTGGACTCGCGCCGCCCGGTGCAGATCGAGTACAGCCTCCCCATCGGCGGGAAGGAAGTGTTCTTCGAGGCGAGTCTCGCGCCGCTCGACGCCGACAAGGTGGTCTGCGTGGCGCGCGACGTCACCGAGCGCAAGCGCGCCGAGCTGCGCCAGACGGCGACCTTCCGCATCTCGGAGGCGGCGCACACCTCCCGGACGCTGGCGGAGCTGTTCGCGGCGATTCACCGGATCGTGGGCGAGTTGATGCCGGCGCGCAACTTCTACATCGCCCTCCAGCATCCGGCCACCGGCGTCATCAGCTTCCCGTACTTCGTCGACGAATTCGACGCGACCCCCGCCCCCAAGCCGCCGGGCAAGGGTCTGACCGAGTACGTCCTCAGGACCGGGCAGCCGCTGCTGGCCACGCCCGCCGTGGCGCTCGAGCTGGAGCGGCGGGGCGAGATCGAGCTGATCGGCACGCCGTCGGTGGATTGGCTGGGCGTGCCGCTCAACGCCGTGGGCCGGACCATCGGCGTTCTGGTGCTGCAGACCTACGCGCCGGGCGTGCGCTACAGCGAGACCGACCGGGACATGCTGCAGTTCGTCTCGACGCAGGTGGCGATGGCCATCGAACGCAAGCGCGCGGAGGAGGCGCTGCGCGAGAGCGAGTCCACGCTCCAGGTGTTCATCAACGCGATCCCCGAGCCGGCGCTCCTCCTCGACCCCGACGGGACCATCGTCGCCGCAAACCGCGCCATGACCACGCGGCTCGGCGGCGACCCGATCGACCTGGTGGGCCGCTACGCCTACGCCTTGCTGCCCCCGGATACCACGGCGCCCCGCCGGCGCCAGATCTCCGAGGTCGTGCGCAACCGCCGGGCCGCGGTGTTCGAAGACTCGACCGAGGGTCGCTCGTACATCAACTACGTCTACCCGGTGCTGGATTCCGACGGCCGGGTGGCGCGGGTCGCGATCTTCGCGCTCGACATCACGGACCGGAAGAAGGCGGAGGATGCGCTCCGGCACTCCGAGGAGCAGTATCGCACGCTGGTGGACGGCGTGAAGGACGTCATCGTCGCGCTCTCCCCGGAAGGCACCGTCGCCGCCCTGAATCCCGTCTTCGAGGAAATCACGGGCTGGACGCGGGAAGACTGGCTCGGCAAGCCGTTCGCCGGCCTGCTGCATCCCGACGACGTCGCTCGGGCCGACGCACTCCTGCACGAGGTGTCGCGCGAAGCCGGGCGCCTGACCGCTCAGCTCCGCATCCGCACCAGGGCGGGCGAATACCGGGTCGGGGAATTCCGCGCGAGCGCACAGCGGCGGGACGGGGAGATGGCGGGCATTCTCGGCATCGTCCGCGACATCACCGACCGGGTCCGGCTCGAGGACCAGCTCCGCCAGGCGCAGAAGATGGAGGCCGTGGGCCGCCTGGCCGGAGGCGTCGCGCACGACTTCAACAACCTGCTGACCGCCATCAGCAGCTACAGCGAGCTGCTCCTCGCCGACTTCGCGAGTGAGGATCCGCGCCGCCTGGACGTGATGGAGATCCGCAAGGCCACGGAGCGGGCGGCGGCGCTCACCCACCAGCTCCTGGCCTTCAGCCGGCGGCAGGTGCTGCAGCCCAGGGTCGTGGACCTGAACGCCGTCATCGGCGGAGCCGAACGGCTGCTGCGCCGCCTCATCGGCGAGGACATCGCGCTGGCCACGCGGCTCGAGCCGTCGCTCGCCCTGGTCACGGCCGACGCCGGCCAGCTCGAGCAGGTGATCATGAACCTGGCCGTGAATGCCCGGGACGCGATGCAGAACGGCGGGACGCTGACGCTCGAAACCCGCACCGTCACGATCGAGGCCGCGACCCAGACCGCCGAGCAGAGCATCGTGGCGCCGGGGCGGTACGTCCTCCTCACGGTCGCGGACACCGGCACGGGGATGGACCCGGAGACCAAGCGCCATCTCTTCGAGCCGTTCTTCACCACCAAGGAGCGGGGCAAGGGCACCGGGCTCGGCCTCGCCACGGTCTACGGAATCGTGAAGCAGAGCGGCGGCTTCATCTGGGTGGACAGCGAGCCCGGCACCGGCGCGGCGTTCCGCATCTACCTCCCCGCCGTGGACGACGCCGCCCGGCCGGTGGAAGCCGGCGAGGTGGCCCGGCTTCACGACCTTCCGACGGCGGTGGGCACGGAAACCATCCTGGTGGTCGAGGACGAGGACGCCGTCCGGAACGTCGCGCGCGAAGCGCTCTACCGGCGCGGCTATTCGGTGCTGGAGGCGCCGGACGCCGAGAAGGCGCTGGAGGTGTCCGCCCGCTTCGACGGGCACATCGCGCTGCTCCTCACCGACGTCGTGATGCCGGGTCTCAGCGGGCGGGCCCTGGCCGATCGCCTCGCGCCCCTCAGGCCGGACACCAAGGTGCTCTACATGTCCGGCTATACCGACGCCGCCATCGTGGAGCACGGCGTGCTGGCCCCGGGCCTCAACTACCTGCAGAAGCCGTTCACCCCCGACGTCCTTGCCCAGAAGGTGCGCGAGGTGCTGGACCGGCCGGCGAGCGCGTAGCCGACCGTATCCCGCCGCTACCGCACGAGGCTCTGATAGAGCCTCGCGGCGATGGTCAGCCGCACCACGAAGATCCCCGCCTGCACCGCCACGTCGACTCCCAGGCCGAAGGCGCTGTGGCCGCCCTGGACCATCAGGGCCCGCAGCGCGTCCACCACGTAGGTCAACGGGTTGACGCGCGCCACGGCGCGCAGCCACGGCGGCATGATGGCGAGCGGGTAGATCGCGTTGCTCGCGAAGAAGAGCGGCATCGTCAGCACCTGCCCGATGCCCATGAAGCGCTCGCGCGTCTTCACGATGCACGCGACGATGAGCGAGAAGGTGGCGAACAGGGCCGAGCCGAGCATCACCACGACAGCCACGCCCAGCAGGGAGAGTGGAGCGAACTGCAGGTGGATGCCGAGCACCAGCGCCAGGACGTAGATGATCACCGCCTGCGACAGGCCGCGCAGCCCCGCCGAGAGTGCCTTGCCCATCACCAGTGCTCCCCGGTACGCCGGGCTCACCAGCAGCTTGTGGATGATGCCGAGGTCGCGCTCCCAGATGACCGCGATGCCGAAGAAGATCGCGCTGAACAGCACACTCTGCGCCAGCACCCCGGGGGCCATGAACTCGAGGTAGGTGAGGTTGCCCGTGGGAATGGCGCGGACCCGCGTGAAGACTTCGCCGAAGATGATCAGCCAGAGCGCGGGCTGGACGGCGCGGGTCAGCAGCTCGGTCGGATCGCGGGCGAGCTTCCGGACTTCGGCTTCGGCGATCGCCAGGCTCTGGCGGACGAAGCCGGAGACGACGCCCGTGTCAGCTGAGACGGCGAACGGTGCTGCGGGTGCGGCGGACATCACGATAGCTCCCTCCGGCTTCGATCGTTCCCCCGGCGACCTGGGCGAAGACGTCGTCGAGCGTGGCCTCCGGTCCGATCCGGCCCTTCAGCTCCTGCGGCGTGCCCCGGGCCGCGACTCGCCCCTGATGCATGACCGCGAGTTCGCTGCACAGGGTCTCGGCCTCTTCCATGTCGTGGGTCGAGATCAGGATGGTCGTGTCCAACCGGCCCCGCAGCTCCTCCAGGCGCTCCCAGACGGCGCGGCGCGCCAGCGGATCCAGCCCGATTGTCGGCTCGTCAAGAAACAGCACGGCGGGCTGATGCAGCATCGCCTGGGCGAGCTCGAGCCGCCGGATCATCCCGCCGGAATACGTGCGTACGAGCTGATCGGAGGCCGCCGCGAGACCCATGAAGTCGAGCGCGGCGTCGATGCGTGCACGCCGCTCGTCGCGCGGGATCCCGTAGAGCTTCGCCGACAGCACCAGATTCTCACGCGCGGTGAGCGCACCGTCGGCGGAGACCATCTGCGGCACGTAGCCGATGTGGCGGCGGACGTCGCGCGGACGGGTCGAGACTTCGAATCCGGCCACCCGCGCCGTGCCGGAGGTCGGCGGGAGCAGCGTGGTGAGCATCTTGATGGTGGTCGTCTTCCCCGCGCCGTTGGGGCCCAGCAGGCCGAAGATCACGCCCTGCCGCACCTCGAGGTCGAGGCGGTCCACCGCCACCAGCCCGTCGTAGCGCCGCGTGAGGGCGGTCGTGACGATGACGGCGTCGCTCATCCGCTACGGGACGAGCGGCTTGAGGGCCTTGAGCACGTCCTCGGTCGACCGCACCAGGCCCAGGCGCGGGAAGATGGCCGTCACCGCGAACTGGTGGGCCTCGCTCGCCATGCCCGCCATCGCATCCTCCGCGAACACCAGCTGGTAGCCGCGCTCCCACGCGTCGCGCGCGGTGGACTCGACGCCGAAGTTGGTCGAGATGCCGCCCAGGATGATCGTCCGGATGCCGCGGCGGCGCAGCACCAGATCCAGCTCGGTCCCGTAGAAGGCTCCCCACTGCCGCTTCGTGACGACGACGTCGCCCGGCTTCGGGCCGAGCTCGGGGACGATGTCGCTGAAGTCGGGGGCCACGGCGCCGGCCCACGGCGCCGCGTCCACGCGCTGGGTGAGCCGGTCGCGGCCGTCGGCCGCGTAAGCCACGTGCACCAGCACCACGGTGGCCGAGGTCTCCCTGCAGCGCTCGGCCAGACGCCGCGCCCGTTCAACGACCTGGGCGGCCGAGTGCGGCGCGGTCTGGCGGCCCACGATGCCGCGCTGCAGATCGATGATCACCAAGGCCGTGGTCCGCGGATCGAGCGAGAGCGCGTCCATGACGTCCCCCCGAGTGAGAGGTCTCTAGAGTCCGGCGTTCTGCGCGGCGAGCTTGGCGAGCGCCGACCAGTCCCAGTCGCCCATGCCGGCGCCGACGGCCGCGTCGAACTGGTCGCGCACCAGGCCGGCCAGGGGCATCGGCACGCCCCGCGCCTGGGCCGCCTCCAGCACCAGGCGCACGTCCTTCAGGCCGAGCCGGAGCTTGAAGCCCGCCGGCTCGAACCGCTCCCGGGCGATGATGGCGCCGTAGTTCGCGAGGACCGGCGACTGGAAGAGATTGTCGTTCACGATCTCCATGAACAGCTCCGGCTCGACGCCCGACTTGCGCAGCAGCGCGAACGCCTCGCCCAGGGTTTCGATCGCGGCGACGATCACGAAGTTCCCGGCGAGCTTCAGCGTGTTGGCCGCCGCGGGCTCCGTGCCGGTCACGAACACCTTGCGCCCGATCGCTTCCAGCAGGGGCCGCACGCGCTCGACCGCAGCAGCGGGCCCCGCCGCAACCACCAGCAGCCGCTGGGCCGCGGCCGCGTCCGGCCGCCCGAACACCGGCGCCGCGACGTACGACTGGCCCCGGCCGGCGTGGGCCTCCGCCAGGCGGCGCGACAGCGCCGTGCTGATCGTCGACAGGGAGACGTGGATGCCGCCCGGCGGGAGCGCATCCAGCATCCCGTCCGCGCCGAACACCGTCGCCTCCACGGCGGGGTCGTCCGCCAGCATCGTCATGACCACGTCCCCGCGGCTGGCGGCGGCGACCGAGGCGGCGAGCTGCGCGCCCTCCGCCCGCAAGGGCTCGGCGCGGCTCCGGGTCCGGTTGTACACCGTGATGGTGTGCGGCGTCTTCAACAGGCTGCGCGCGATGGGCAGACCCATGGCGCCCAGACCGACGAAGCCCACGTTCATGGCTGGCTCCTCGGGCTCAGTCCGAGACGCTCTGGGCCGCGGCGCGCATCGGGGCGCCCTGCGGCGCCGCCCGCAGATACTGCGCCGGCCAGGAGGCGTCCTGCCCCAGCTCGCGTGCCGCGTGCATCGGCCAGTAGGGGTCCCGCAGCAGCTCCCGCGCGAGCAGCACGGCATCCGCCTGGCTCGAGCCCACGATCTGCTCGGCCTGCGCCGCCGTGGTGATCAGGCCCACCGCGCCGGTCTTCAACCCGGCCTCGCGGCGGATCCGCTCCGCGAACGGTACGTGATACCCCGGAGCGACCGGGATCTTCGCGTGCGCCACGAGGCCGCCCGACGAGCAGTCCACCAGGTCCACGCCCAGCGGCCCCAAGGCGCGGGCCAGCTCCACCGACTGCTCGACGTCCCAGCCTCCCTCGACCCAGTCCGTTGCCGAGACGCGGACGAACAGCGGCAGCTGCTCCGGCCACTCCCTGCGCACCGCCTCGACCACCTCGCGCACCAGCCGGGTGCGGTTCTCGAACGAGCCGCCGTAGCGGTCGCTGCGCCGGTTGCTCAGCGGCGACAGGAACTGGTGGAGCAGGTAGCCGTGCGCGGCGTGCAGCTCGATCACATCGAACCCCGCTGCCGCGGCACGCCGCGCCGCCGCTGCGAACGCCAGCACCACGCCCCGAATGCCCGGCTCGGTCAGGGCCTCGGGGACCGCGTAGCCCTCGAACGCCACCGCGCTCGGCGCGGCCGCCGTCCAGCCGCCCTCGGCCGGCGGCACACTGCCCGGCTTCCCGTCCCAGGGGCGGTACGTGCTGGCCTTGCGGCCGGCGTGGGCGAGCTGCACCCCCGCC
>DATKLR010000054.1:0-16707 GCA_035542295.1 Gemmatimonadales bacterium | reverse complement strand
CGCGAGACGCTGTGGCTGATCAGGTATCCCTGCCGCAGCACGATGGCGCCGACACGGGAAGCGCGCACGGTCAGGCGGCCCCTTCTTCGAGCGTGAGCGGCTCGCGCGCCACCGTGATGAACAGCTCCTCGAGGTTCGCCTTGCCGTGCTCGGCCGGGAGCGCCTTGGGATCGCCCGCCAGAAGAATCCGGCCCTTCGAGAGGAAGAGCACGCGATCGCAGACTTCGGCGACCTCATACATGTTGTGGGAGGTCCAGAGCACGCCGCCGGTGCCGCGCGTGGCTGCCTCCCGGATCCGTGCGCGGACCTCGCGCGCCGTGGCCGGATCGAGACTCGCCGTCGGCTCGTCGAGGAGCAGCAGACGCGGCCGATTGAGCATCGCCTTCGCCAGGCTCACCCGCGTCTGCTCGCCGGAGGAGAGCACGCCGCAGCGGGTCCGGCGGAACCGCTCGAGATCGAACGCGGCCAGCAGCTCGGCGATCCGGGCCTTGAGGCCGGCCACGCCGTACAGCATCCCGAAGACACGGAGGTTCTGCTCGACGGTGAGGTTGCCGGGAAGCGGCGCGTAGACGGCCGCGAAGTTGGTCAGCTCGATCGCCTCGGAGCGTCGCGTCGCGAGGTCCAGCCCGTCGATCCCGATCGTCCCGGCGTCGGGCGCGAGCACGCCGAGCACCATGTTGATGGTCGTGGTCTTGCCGGCGCCGTTGGGGCCGAGCAGCCCGAGGATCTCACCCTGGCGCACGTCGAAGGAAACGCCGTCCACGGCCACGGTCGGGCCGTAGGCCTTCCGCAGACCGCGGACGGCCAGGACGGCGGACCGCACGGCCGGCGCGCTAACCGCCGACCTCGCCCCCGACCAGCAGCTCGGCGAACCGCACGTGCGGCGCGCCCTCGGTCACCGGCAGGGGCGACTGGCCGCCCTTCCCGCAGCCGCCTCCCATCTGGTTGAAGCGGAAATCGCCGGCGAGGCGGTCGATGCTCTGCAGCGACTTGAAGAGATTCCCCGCCAGGACGACGTCCTTCACCATCTCGGCGACCTTGCCGTCGCGGATCATGTACCCGTACGCCGCCGAGAAGCTGAAGTTCTCGAGGAAGGTCTGGCCGCCGACCATCTCGATGGCGTAGACGCCGAGCTTGATGTCCGCGATCAGGTCCTCGAAGGTCCCGCTGCCGCCCTCGATGTAGGTGTTCGTCATCCGGACGATGGGCGGATGCCGGAAGGAGATCGCCCGCGCGTTGCCGGTGGGCCGCTCCCCCATCGTGGCGGCCGTCTCGCGGGAGTGCAGCCGGCCGACCAGAATCCCGTTCCGGATCAGCTCGGTGCGCTGGGTCGGCGTGCCCTCGTCGTCGTACGGCAGCGTGCCGCGGAGCCCCGCGGCGCTCCCGTCGTCGCCGATGTTCACGATGTCGCTGCCGAAGCGGCGGCCGAGCGTCATCATCTCCCGCGCCTGCGGGTTCTCGTAGACGAAGTCCGCCTCGGACAGGTGGCCGAACGCCTCGTGCACGAACACGCCCGCGAGGCGCGGATCGAGAACGACCGGATAGGTCCCGCCGCGCACCGATGGCGCCGAGAGCAGCTCCACGGCTCGCGCGGCGGCGTTGGTGAACATCGGCTCCAGGCCCTGCACGCTGCGCCAGCCCTTCCGATACGCGACCGAGTCGAGATAGCGCTCGATCGTGGCGCCGTCGCGCGCCGTGGCCATCGCCGAGACGCCGATCTCCGGACGCACTTCGTGCAGCCAGGTCCCCTCGCTGTTCGCGAAGAACCACTCGGTACGCACGTCGTAGTAGCCCGACTGGGTATCGGCGATCTTCGAGGAAGCAGCGAGCAGCAGCGCGTTCAGCTGCTCGAGGAACTTCCGCTTTCCTGCCAGCGGGACGTCGCGTGGATCGCCGTCGATCTCCGGGACGACCTCGTCCACCCGGGGCGGGACCTCGGCCAGGCGGACCGGCTCGTCCAGGACGACGGCCCGCGACATCTCCTCTGCCGTGGCGATCATCTCCGGCAGGGCGTCCAGCGTCGTGAAGGAGGCGACGCCCCAGCCGCGGCCCTTGAAGAGGACCCGCACGCACCCGCCTGCGTCCGCGCTCTCGGCGGCGACCTCGAGCCGCTTGCCGCGGAAGGCGACCCGGCTCGCCCAGGTGCGCTCGAAGCGCACCTCCGCGTAGTCGGCCCGGGAGCGCTTGAGGGCTTCGCCCAGCCGGTCGCGCATCCCGTCGCCGCGACTCACTTCCCGGCCTTCCCCTTGCTCCGCAGGGGCGGAACGTCCGAGCTCCCCGCTTCCCTCAACGCGTCCTCGTAGTCGGGCCGCACGACCAGCTCGCCATCGGCGATCACCCAGCGGTCCCAGGGGAGGATGATGAAGGCCTTCGTCAGGATCGCGACGTAGTCGGGCTTGTACGCGCCGGTGCTGAAGGACACCGCCGTCTTCAGTGCCTTGGCCCCCTCCTCGCGCATCACTGAGACCGCCAGCCGCATCGTGTCGCCTGAATCGCAGGTCTCGTCCACCAGCAGGACCTTGCGGCCCTTGGGGCTCAGCGTGGGACGGGAGACCAGCGCCGGCGCCTCGCCTTCATGCTCGCGCCGCAGGGCGATGGAGGCGAAGTCGCAGCGGAGGATGCTGGCGATCACCGCGCCGGGGATCACCCCGGCCCGCGCAATCCCCACCACCAGGTCGGGCTCGTAGTCCCGCGCGACCTTCAGGGCCAAGCCGCGGCACAGCTCGCCGAAGAACGGCCAGTCCACCTCCATGACGGCGCGGGATTGGGGGGTCTTGGCGGCACGTGGCATGGGAGATCCTCGAATCGGGGTCCGGAATCCGGGGTCCGGGGCCTGGGGATCTGCTGCCCCCGGATTCCGGGATCCGGGCCCCGGGCCCCGGACCATAACCCCTAGGTTGGCCGTTGCCAAGCGGTTGGCCGATTACTATCTTCGCAATCCATGGGTCTCTTCCGGCGTCTCCTGGGCGGCCAAGCCTCCGACGACCGACCCATCAAGCCGCAGCGCCTGGATTACCTGAACGAAGCCCTCGCCTTAGAGCGCCAGGGCGATTATGACGCCGCCATCACCAGCTATCGGCTGGCGTTGCGCGACCATCCCAACGAGCCGCGGATCCTCCAGAACCTGGCGATCGCCTTCAGCCGCACCGGCAAGGTGGACGACGCGATCCGCCACTACAGGAAGGCCCTGGAGGCGGACGCGACGCTGGCGGGGGCGCACTACGGGCTGGCGTTCCTGCTGATGAAGCGCGGCGACCTGGAGGGGGCGGCGCAGCACCTCAAGGCGTTCCTCGGCAATCCACCGCGCGGCGTGGACGCCCAGAAGTGGATCGGGCACGCCGAGCAGACGCTGGCGGAACTCGGGAGCCCCGCCGCACCCCAGCGTACCGTAGGCCTGGAAGGCGCGTGACGCGCCGCCACGCCACGGCCGCCGTGGCGTGCGCGCTCGCAGTGCTGGGAACCCATTGTGCCAGCATTTCGGGCGATGCGAACGCTCCGCTGGCCATCGAGTTCGTCCTCCCGCACTTCGCCTCGGGCTTCACGGTCCAGGAGTTCGATACCGTGCCGATCGACGTGCGCGTGCGCAACGACGCGGGCGACACGATCGCGGGTGCGCGGGTGCAGGTGATCTCCTTGGCTCCCGACACCCTGCAGGTCGACACCCTCCCCCTGCGTCTGATCGGCGTGCAGCCGGGCCCGGCGCGCGTGATTGCCATCTCCGGGAACCTGCACTCCGACCCGCTCGCGGTGACGGTCGTGCGGGCGCCCGACTCCCTGGGGCTCAGCGCCGGCGCCGTCGACACCGTGCGCGCGACGGACACGGCATCGGCGCCGCTCGTCGCGACGCTCTTCGATCTCCGGACCGACACCACCCGGGCGCTGTCGCTCAGCGGCTACCCCGTCGTCTTCGCCATCGTCTATCCGACGTTCGCGAGCGCCGCCGCCGCGTCGGTCGTGTTCGGCAACGACACGGTGCCGACCCTGGTGGACACCGCGACGACGACGGTGAGCGGGGCATCCGCGATCGTCAAGCGGCACGGGGCGCTTCCGTGGCCCGACTCCGTCGTGGTGCAGGCGAGCGCGAGCCGCGCCAACGGCACGGTCGTCCGCGGGTCGCCGATCCGGTTCGTCGTCCGGTTCCACTAGACCGCTGGCCGAGGAGGAGCGCGTGACCGGTTCAACCGAGAAGGGCACGCTGACGCGGCTGTTTTTCGACGCGGTGGAGCGGCACGGCCGCAAGCCGCTGGCGGTGGCCTGCAAGCCGGCCGGCGGCACCTGGCGCTCGCTCACGCACCGGGAGGTGTTGGAGCGCGTAGCGCGGACCGGCCTCGCGCTGCAGCGGCTCGGCATCCGGCGCGGCGACCGCGTGGCGATTCTCTCCGAGAACCGCCCGGGGTGGCTGGTGGCGGACTTCGCCTGCCTCGCCGTCGGCGCGATCGACGTCCCGATCTACCCGACGCTCCCGGCCCGGCAGCTCGCCTACATCCTGAACGACTCCGGCGCGGCGGCGATCTTCGTCTCGACCGCGCCGCAGCTGGCCAAGATCCTCGAGATCCGGCCGCAGCTGCCGGCGCTGAAGCACGTGATCGCGATGGACGAGGACGCGCAAGGCCCGGACGTGATCGGGTTGGCGGAGATCTACCGGATGGGCGCGGAGGCTGAGGCGGCCGGCGAAGGGCGCACCTTCAGGGACGACGCGCTGACCGCAGCACCGGACGACGTCGCGACGATCATCTACACGTCGGGCACGACCGGCGACCCGAAGGGCGTGATGCTGACGCACGACAACATCTGGTCGAACGTCGTGCACGCGCTCCAGGTGCTCCGCATCTCCGAGACCGACACCTGCCTCAGCTTCCTCCCACTGTCGCACATCTTCGAACGGATGGCCGGGCACTATGTGATGTTTCACGCGGGGACGGCGATCCACTACGCGGAGAGCATCGACACGGTGCCGCAGAACCTCGTGGAGGTGCGCCCCACCGTGGTACTCTCCGTGCCGCGGCTCTACGAGAAGATGTACGCGCGCGTGCTGGAGAACGCGCTGGCCGGCGGTGCGGTGAAGAAGCGCATCTTCTTCTGGGCGCGCGCGGTCGGGGACCGCTGGGCCGATCACCGCCTCGCGGGCGAGGCCGTGCCCGGGCTCCTGGCGTTCCAGTACCGCATCGCCCAGCGCCTGGTCTTCTCGAAGCTGAAAGCGCGGACCGGCGGGCGCATCCGGTTCTTCGTCTCCGGCGGCGCGCCGCTCCCGGCGGACATCGCCAAATTCTTCTACGCCGCGGGCCTGCCGATCCTCGAGGGATACGGGCTCACCGAGACTTCACCGGTGATCTGCGTGAACCTGCTCGAGCGGCCGCGCATCGGCACCGTCGGGCCCCCGATCCCCGGCGTCGAGGTGCAGGTCGCCGAAGACGGGGAGGTCCTGACCCGCGGCCGGAACGTGATGAAGGGCTACTACCAGAAGCCCGAGGCGACACGCGAGGTGCTCGACGCCGCAGGATGGTTCCGCACCGGCGACATCGGACAGCTCGACGCCGACGGGTGCCTGCGGCTCACCGACCGGAAAAAGGACCTGATCGTGACGGCGGGCGGGAAGAACGTCGCGCCGCAGCCCATCGAGCAGCTGGTCAAGAAGAACAAGTACGTGGCCAACGCCGTCATGCTCGGCGACCGGCGGAAGTTCTGCATCATGCTGATCGTGCCCAACTTCGAGCACCTGGAGCGGTGGGCCAAGCACAAGGACCTCGCGTATGCCGACCACCGCGGCCTGATCCGCATGGCGCAGGTCCAGGCGAAGATGGAGCGTGAGGTCTTCAGGATGCTCCCCGACCTGGCGAGCTACGAGACGCCGAAGAAGGTGCTGCTGCTGGAGAACGATTTCTCGATCGACAACGGCGACCTGACGCCGACGCTGAAGGTGCGGCGGCGGGTGGTCGAGAAGAAGTACCAGCGGCAGATCGACGCGCTCTACCAGGAGCACGCCCCGACGATGGTGGACTAGCCGGGGCCCTTCTCGCCGACGAACAGGCCGCCGCCGCGCGCCAGCTCGGAGATGCCGTCCGGGCTGGCGCGATCGTCTTCCACCGCCAGACGGAGCCCGGGGAGGAGGATGCGCCCCGCCTCGCTCAGCCACCCGGCGTCCGCGTGGTCGGCGCCGAGCGCGACGGCGCGTACCGTCGCCGACTTGAACGGCAGGGCCGCGGCGACCAGGACCGAGAGGGCCGGCCCTTCGCTCACGCCCGGCGGGGGATTCACGGCCACGAAGTGGCACCCCTGGACGGCGCTCGCCATTGCGGTTCCGAACCGAGCGGCCGAGCCGACCAGGACCGCGTAGCCGCCGGGGCCGGTGAGGTTGAGGACGGCGGCGAGCGCCGCGACATCGTAGCCGGGACTCGGCGCACCGGGACGGGCGGGCTGCGCCTGCCGGGCGAAGTACGCGACGCCTTCGACGACCGGGAACTCCGCCCGGCACTGAGGGCACCCGATGACGCCGCGGACGATGCGCCGGCCGTCCATCGCGATCGGCACAGCGACGAGATAGGACTCGGCATGGTCGCGGGGACAGCGGAGAATTTCAGTGAGCTCGATGAACACTCACGGCCTGAACTCTACCCACGTGAGCTTGCCAGGCTCCACGCGGACGTGCCGGATCACTTTCTGGCCCCCGATCGTGACGCCGAGATCGTACTCGCCCGCGGGCACGTCGGTCACGGCGAAGTGCTCGTGCAGCAGCGGGTCGGAGTGCGCCCGGTCGCCGTACGTTTCCGCGTAGCCGAACGGCGCTTCCTGCGGCTCGGGCTTCACCAGCCCGAAGATGCGCGCCCCGCTCACCGCGCGGCCGTTCGCGTCCCACACCTGGCCCGCCACGGCGCCGGTGCCGGGAAGCGGGTCGATCCACAGCTCCGGGTTGGCGGCGTACGCCGGGAAGCGCGTCCCCTCCACGATCGCCCTGGCATCGTCGGTCGGGGCGACGTGCACCTCGAGCCGCAGATGGACATGCGTCGCGCGGCCGGTGCCGCCCACCCTCGCGATCGGCTGGCCACGCGCCACGCGCTGGCCGACCGAGACCAGGAGCCGGGCGTCGTGCGCGTACGTCGAGAAGAGCACCATCCGCCGGCCGCCCGCGGCGAGCACCGTGTCGTGCCGGATCGCGACCGTGAGGCCGCCCGGCTCCGCCGGCCCGGCGTGCACGACCACGCCTGAGCCGATCGCCAGCACCGGCGTCCCCTGGGGTTCGTTGAAGGCGACGCCCGGCTCGGCCGCGCCGTAGCGAGCGGTCTGGTCGATGAACGGCTGCTCCGCAGGCGCGATCGGTCGTCCGAAGAAGCCGTGCGGGAGCGCCGCCGGAGCCTTCACCCCGATCGTGTCGCCGTGCATGAGGCACGCCTCCGGCTGCGCGCGCAGGAAGCCGCAGGCCGTGCCGAAGAGCGTGTCCCCCGGCTGGCCCGACGCGGGAGGGAGCACGGCGTAAATGTCCCGCGAGCGGGCCGTCGCCTCGGGCGCGTACATCTCGAAGCCCACCAGGGGCCGCATGCGGATCGCGCCCGAGCTGGTGGCGCCCCCGCACATGATCCCATCGCAGCCGCCCAGCTCGCGCACCACGCGGCCCTCGGGCGGCGCGCCGCGCATCAACATCGCGACGCACTGCCAGCTGGCGGGCTCCTGGCGCCGCTTGGGCCTCAGGCTGCCGAGGCACTGCTCGCCCCCCAGCACCACCGGGACGACGGCTTTCTCCCCGCGCACGACGAAGATCGCGCGGACCCTCGGCCCGAGGACCGGCACGGGCGCGGGGTCGATCGGCTGGAACGGCGCGCGCGGGCGCCACTGCCCGACGCCCTTCAGCGTCGAGACCCAGAGCCCGGTGTCGCGCGCCGCCGCCAGCGCCAGCACGTAGGGGCTCGGCAGGGCCCCGGACCCGCTGTCGGCGAGGGCGCTCCACGTCGCGCCCTGGTCCCGCGAGTAGCGAATCCCGTCGCTGGTCCCGACGAACACGGTGTCGCCCCGGAGCACGATGCCGTTCGGCGCGACGTACTGCCGCGGCGGGCCGAGCTCCCGCGCGTCCCACTCGCGCCAGGTGCGGCCGCCGTCGTGGGAGAGCCCCCACCCGTGCCCGGCGGTGCCGTACCAGACGTCGTCCTCGCGCGGCCCGAACGCGATGGCCTGCACCGGCGCGCTCTCGCCGCGCACGTGCTCCCACGCCCGGGCGCCCGGCCGCAGCACGAAGATCCCGTCGCCGTACGTGCCGACCCAGACCGCACCGTCCGGTCCGCGGCCCAGGGCGAGGATGTGCACGCCCCAGCCGGTGGAATCGGGGAGCGGCGGAAGCTGGCCGCCCTGCGCCGCGCCGCGCGCGGGCGCCGCCAGCGACAGCGCGGCGGCGAGCACCGGAACGAGCGACGCTCTGCGCCAGCCACCGCCCATCACGACCTCGGCTCGATCAGGAGTTCCGGAATGTGCACCTCGTCCCCGCGCGTGACGACGAACAACACCGCCTCGGCGACGTCCTCGGGCCGCAGCATCCGGGAGCGCGGCGTGAAGCCCGGCTTCGCGTCCGGGTCCACCGGATCCCAGATCGCGGTATCCACGGGGCCCGGCGAGATGAGGGTCGCGCGCACGCCGCTCTTCCTCAGCTCTTTCTCCAGCACGGCGTGCAGGCCCCTGAGGCCCGTCTTCGCCGCCCCGTACGCCGCGTTGCCGGCGAAGGCGACGTGGTCCGCCACCGAGCCGATCGTCACGACGAGCCCCCGGCCCCGCTGCACCATGGCCGGGAGAAAGGCCCGGAGCACCAGGAACGGCCCGAGCAGGTTGCCGTCGAGCTGGCCGCGAAACTCCTCGGGCGTCGTCTCGACGAGCGGCTTGATCAGAAAGACCCCGGCGGCGTTCACCACGACGTCCGGCGCGCCGTGCGCGCCCAGCACGCGCTTCGCCATCCTCGCGACCGAGCCGGGATCGCCGACGTCGCAGCGGACGTCGGTGCGGCGCTCTCCCTCCGCGTCCACGAGGCTCCGCGCCAGCCGCACCACGTGGGCCCCGGCGGCCCCCAGCTCGTCCGCGATGGCGAGGCCGATCCCGCGCGAGGCGCCGGAGACCACCGCCGTGCGGCCGAACAGCGGGGGGGCGCTCACGGGAAGACGGATCCGCTCTGCACCAGCCGCAGGAACTCGCTCCGGGTGCGGTCATCCTCGCGGAAGGCGCCGCGCAGGGCGGAGGTCACCGTCCGCGAGTGCTGCTTTTCCACGCCGCGCATCATCATGCAGAGATGGTACGCCTCGACCACCACGCCGACCCCGAGGGGCTCCAGCGTGCCCTGCAGCGCGTCGGCGATCTGATCGGTGAGCCGCTCCTGCACCTGGAGGCGGCGGGCGAAGATGTCCACCAGGCGCGCGATCTTGGAGAGCCCGACGATGCGGCCGTTGGGGAGGTAGGCGACGTGTGCCTTGCCGAAGAACGGGAGCATGTGGTGCTCGCACATCGAGTAGAGCTCGATGTCGCGCACCAGCACCATGCTCTCGTGCGGCTCCTCGAACATCGCGTCGCGCACCAGCTTCTCCGCGTCGAGGCAGCAGCCGCGCGTCAGCCAGCGCAGCGAGGCCGCGACCCGGTGCGGCGTCTTCTGGAGGCCCGGCCGCGCGGGGTCTTCGTCGAGCCGCCGCAGCATCTCTTCGATCAGGTCTTCGAACGACGCCTTGGAGAGGTCCACGTCAGCCTCCGGTGTACTCGACGACGTTGCGCTCGGTCTCCCACAGCACCAGGCGGCAGAGGCGGCCGCGGGGGACCGCGGGCGCGAGCTGCTGCCAGCACCACCGCACGATGTTCTCCGCCGTCGGGATGGCGTCCGCGAAGTCGGGGACGTCGAGGTTCAGGTTCTTGTGGTCGAGGCGGCTCAGCACCCGCGCCTGGATCACGTCCTTCAGCGCCCTGATGTCTACCACGTAGCCGGTCGCGGGGTCCACCTCACCCGCCACCGAGACGTCGAGGTTGTAGTTGTGGCCGTGGTAGTTCGGGTTGGCGCACGGGCCGAAGACGCGTGCGTTCTCCGCGTCCGACCAGGCCCGGTTGAAGAGGCGGTGCGCGGCGTTGAAGTGCTCGCGGCGGGTGACGACGACCTGTGCCATGCGCGGACTGCTTGTTGGGGTCGAATGCGGCCGTTAACTTCGCCGACCAAGAGAGATAATGCCCCGGCCCGCATGACAGTCAAGCCACTTGGCGCCGTCCTCGCGACCGGTGCATCGGTCGGCGCGGCCGCGCTCGCGGCGCTCTGGACCTTCCCCTCGATGCTCCTCTCGGCGTTCGCCGTCGCGTGGGGCGCCGAGGCGGCGCAGTTCCTCATCTCGCAGGGCCTCGCGCTCGCGGCGCTCGCGTGGTTGCAGACGCTCCCCGAGTTCGCGGTCGAGGCGGTGATCGCGTGGGGCGCGGGGAAGGACCCCGCCCGCATGCACCTCGCCGTCGCGAACCTCACCGGCGCGATCCGCCTGCTGATCGGCCTCGGCTGGCCGATGATCTATGTCGTCGCCGCGTTCTTCGGCCGGACGACGCGCGGCCGCCTCCCGAGCATCGTGCTGGAGCGCGAGCACGCGATCGAGATCCTGGGTCTGGTCCCGCCGCTGGCCTGGTTCTTCGTGATCTGGCTGAAAGGGTCGATCGGCTGGGCGGATGCGGTCATCCTGGTCGCGCTCTATCTCGCGTACCTGGCGGTGCTCCTCAGGGTGCCGCCCCACGCCGAGGAGGAGCTGGCCGACGCGCCCGCCGTCTCCCGCTGGGCGTACAACCTCGGCGGGAACCGCCGGGTCGCGGCGATCGTCGGGCTGTTCGCGGCGGGCGGCGCCCTGCTCTACGTCACCGCAAAGCCGTTCCTCGAGTCCATGCTGGGGATCGCGGCGGTGCTGGGCGTGAGCGACTTCGTGTTCGTGCAGTGGGTGGCGCCGTTCCTCTCCGAGTTCCCGGAGAAGGTCTCCGCGTTCTACTGGGCGCAGCGGGTGGACAAGGCGCCGATGGCGCTGATGAACATGGTCTCGAGCAACATCAACCAGTGGACGATCCTCGCCGCGATGATCCCGCTCGTCTACGGCTGGTCGCACGCGGCGGCCGGGGGCGGCTTCATCGCGTTCCGGTTCGACGCGGCGCAGGAGCTGGAGATCGCGCTGACGCTGGCGCAGTCGTTCCTCGCCCTGCTGCTCCTGATGGAGATGAAGTTCGACTGGTGGGACGCGACGCTGCTGTTCACGCTGTGGCTCGCGCAGTTCCTCCGGCCGCACTGGCGCGCCCAGGTACTCGCGCTCTACCTGCTCTGGTCGGCGGGGCTGCTCGCGCTCACGCTGGCGGGGCGGCGGCGCTTCACGGCGCCGCGGATCTTCCTCGAGGTCGTCCGCGCGGGGCGGCGCGCGTCTCCGGAGCACGGAAATGCAGCGCCCCGAGCCTGAGCCCGGGGCGTCACACTGGAGCGAAGAGGATTATTGAAGCCCGAATCGAACCCCTGGCCCCGCACATCGGGTTCCGCCTACCCCACTGAAGGGGCCTGACGTCCGCCGGCGCATATGGGACCACCATCGGACCTGTTGGCTCAATAATTTGTCTCTCCGCTCCGTTCCCTCGAAGTTGAGGCCATAATAGGTTTCGCCCCCGAGGGCGTCAAGGGAGTCCGCATGCAGTTCCGTCAGCTCGGCCGCACTGGCTGCACAGTGTCGGAGATCGGCTTCGGCGCGTGGGGGATCGGCGGCGCGATGTGGCAGGGAGGCGACGACGATGCCGCGCTTGCCGCGCTGGAAGCGGCCTTCGACCTCGGCGTCAACTTCGTGGACACCGCGCTGGCCTACGGCGACGGTCACAGCGAGAACCTGGTCGGGCGCGCGGTGGCCGCAGCGGAGGCGCGGCACCGAGCGGACGGCGCGACGAACGCTCCCGATTCGGGAACGGCGCCCTCCGGCGCGGTGGCGAAGCGGCGCGAGCCGATCGTCGTCGCGAGCAAGATCCCGCCCGAGGACCGCGTCTGGCCGGCGCGGCCGGGGACGACGCTGGCGCGCGTCTTCTCCGCCGACTACGTGAAGCGCTGCGCTGAGACCTCGGCCGCGAACCTGGGGCGGCCGGTGGACGTCCTGCAGTTCCACGTGTGGCGCGACGAGTGGCTCAAGGAGCCCGAATGGCGGAAGGTCGAGCGCGCTCTCGCGTCGCTCATCGCCGCGGGAACGGTGCGGCACGTCGGGATCTCGAACACGGAGCACGATCCGACGAGCGCGCTCGAGGCCGTGCGGCACTGCGACCTGATCGAGGTGCTGCAGGTCATCTACAACATCTTCGACCAGCAGCCCCAGGACGCCCTGCTGCCCGCCTGCCTGGAGCGGCGCGTGGGCGTCATCGTGCGGGTGCCGCTGGATGAGGGCGGCCTCACGGGGACCATCCGGCCGGGCGTCCGGTTCCCGCCGGGCGACTGGCGACACCGCTACTTCCGCGGCGACCGCCCGGCACAGGTGGCAGCCCGGGTCGAAACGCTGCGCCCGGCGCTGCTCAAGGAGGCGGGCACGCTGGCCGAGGGCGCGCTGCGCTTCTGCCTGAGTCACGACGCCGTCGGGACGGTCATCGCGGGGATGCGCACGGCGGAGCATGCGCGCGAGAATTGCGCGGTCAGCGACGGGCGGCGGCTGTCGCCGGCGCTGCTCGCGGAGCTGACGAAGCACGCCTGGCCCCGCAACTTCTATCAGTGAAACCCGCCTCCTCACACCTTGGAGACATGCCTGTGAATCTGTCGCTAGCGCTTGGCCTGCTCTCCCTCGCCCTGTGGATCGTCCTGATCTTCGTCCTCCATGTGCCGGCGGGCTGGCCGCACCTCTTCCTGGCCGCCGGCGTCATCCTGCTCGTCCGCCGGGTTGTGACCGGCCGCTCCGCGTGGTAGCGTAGGCCGCATGCTGACGCCGGACGCCGGACCGGGCACCGGGATCGCCGGCCGCGGGACGCGGCTCGTGGGCATGGTCGCGCCCGCGGTCCTCCTCCTCGCGGTGCTCCTCTACATGGTGCGCGACGTGCTCTCGCCGCTCCTGGTGTTCGCGATGCTCTGGGCGGCGCTCTGGCCGGAGCGGGGGAACCGGCACGTGGCGCGCCTGCTGGCGATCGCGACCGCGCTGGTCACGATCTGGCTGTTCTGGGTCGCGGGCTCGCTGGTGGCGCCGTTCGTCCTCGGCCTCGCGTTCGCCTATCTCCTCGCGCCGGGCGTCGAGTGGCTCGGCGAGCGCCGCTTCCCGCGCCCGCTCGGCAGCGTGCTGATCCTGGTTCCCTTCCTCGCGCTCATCGTCCTTCTCATCGCCCTCCTGGTCCCCGCGGTCGAGCGCCAGGTGCTGCAGCTCGCTCAGCAGCTCCCGGTGCTGTTCACGCGGCTGGCGGACTGGCTCGACCGGATGCGGACCAGCTTCCTGGCGAGCAACCAGGGACTGCTCAGCGAGGCGCAGGCCGCGAAGCTGCGGAGCCTCTCGGCCGGCGACCTGGCGGCGATCGTCCAGGAGCGCTGGCAGGACGTCCTGCGCGCGCTGTGGGGCGGCATGGTCGGAATCGGGAAGGGCGTGAGCCTCACGCTCGCGATCCTGGGCTACGTGGTGGTGACGCCGGTCGTCACCTACCACCTGCTGAGCAGCTGGCCGAAGATCACGAGCTGGGTCCAGGGGCTGGTGCCGCCGGCGCGGCGCCCGGAGCTGTTCAGCTTCGCGGGCGAGTACGACCGGCAGCTCGGACGCTACGTGCGCGGCGCGCTGACAGAGGCGACGCTGGTCGCGACCCTCACGGGTGTCGGCCTGGGAATCGTCGGGTTCCCGGGCGCGCTGCTGATGGCGGTGAGCGCGGGCATCGGGAACCTGATCCCCTATATCGGCCTCCCGCTCAGCCTGATCCCCGGCCTCGTCCTCGCCCTCACTTCGGGCGCGATCGGCACGTCGCTGCTCCAGCTGATCGTGGTGTACGGGATCGTGACGCTCATCGACCAGGTGGTGACCGCGCCGCGGATCGTCGGCGGCGCCGTCGGTCTCAATCCAGTCTGGGTGATGATCGCGCTGGCGCTGTTCGGCCTGCTGCTGGGCTTCGTCGGCCTGCTGGTGGCGATCCCGCTGGCTGTGCTCGTCAAGATGCTGGCGGTGCGCGCCCTGGCGCGCTACCGGGCCTCGGCGTACTACGCGGGCGCCGCCGCCAGCACGTAGATCACCCACGGGGCGAGCGTCGTCTCGCTGACCCACTCGTAGGGTTCATCCGCGCGAGCCAGGGGGCGGTATGCGCCCTCCTGGGCCAGACCGGCCCGCCGATACACCTCCTGGTACGCCTCGTCAGTCCACAGCACGTCCTCGCAGGGTCTCGGGTCCCCGATGGCGGTGTTGAGGATCTTCACGGCGTCGCCGCTTCGCGCGCACCGGTTCTCGGGAAAGTCCCGAGTGGAGAACGACGCCCACTCGTGGAGGTAGATGTCGGGCGACGAGACGAGACTGACGATCCTCCCGCCGGGCGCAAGGAGGCCGCCGAGCCCGTGGAACAGCCCGACCTTGTTCTCCAGCGTCGGCACGTTGTCGAACGTGAAGGCGGAGAGCACGAGATCGAACGTCCCGGGCGCCAGCTGGGAGAAGTCGCCGGGCGCGACGAGGCGATAATCTCCCGCGGGGTCGGCCTCGCGCGCCCGCAGAATCATGGGTTCGGCGATGTCCACGCCGATCACGTCGAACCCGTGCCGCCGCAGCAGCCTGCTGGAGCGCCCGGCGCCACACCCGAAATCCAGCGCGTGCCGGCCGGTGACATGCGCCGCGATGATCGAGGGAAGATCTCTGAACGCGAGGTAGTATGTGCCGGGGAATTCCAGCAACGCATACGCGGCGGCGTAGCGGTGGTCGTCGTATGTGTTCGCGAAGCCCACGCGCTCCCTCCAGGTGGCGACTCCGGGAGGCAAGATCGGCCGCCGCGCCGCCGTGTGCAACCACTGTTGTCGCTGCGGCGGCGGGCCGACTAGGTTTCGAGCACAGCCAAGCCAGGAGCAAGACATGCCACGTCTCGCACGCGCGAGCGCTCTCGCGTTGTGCGGCGGCGCCGCCGCACTGAGCGGAGGGCAACTCGCCCGCCAGCCAGTGCACAGCGCCCCGGCAATCGTCGAGTACCACATCCCGACGCCCAATGCGTTCCCCCACGACCCCGCCGTGGACCGGCAGGGGATGGTCTGGTACACGGACCAGGCCAACAGCCGGATCGGGCGGCTCGATCCCGCGACGGGCCGTTTCACAGACTGGCCGACGCCGAGCCCCAAGGCGGGGCCCCACGGGCTCGTCGCGGCGCCGGACGGCACGATCTGGTACACGGGGAACTCCAGCGGCACCGTCGGCCACCTCGATCCGGCGACGGGGCGGATCCGCGAGTACCGGCTCCCGGCCACCATGCCCGACCCGCACACGCCGCTCCTGCTCGGCGACTACCTCTGGTTCACCGTGCAGCGCGGCAGCGTCATCGGCCGGCTCGATCCAGCCACCGGCGCCGTGAAGACCATCCGGGTCCCGACGCCGCGCGCCCATCCCTACGGCCTCGTGCTCGCGCCCGACGGGACGATGTGGGTGGCGCTGTTCGGCACGCACAAGCTGGCGCACCTGGTCCCGCCGGACGGGGCGCTGACGGAGGTGGATCTGCCGAGCCCAGCCGCGCGCCCGCGCCGCCTGGTGGTGGACGACTCCGGCACGGTCTGGTACAGCGACTACGGGCGCGGCTACCTCGGCAGCTACGACCCCAAGACGGGGCGCTTCGCCGAGTGGCGGACGCCGACCGAGCACGGGGCGCCGTACGGCATCGCGATCGGGCCGGACGGCCGCGTCTGGTTCGACGAGGTGGCGAGCGGCTCCATCGTCGCGTTCGACCGCCGCACCCACGCGATGGAGTCCGTCACGATACCGACGGTCGGGTCGATCGTGCGGAACATCGCCGTGGACGCGGAGCGCGGGCGCATCTGGCTGGCGGAGAGCGGCGTCGAGCGGCTGGGGCGAATCGACGTGCCCGCGAACCACTGATGGCCGCGCCAAGGAAGAACATCGCGAGCGGCACGAAGTGGGAGCCGCTCGTCGGCTACTCGCGCGCGGTGCGCATCGGGAACGCCGTCTACGTGGCCGGCACGACCGCGACCGACGAGAGAGGCAACATCGTGGGCGGCGGCGATCCGTACGCGCAGACGCGCCAGGCGCTTCACAATATCGAGCGCGCGCTGGTTCAGGCGGGCGCGACGATGAAGGACGTGGTGCGCACGCGCGTGTTCGTGAAGGACATCGCGGACTGGACCAGCGTCGGGAAGGCGCACGGCGAGGTGTTCGGCGCGATCCGGCCCGCCTGCACGATGGTCCAGGCGGCCGGGTTCGTGGATCCCGCGATGCTCGTTGAGATCGAAGCGGATGCGGTGATCGGGGATTAAGAGCATTCAGGGTGCAGCGCGCTGGGGAGTTGCGAGACGCACAGTTGCGAGTGGTTACGAGTGGAGAGCCGGCGGCACGAGCAAGGCCCCGTCGCGGCATTCGGCCGGTGTCTCTCGCCTCCTAGATCTCCCAGTTCGACCAGAGAATGCCCGCGCGCAGCCGCGGCTCCTCGAAGCCGGTCATCGTCATCCGGAGGTCCGACCAGCGGACGCGGAAGCCGCGCTTGATGAGGGCGCGATACGCGTCGCCGTAGGCGGTCTGGCACCGCACGGCGAGGCGCCGGATGTTCTGGCTCGCCGCCCAG
>DATKLR010000053.1:0-14948 GCA_035542295.1 Gemmatimonadales bacterium | reverse complement strand
CCCGGCGCGACGCGGATCGGGTGCTCGGCGTACTGGTTCGCGATGCCGTTGAAGACGATCCAGTCGGGCGCGAGGCCCAGGAGCTTGTTCCAGTCGAGCTGCTGGGCGGCCGGGGAGTCGGCGGCTTTCTGGGTGTAGAACTCGCTCTGCACGAAGACGAATTCGCGGGCCGGCGGGAGCGGCCGGACCGGGTCCACGATCAGCGCGCCGTACATCCCGTTGGCGATGTGCATCGCCACCGGCGCCGTGCCGCAGTGGTACAGGAACGCGCCCGGGACCTGCGGAACCCACCGGTAGTGGATGGAGTCCCCCGGCATCACGTTGGTGTACACCCGGCTCGGCGCGATCTGCGCCGCGTGGAAATCCATGCTGTGCGGCATCATCGCGCGGTTGACCAGGGTGAAGTCCACCGTGTCCCCCACGGTAACGCGCACCACCGGGCCCGGCACCCGCCCGTCGAAGGTCCACGCCTCGTAGACGACGCCGGGAGCGATGGTCCAGCGCGCTTCCTTCGTTTCGAGCCGGACCTTCACGGTGCGCGACGCGGCCGCGGAGGGCGCCCGTGGATCGATCGGCGCCGGCGAGCCGGCCTTGCCGACGGCGGCCTCCCCGTGCGAGACGTCCGCCGGCGGGGCGGCGGTCCACGGCTCCTGCGGGTTGTTCGCGTTGGAGGACGCGGGCCGGCTGCTGCAGGCGGCCGCGAGGACGAGCAGGGACGCGAAAGCGGTCCAGGAACGCATCAGTACCTCAACGAACGGTCAGGTGAGCACGCACCCGTCATGCATAGCGCCGCGCGAGATCGTCGAGCATGGCGTGGAACCGCCGGTGGACGTCCGCGCCCATCGACGCCTCGTGCCTGTCGTAGGCGGCCGCGATCTCGCCGTCGCGCTGCGCGTCCAGCATCCCGTCGGCACGGGGAAAGAGCACTTCGTTCTCGATCGTGATGTGCTGCTCCAGCAACGCCGCGTAGTCGCGCGCGGCGCCGGCGAAGCGCGCCCTTGCCTCCGGGTCGCGGGCGAGCGCCGGCTGCTCCCGCCGCAGCACGCCGACCAGCCGTCGGCCCTCGTCGTGCTGCTGCAGCATCACCGCCAGCGGCCCCTGGCCGTGGGGCAGGCCCGCGGCCTCCAGCGCCGGGAAGAGAATCGTCTCTTCCTTCACGTGGTGGCAGCCGTCGGCGAAGACGGTGAAGAACTCGAGCAGGCCCGACACGTCCGCGTCCGGCGGGACATCGCCCGCGGCGACGCGCGCCGCGACGGCGTCCAGCAGCGCGAGCGCCTTCCGGATGACCTCGTGCTCGTGCCTGAGTGTCTGCGTCGCCTGCATGCTGCCCACCTCCGCCTCCGCGAATGGCTCGGGGCCAACCTAGCCGGCGCGCCCGAGCCTGTCAAGGTTGTGGTTGTTATTTCCACCACAATTGACGCACCCGCACCGCGCCACTACTTTCGGGCATGCGTGCCGCTCCTCCCCCCTCCCCTTCGGCCCGGGTGCCCGTCCCCGCCGCCCTCCTGCCGGACGCCGGCTTCGGACCGACCCGCCGCCGCCTCCTCGAGACGCTGAAGCGGCGCGGCACCGTGACGCTGCACGAGGTGAGCGCCGAGCTGGGGCTGTCGAGGGAGACGCTGCGTGAGCACGTGCAGGCCCTCGCCGCCGAGGGGCTGGTCGCGCGCGCCGGCACGCGGCGCCACGGCCCGGGCCGGCCCGAGGTGCTGTACGGCGTGACGCCGCGGGCGGACGCGCTCTTCCCGCAGCGCGAGTCGCAGGTCCTGGCGGATCTCGCGGCGCAGCTGCTGGCGCGGGGTCACGGGGAGGAGCTGAAGCGCTTCTTCGCGCAGCGGGCGGCGCGGCGCCTCCGCGCGGGGCGCGCGCGCCTCTCGGGCCTGCGCGGTCGCAGGCGTCTGGAGGAGGTCGCGCGGATTCTGAGCGAGGAGGGCTACATGGCCGAGGTCGTGGACGGGACCCTGCGCCTCGCCCACTGCCCCCTCATGGGCGTCGTCGCCGTCACCCGCCTTCCCTGCCGCGCCGAGCTGGGGATGGTCGAGGCGCTTCTGGGCCGCCGGCTCCGCCGCATCGACTATCTGCCCGAAGGCGGGTCGTCGTGCTCCTACCGGACGAGGCGCGCGCCGGCGCGGCGATGACCGGCGGGCGCCGGCCCTAACCGGGCGGCTTCGCCTCGGACGCAGCCACCTTCCGCAGCGTCACCTCGACGACGCCGTCTTCGACGGCGGCGATCACATCACTGGTCACCACGTCTTCGGGTAGCTCGACGGCGCGGAACAGCCGCGTGCGGTGCTCCGCACCAGCGACGTCGGGTCGGCGCCGGCCCGCGATCGTGACCCGGCGCGGCTCGACGCACACCTCGAGGTCGATGGCGTCGAAACCCGAAACCGCCGCCGCGACGGTCAAACACTCTCCTTCATCGGCCACCGTCACCGCCAGCGGGAAGACCAGCTCCGACTCCGCCTGCCGCCAGTCCTCGTCGTGATGCCCGTCCACCCTTCCCCGCTGCTCGAAGATATCGTACGCCCGCCGCGCCACCGCGTCCTTGATCTCGTCAGACCGACTGCACATGAGCTCGTCGCTGACGATCCGCGGCCGCGCGCGCGGAGCCGCCCGCCTCGACCCACTACGACGCGTCTTCATGCTCGCCTCCCTGCCGCTCGCCGGGCGGAGGGAACCCGGTGCGTGTCCACTATGCAGCGATTCCCCGGAAAAGCAAAAACAGGAAAGGGGAATGGCGGCCCGGGGAATGCGGGCCGCCGCTAGGCGGCCGCCTGGCGCAGTTCCGCGAGGAGACGCGGCAGCTCGACGCCGTGAGCCTGCGCGGCGACCTCGAGGGTCTTGCTCGCGCCGCAGCACAGGTCTATGCCGTGGCGGGCGAAGACCGCCCCCGCGGCCGGCGCGCGTTCGACGACCTCGCCGACCGTGACCTGCGGGGTGATCCCCGTCTGCCTGAAGCGCACGACGAACGCGCCGTCGGGCCGCGCCTCGGTCGCGTATGCGAAGCCGAGCCGTCCCAGGACGGAGTAGAGGGGCACCGGCTCGAACGGCGCCGTCAGCTCGAGCACCTGCCCCGCTCCGACGCCCCGGGCCGCCGTCATGATCGCGTCGAACGGCTCGTCGCCGGCGGCCAGCAGCGGCCTCACGTCGAGCGTCGTCACATCCAGCATCTGGCTGTCCATTCGAGTATCGCTCTCCTATCGGATCATCGCCGGAGACCAGGCCGGCTCCCATACCACGTTGACCACCACGTCCGCGACCCACGGCAGCTCCGCCACGACGTTCCGCACGCCGTCGGTGATCGGTCCGCCCATCGGGCAGCCCGGGGTCGTCAGGGTCATCGTCACCGTCACGACGCCGTCCCGCACGGCGAGATCGTAGACCAGTCCGAGCTTGACGACGCTCAGGCCGATCTCGGGGTCGATCACCCGCTTGAGCCGCTGGTAGACCTCGTTCAGGCGCTGGTCCTCGGCCGGGACCCGCGCTTCGCAGGCGCTCATCGGACGGTCCTCAGGCGGACGCCCTGCGCGACGAGGAACGCGGCGCCGGCGGCGAACAGCGACGCGCCCACTCGCGCCGCACCTTGACGCCCCGCGCCGACCGCCGCGGCCAGGACCAGCGTGCCCGTCGAGAACAGCACGAGGCTGGCCCAGCCCCACCGCGGCACGACCAGGTCCGCCACGCGCGGCAGCTTCGGCTCGCCCACGCGCGGCCCGAACCGGTGCAGCCAGGTGAGGAAGGGCAGGATCTTCTGGTAGATCCCCGCGACGAAGAGGACGAGCCAGCCCAGGATGCCGAGCACCCCGTAGGCCGCGGCGAGGTGCGGCGGGAGTGCGGGCGAGACGGCGAGCACCACGCCCGCGGCGAGCGCGAGCAGGAGGAAGCCGTGCGACGCGGCGACCAGCGCGAGTCCGGGGTCGAGCAGGCGGCGGACCCGGTGCCGGAAGTAGAGCCAGGCCTGATAGAGGTAGAGCGCGACGCCCGCGGCCATCGCCGCGGCGCCGCCCAGCACGAGCGCTTGTCCCCCGCCGAGCTCGCCCGCGCCGAACGCCACGAGCCCCGCGCCGGCCAGCGGACCGATCCAGCGCAGCGGCCAGTCGGGATGGCCGTGCGCGAGCAGGAACATCGGCAGGAGCCGGCTCCCGACGCCCACGGCGGTGAGCGTGGCGAAGCCGAGGGCGGCGAGATGGACGTGGGTCGCGAGCAGGTGCAGCGCGTCCACGTTCCACCAGCCCAGCAGGTTCCCGACGCGCGCCGCCGCCACGAACATCGCCAGCCCGAGGCCGAGGTGCGCGCCGGAGACGTACAGGCCGATGAGCCGCCCGCGCGGCGCCCGGCGGCGCTGCGGCAGGATGTTCCACGCGAGCGCTCCCACGGCCGCGAACAGCAGCACCCAGCCGGCCGCGAGCATCGCCGGGGCGAACCACCAGAAGCCCGCGACCAGCGACGCCGTGCCGGCCTGGAGCAGGCCGAAGGTGACGTGCCCCAACCGCACGCTCCGCGCCGGCACGCCCATCACGACGGGGAAGAGCTGGTAGAGCGCGCCGAAGATGGAGGTCGTGAGCCAGCCCAGGGTGAAGCAGTGCGCCACCGCCACGACCGGGGGCGCGACGAACGCGCCCGCCGCGAGCAGCGGGGCCACCCGGATCAGGCCGAGCGCGCCGAGCGCGAGCCAGGCCAGGGCGGCGGCGAAGTGCTCCCCCGGCAGGACGAACGGCGGCGCGCCGTCGGACGCGATCCCCGTGCCCGGCAGCGCCGGGGCGGGACGCGAGAGCGGCGGCGCGGCTGCCGTCACGGCTTGCCGATCGCGATGCGCCAGACCACGGGCCCTTCCTCCAGCGCCGCCCAGGTGAACTGCCCCGAGCGCTCCGCCTGGAACTCGTAGAACAGCGGCTTGGGGTTGTGGTCGTTGATCAGGACGAACTGCTCGCCCGCGCCCAGCGCATCGAAGGTGCGGTGGATCGTGGGATGCTTCTCCTTGGGTGGGATCACCCGGACGTCCAGCTCGTGCATCGGCACTCCCGGCAGAGGGTCACGGGCAAGCTAGCCGGCGGGGCGCACCCTTGTCAAGGTTGTGGTGGTAATATCCACCATAATTGACCCTGGCCGGGGCGCGGCCCTAGATTCGCCCCATGCCCCCGCCCCCCGCGTGGTCCGACGCGCCGGCCCGGGAGCTGGAGCGGCGGCTCGACCCCGCCCGGCTCCAACGCAAGGTGCCGCTGGCGCCCCACACCACCTTCCGCATCGGCGGCAGCGCCGACCTGCTGTACACCGCCGCGAGCGCCGACGACCTGGCGGCCGCCGTCGGCGCGGCCCGCGCGGCGGGGGTGCCGTACGTCGTCCTCGGCCTGGGCGCCAACGTGTTGGTCGGGGACCGCGGCTTCCGGGGCCTCGTGATCCTGAACCGCGCGGCGGCGCGCCGCTGGGACGACGGCCGGGTCCGGGTGGAGAGCGGCGCCGTGGTCGGCGAGCTGATCCTGGAGGCGGTGGAGCGGGGCTGGTCGGGGCTCGAGCATTTCGTGGGGATTCCGAGCACGGTGGGGGGCGCGGTCTGGCAGAACCTGCACTTCCTTTCCCCCGCCCCGGCGCGCGAGCGCACCGTCTTCCTCGCCGAGGTCTTCGAATCGTGCGACATCCTGTCGGCGGAGGGCGAGCGGAAGACCGTGGGGGCGGGCTACGTGGGCTTCGGCTACGACGAGACCGTCTTCCACCACCGCGACGACATCGTCCTCGCAGCGACCTTCCGCCTCGCGCGCGGCGACCGGGGCGCGATGCGGCGGATCCTGGCGGAGAACCTCCAGTGGCGCGGCGAGCGGCATCCGGCCCTGGACCGCTTCCCGAGCGCCGGCTCCATCTTCAAGAAGGTCGAGGGCGTGGGCGCGGGAAGGCTCGTGGACCAGTGCGGCCTCAAGGGCCGGCGCGTGGGCGACGCGCAGATCTCGCCGCTGCACGCGAACATCATCGTGAACCTGGGCCGGGCGACGGCGCGCGACGTCATGGCGCTGATCGAGACGGCCCAGGGCGCCGTGCAGGAGCGCTTCGGCGTCCGCCTCGAGCCGGAAATCAGGCTGCTGGGGGAGTTCTGAGCGCCTGGTCGAGCAGGGCGCGGGTCGCCGCGAGGCAGTCCTCGCCGGCGCACGGGAGCTTCCCCACCCCGACAACGCGGCCGTCCCTGATCAGCGGATAGGCGATGGGGAGGCGCAACTTCGTCCCGTCGGCCGTCGTCAGCGTCGGCGTGCCGCGCACGTGATGCTGCTCGGCGCCCTCGCGCGCCTCGGCCAGCACGGCGTCGCGAGCGGCAGTGCCGTCCAGATCGCGCCCAATCGCCGCGACGCCGAGTCCCACCTCGTGCGCCACGTCGAGCAGGACCTCCTTGCGGCCGATGTTCCGGCCGCCGGCGAAGAAGGCACGCCGCACCGCGAGGTCCAGGGTCAGCGCCGCGCCCTCGCCCTGCCGGGCGGCGCTCCAGACGGCGTCGAAGGCCGGCAACGTGGTGGTGGGGAAATCGTCGCCGGTGTACGGCGCGAAGGTCGCCGCCGGCTCCTGGATGGCCGCGAGCCACCACTCCTGCTCCAGCAGCGCACGCGGCACGCCCGCGTGGCCTCCGCCCCCACTGCGGATCTCCAGCGGGAAGGGGCGGACGCGCAGCTTCACGCGACCTTCGTACTCAGGCAGGACCCGGTGCAGGCGCACGGCCGCGATGTAGCACCAGGGTCAGTAGTATTCAGCCCATTCCCAGATCTCGACCATGGCCTCTCCCTGTCCAAGCTGCGGGCCGCCGGGGCCCGCTCCCGCATCCAGCGCCGTCAGAGCCGCGCCTCGAGGAACGCCTTGAGGACCACGGCGCTGTTGCGTTGCTCGTCGCGCGCGGCGTACACCAACGTCACCCGCTCCTTGCGGGCCGCGGCGAGGAGCGGCGTCCAGGTCTCTGGGTGGGCGCGCAGCTCCGCGGTGTAGCGCCGGCGGAACTCCGGCCATTTCTCCGGCTCGTGCCCGTACCAGCGCCGCAGATCGGCACTCGGGGCCACGTCCTTCGCCCATTCGTCGAGCCGCAGCTTCGCCTTGGGCACGCCGCGGGGCCACAACCGCTCGACCAGCACGCGGCGGCCATCGCCCGCAGCCGCCGCTTCGTATGCCCGCTTCACCCGGATCATCGCCTCACCTCGGCGACCGCGCGCCGCGGCGCGGCCTCATCCCTTGTACGTGACCACCTTGCCCCACAGGTCGGCCGTGCCCCAGATGCCGGCCCGCAGGCACTCCAGCTGCACGATCTGGCTGTGGTCCACGAACAGGTTCACCTCGGGCCCATAGCTCTTCACGTACCAGGCGAACACCTCGGGGTCGGCGGCCTCGAACATCACGTGCTCGAGACCCAGTGCTTCCACGATGCGCGCCGCGACGTCGGTGCGCCACTGCCGCACGTTCTCGGTGATCCCCTCGGACTCGATCATGATGAGATGGGCGCCCGCATCCAGGAAGCGGCGCGCCAGGGCGATCGGCCACTCGACGTCGCGCGTTCCTTCCTGCTCCAACTCCTCGGCGCGGGTCGCGCCCCCGGCGCCGAACTGGATGCCGACTTCGGGCTTCGCCTTGAGCCCCTCGTGCTGGACGGCCTCGATCAGCCGCAGCCAGTCGTCCACGGGGAGCGTGATGAAGCCGCTCGATACCTCGATCGTGTCGAAGCCCACGTCCCGGCACTCGCGGATGTAGCGCGCCACGGCGTCCGGCCCCTGCGTGACCACCCGCTCGATGTACCCGCCGGTCGAGACCGTCACGTCGTGGCTGTGACACAAGTCGATCAGCTCCACGAGACGGCGGCGCGGAATCAGGGTGAACGAGCCGCCGGCGAACTTCAGCGAGTCCACCCAGGGCCCCATCGTCTCCAGCACGTCCGCGAGGTAACGCTCGCCCATGGGCGTGTAGTAGGGGCCGCGGATCTCGGTGAGACCGCGCTGCCGCGGCTTCATCTCGCGGGCGTTGCGGCGCAGGAACGCGAACGCCGTGCCGGGGTCCGTTGTCGCGGGCTTCGGCTTGCGCGCCGGCGTCACGCTGGCGCCTCCTCCACGCTCTCGGCGCACCGCGCCGCCCACACCGCCTGGAGCAGACCAGTCAGCTCCCGCACCGGGACCCGATCCAACTCGGCCACCGTGGCGGCGATGCGATCCCGCAGCAGCGGGCTCGTGTACGGCGTGGTGAGCCGGTCGAACTTCTTGCGGGCAGTCTCCCAGGTACGCCCCCGCGTGCGGAAGCCGGGATAGTCGGCCAGCTCCGCCGTCACTGTCCGGCCTCCCCGCAGCGCGACCCGCACTCGGCACGGCATCTCGGCCGGGAAGCGTCGTGACAGCGCCCCGTCGGGGCGCACCGTCACGCGCCGCAGCAGCGCCTGGACGTCGTCGCGGCCGATGCGCTCGGGCCGGTATTGCTCGGGCATCACCTGGCCGTCCAGCAGGGCCACGGCCACCAGGTACGGAAGGCTGTGATCCGCCTCCTCCTTGGTGCGGACGATCCGCTTGTCGCCCTCCTCGCCGCCGCCGATGATGCGATAAGCGACGTCGAAGACGTCGAGTTCCACCCGGTCCACGTCCGCAGCCCCGAAACGTTCGCGCGAGCGCAGGTCGAGGATGGCCTCGAGCGCGCTCTGCGAGTGGATCTCGGCGTTGTACTTCTTGAGGATCGTCTCCGTCACCCGCTCGAGGTCCTCCGCCTCCCAGTCGAGCTCGAAGTAGCCGGCGACCGCGTCCATGAACCCCTTCTCGCCCTCGAACACCTCGAGCGGTCCGGTCACACCGCGGCGGGCGAGGAACGTCGTGCGCGTCACGGCACCGGCCATGTTGGGATACGCGAGGCCCTTCCAGTGCGACAGCGCGCCGGTCCGGGTGACGCGCAGCGCGTTGAAGGCGGTGCCGGCGATGGCGATCGCATGGGCGGTGCGCGTAGCGTCGAGCCCGAGCGCCCGGGCGGCACCGGCGGCCACGGCGTACGCCCCCTGCGTGACGTGATCGAAACCGGCGTCCCGGACCGGCGCCACGTCGCTCAGCCGGCACTGCACCTGGTAGGCGAGCGCGAGCGCGGCCAGGAAGTCGCGCCCCGCCGCGTCCGCGTATTCCGCGGCGGCCAGCACCGCGCCGAGGTTGTCGCTGGGGTGACAGGTCTCGCCCGGGGCGAGGTAGCTGTCGTTGAAGTCCAGGTAGCGGACCAGCGCCGAATTGTAGAAGGCGGCGCGACCGGGAGTGGCGTGACCGCCGCCGATCAGCGCGCAGGGCCCGGCGCGGTCGAACTCCTCGATCTGCTCGCGCACCAGTCCCACGGGCTCCCCGTCCAGGGCGCCCATGGCGCACCCGAGCGCGTCGAGCACCCGGATCTTGAGCTGCTCGCGCGCGGCTTGCGACAGCGCGTCGTAGGAGGAGTCCACCGCGAAGCGAGCCAGCCGCTCCACAAGCGTTCCGGTGATCCGGCCGGTGGTCACCTCATCCCCCGCGAACCGGGCGCACCCGCCGCTCGGCGAGGATCCGCGCGACGCCCGGGAAGGTCCGCCGGGCGGCGTCGGGCACATGGCGCCAGTCCGCCGTCCCGGGGCGGCCCGCCCAGTAGTCGAACGGCTCGGCGCCCGGCCCGGCCGCGCGCCCGACGACGATCCGGCCGACCATACCCGCCGCCTCGTGGGGCGTGCAGAAGTAGTCGTACACGCCCGGCACGGTGAGCGTGACCTCGAAGTGGTTCCCCGGATTGACCAGATAGCCCGAATCCCACGGCGTCGCGGCCTCCGGGATGCGGAGGGGATGGTGGTCGTTGCGTGGGTGGTAGGCCGTCGTGGTGTGCACGTTGGCCTGAACGACCCAGCGGATCGTGGTGCCGGGCTCCACGAACAGGCCGACGGGATCGAAGCTGACCCAGGAGCCCGCGGGGTCGCTCCGCATCCGGATCGTGACGACCCCGGTCCCCGGCGCGCCCGTGGGCCGAACGAGCGCGTACAGCGACGGCTCCCACAGCGGCGCGACGCCGAGGCCGGCGAGCGCCGCGGCCCCGGCGGAGAGGAACCCGCGCCGCGAGGGCGCGGTCAATGCGCCAGCTCGGCCGCCCGTGCCGGCGAGACGTACCACACGATCACATGGTAGTGCGGCTCCGCCACACCCGGATGGCCGGCGTTGAAGACGATGTCCACGTGGTCCACCCGCTCGTGCGCGGCCGCCAGGCTCGTGAAATCCTTGTGCGCATTCATGTCGCTCAGCGGGATCATGTAGATCGAGCTCACCAGGTTCCCGTGGTGGTCATACGCGAGGAACGGCCCCGCCGGCAACGTCGCGGGATTCACGTAGAGTGTCCCCAGCCCGGGCAGGAAGTCGGGCAGCGCCACCAGGCTGCTGACCTTCTTGTAGGCCCCGCCGGGCGGCGCCTTCCGCTGCGCCAGAGCCGTGCCGGGGGTCGTCAGCACCAGGCCCGCGCCGAGCATCCCGGTGAGGGCGGTGAGGGCGAAACGATTCATAGGTGGCCTCCTTGAAGTGGAAACGCGTTGCCCGGTGCGGGCACCGGTACCCGCACACGGTGGCGCCGCCGGCCTCCGGGCGACAATGACACGTTCGTACTGCGGGCGGATACGGGCGTCCCACCGGGCGCCGTGGCCCACGCGGGGCCGACGCGCTAGAATCCCTCGGAGCCGCCGCGCGAAGGATCATGCTCGAGACCGAGCTTTTCGACCTGCTGGAGCACACCGCCGACGCCGCCTTTGCGGTCACCCCGGAAGGTGAGGTCTGCGCCTGGAACGGTGCGGCGGAGCGGCTCTTCGGCTATCCCGCGAGCGAGGCGCTCCACCGCAGCATCGACGACCTGCTCCAGGGACGCGACGTGTTGGGGACCAACGCGCTCGCCGGGGGCTCCGACTCGGCGACGCGCACCTGGGACGGCACCTCCGGAGGGATCGCGAACTTCGACATCGAGGTGCGCATCCGGTCCGGCGACCGGATCTGGATCAACGTCTCGACCATCGTCTTCGATAATCCGCGCACCGGACGCCGGCTGTTCGTGCGCCTGGCGCACGACATCGACCACCGGCGGCGGCGGGAGATGCTGCACGACCAGCTCGTGGAGGTCGCCCGGCAGATCGTGGCCCGGGCCGACGATGGGGCGCATCACGCGCCCGTGGAGCCGCTGTCCGACCAGGAGCGCCGCATCCTCAAACTCTTCGCCGAGGGCCGCAACTCCACGGCCATCGCCCGGCTGCTCGGCATTTCCTCCCAGACGCTCCGCAATCACCTCCACCACGTCAATCGCAAGCTCCGCACCCACAACCGTCTCGAGGCGGTAACCCACGCACAGCGCCGCGGCCTGCTGGACTAGCCGTCGGGGGGCACGTGCACCGGAGCATGATGGGCGTTGACGAGCATGGTACGAACGCGCCATTGGCCGCCGCGGCGCCGACCGCCACCTTGCGGTCGAGACTCAAAGGAGGCTCGACCATGAAGCTGTTCGGCAAGAACGCGGGGCGGCACGACGCGGAGTCGCGCGAAGTGGCGGCCCTGCTCCTGGCGGCGGGCGGTGTCACCGCCCTGTCGGTGGTCCACGACGGAATGGCGTGGCTGGTTTGGCTCTTGGGCGCCACGATGGTGGCGCTCGGCACGCGGTACATCTGGCTGGGCACGAAGGGCTGCGGCACCTGGCCGTTCGGGTCCATCCTCTCCGTGTTCGGCGTGGCGGTGGTGGCGCTGGCCAGCGCCGGCGCGGGCTTCGCGGCGTTCGTCATCGGCGCCGTTCTGGCGGTCATTGCGTGGGTCACCGCGGCGGCGGGCCGCTGCCCCGTCAACGCGCTGCTGGGCCTGAATACGCGGGATGACGCGCCGGCGGCTGGCGACGCGACCCTGCCCCAGCCGGCGAGACACTGAGGCGGCCATGAAACCGAGAATCGCATACGGCGAGGTCGCGCCCGGCGCGCGTGACGCGATGCTGGGCCTGGAGAAGTACGTCCACGGCGCGGGGCTCGAGCCCGCGCTGCTGGAGCTCGTGAAGATCCGGGCCAGCCAGATCAACGGGTGCGCCTACTGCCTCGACATGCACGCCAAGGACGCCCGGGCGCGCGGGGAAAAGGAGCAGCGGCTCTACGCGGTGGCCGCGTGGCACGAGGCCCCGTTCTTCACCGAGCGGGAGCGGGCGGCGCTGGCCTGGACCGAGGCGGTGACCCTGGTCTCGGAGACGCACGTGAGCGACGAGGCGTATGAGGTGGTGCGCAGGCAGTTCAACGAGAAGGAGCTGGTGGACCTGACGCTCGCCATCGTGGCGATCAACGGGTGGAACCGCCTGGCGATCGCGTTCCGGACCGTGCCGGGCAGCTACAAGCCGGAGCTGGCGCGGTAGGCCGGCGCGCAGCACCGCTCCGTGGAGCAACGGGCCGGCGGAATCGATCACCGGCGCACGAGCCCGATCAGCGCGCTCGCCCGCTGGAGCGTGACGGCGGCGACGCCGCGCGAGCGCTCCGCGCCCGCGGCCAGCACCCGGTCCAGCTCCCCGGGATCGGCCATCAGATCGCGGAAGCGGCGCTGCAGCGGCTCGAGCGAAGCGATGACGGCATCGGCCACCGCGACTTTCAGCTCACCGTACCGCCTCCCGTTGAACCGCGCGGCGATCGCCTCGGTCGCTTCGCCTGTCACTCCTGCGTAGATCGCGAGCAGGTTCCGCACGCCTGCGCCCGCCGTCGCGACGTCCACCGCGGGAGCGGAGTCCGTGACAGCTCCCTGGATCGCCCTGCGGATGACCTCGGGCGGGTCCGTGAGGCCGATGGCGTGGCCCGGCCGGGTCTCGCCGACGCTCTTGCTCATCTTCGCCGTCGGGTCGTCCAGTCCCATGATGCGCGCCGTGCCGCTTCCGATCCACGGCTCCGGCACTACAAACGCCTCGCCGAACAGCCGGTTGAAGCGCTGCGCGACGTCGCGCGCCAACTCCACGTGCTGCTTCTGGTCCTCGCCAACCGGCACCAGGTCGGTACGATAGAGGAGGATGTCGGCGGCCTGGAGCACCGGGTAGGCGAGCAGCCCGGCGCTCGCACGCTCCTGCACCGCCGCCTTCGTCTTGTACTGCGTCATCCGCTCCAGCCATCCGACGGGCGTCACGCAGCTCAGCAGCCAGGTCAGCTCCGCGTGCGCGGGCACTTCCGACTGGACGAACAGCGTGGCGCGCGACGGATCGACTCCCGCCGCGAGGACGATCGCCGCCGCCTCTCGCACCTTGACCGGGAGCTCCGCCGGCCGCACCGCCCCGGGCACGGTGAGCGCGTGAAGGTCGACGACCGCGAAGCTGCAGTCGTGCACCTCCTGCGCCCCCACCCACAGGCGGAGCGCGCCGAGGTAGTTGCCGATGTGCGGCTTCCCGGTGGGCTGGATGCCGGAGAAGACGCGCTTGCGGTTGGTCCGCTCGAACACGGGCGACCGGCTCGTTTCCATGCCGTCTCCGCGGTCTCAGGCCATCGCGCGCCGCACGAAGGCCCGGAAGCCGAAGTACCAGCAGACCCCGCAGATGACCACCAGCGCGAGGGTCACCACCGGCAGGCCCATGTGCGGCAGCGCCGGCGTGAGTGCGCCGCGCATCCCCTCCGACACGTAGACCAGCGGGTTCACGAGCACCGCGTACTGGAGCACCGGCGCGACGGCCAGGCCCTTCCAGGGATAGTATGCGCAGCCGAAGAAGATCATCGGCGCGATGATCACGCTGAACATCAGGCCGATCTGCTGCGGGCTGATCGCCGTCCCGATGAACAGCCCCAGGAGCGAGAAGCTCGCGGCACCCAGGAGCGTGACGGTCAGCACCTCGCCGGCGTGCGCGATCGTGAGCCCCGCGATCGGGCCCATGATCAGGCGGGCGATCGGCAGGACGAACAGCGCGGCGATCGCGCCCTGGATCACGCCGTAGATCACCTTCTCCAGCGCCACGAGGTGGATCGGCACCGGCGCCAGCAGGCGGTCCTCGATCTCGCGGGTCCAGCCGAAGTCCGCCACCATCGGCAGCGCGACGGACTGGATGCTGGACATCGCCAGCGAGATGGCGAGGATGCCGGGAAGCAAGGCGGCGGCGTAGCTCCGCTGCACGAACCCCATCCTGGGCAGCAGCGCGCCGAAGACCGTCACGAACAGGATCGGCTGGAGGGCGACGCGCACCAGCACCGCGGCCAGCTCCCGGCGAGCCACCCTGAGGTCGCGCCTCAAGAGCGCCCAGAAGACCCGCAGGGACGACACGCGGGCCGGCCGCTCCAGCGGCTCGAGATGGAACGCGGTCACTCCAGGCTCCTCCCGGTGAGCGAGATGAACAGCGTCTCCAGGCTCGGCGGCGCCAGGTGGATATTGAGGACGGAGCGGCCGGCCCGCTCGGACTCCCGGACCAGGGCGGCGATCACCTCGCCCGGCCGTTCGGCGTACGCCCGGAGCAGCGGTCCGTGCGCCTCCGCCTTGAGCACCCCCGGCACGGCGCCCGCGGCCGTCGCGACAGCGACCGCGTCGGCATCCAGCGTGATCTCCACCAGCGTGCCGCCCGGCGCCCGCGCCTTGAGGTTCCCCGGCGTGTCGAGCGCGAGCAGCCGCCCGCGGTCCAGGATCGCGACGCGCTCACAGAGCCGGTCGGCCTCTTCCATATAGTGGGTGGTGAGCACGATGGTGTGGCCGCGCGCGTGCAGGTCGCGCAGCACGTCCCACAGCGCCAGCCTGGTCTGCGGGTCGAGCCCCACGGTCGGCTCGTCGAGGAACAGCACCTCGGGGTCGTGCATCAGCGCGCGGGCGATCATCAGCCGCTGCTGCTGGCCGCCCGAGAGCTCGCCCACCTTGGCCTCCGCGCGCTCCGCGAGGCCGAACGCGGCGAGCAGCCGGTCGGCGCGCGCCGCCGCCGCCGCGTGCGTGATGCCGAAGTACGACGCGTGGAAGACGAGGTTCTCCCACGCCGTGAGGCTGCGGTCGGGGTTGGGGCGCTGGGGCACCACG
>DATKLR010000052.1:0-5198 GCA_035542295.1 Gemmatimonadales bacterium | reverse complement strand
AGCAGCTCGCTCCGCGTCTGCACCAGCGAATCCAGAATGGTCAGCGCCTCGTCCTTCCGTCCGAACGCGGTGAGCACCTGGATCCGGGTGCCCGGATCGAAGCCCTGGAGCTCATGCAGATGTGCCTCGAACACGGCGCGGCCCATGTTCCGGGACGCGGAATCGGCCGCCGCGCGGAGGAGCGAGTCCACCCACGGCGGGAACGGCCCCATCATCCGCTGCGCCGCGGCCGCCGCGGGGTAGTCACGTAAGGCGATGTACGCCCTGACCAGATTCCCCGGCGCGGCGCGGTAGTCGGGCTGCACCTCGAGGGATCGGCGGAACTGCGCAATCGCGTCCTGGTACCGCCGCCCGCAGTAGAGCGCCATCCCGTACGCGTTCGCCATCACCGGCGCCAGCGGATCGAGGTGCACCGCGCGCCGGCCCTCCGCCATCGCCTCCTGCACCCGTCCGATGGCGTTGAACAGCTCGCCGTACCACTGGTGCGCCGTGGCGTAGTCGGGGTCCAGGGCGATCGCGGTCTTGAACTCGGCCTCCGCTCCCGTCCAGTCCCAGCGCCCGTTCACCAGGATCTCGCCGAGCGACGCGTGGGCCTCGGCGGAGCGGGGGTCGAGTGCGATGGCGCGCCGCGCCGCGCGCTCGGCGCTGTCGTACGCCGTGGCCCGCGGGATCGCGGTCACGCTGTAGTCCGGGAAGAGCCCCACGGCGTCCGCGAGGCCCGACCATGCCCGGGCGTAGTGCGGATCGCGGGCGATGGCGGCCGTGAACTGGCGCGCCGCCTCCTGCAATCCCTCGACCGTCCGCTTGCGCCACTCGTACCGGCCCAGGACGTAGCTGTTGTAGGCCGCGACGTCGCGCGTGCCGCCCTCGCGCAGGTCCCGCCGCTCGGTGCCGCCGAGCGTGACCTGCAGGGCGTCGACGACCTGCTCCGAGATGTCGGACTGGAGCTTGAACACGTCGCTGAGCGCGGCGTCGTACGTCTGACCCCACACTTCCTGCGCGTTGCTCACGCGGATCAGCGCCGGCGTGATCCGGACCTGGTTGGCGCCGCCGCCGGCGTGCTCCCACCGCACCGTGCCGTCGAGCACGTAGTCGGCGCCCATCTCCCGGCCGAAGGCCTGCGCGGTCAGCTTCGAGGCGCGGTACCGGAGCGCGCTGCTGCGGGCGATCACCTGCAGCTCGGACACGCGCGCCAGGCGCGTGGTGATCTCCTCGCTGATGCCGTCGGCGAAGTACGCGTCCGCCGGCGCCCCCACGTTCTCGAAGGGGAGCACGACCAGCGTCGGCCGCGCGGCGACGGGACGCAACCACCAGACGACGCCGAACGTCGCGACCGCCAGCACCAGCACGCCCGCGGCCCAGAGCGCCGCGCGCCGGCGCGGGCGGGCGGCGCCCTCGACGCGTCGCGCCACCGTGGGCGTGATGCCCCCGCTCGGCGTGGCCAGCACGTCGAGCTGCTGGCGCACCTCCTCCGCGCTCTGCCACCGGTCCGCGGGCCGCTTCTCGAGGCAGCGCATCACCAGCTCGGCGAGCGCGGCGGGCACCGCCGCGCGATGCGCGGCAACCGGCTCGGGCGTCTGGGTCACCTGCGCCGCCAGCACCATCTGCGCGCTCGGCGCCGTGAACGGGGGCCGCCCCGTGAGGATCTCGTACGCCACCGCGCCGAGCGCGTAGATGTCCGCCCGGTGATCCACGCCGGGCTCCGCGGCCGCCTGCTCCGGCGCCATGTAGGCCGGCGTGCCGAGGGCGACGCCGAGCGAGGTCAGTCCGGAGGACCCACTGGCCGCGCTCACCGCCTTGGCGACGCCGAAGTCGGTCACGACCGCGTGGCGCCCCGAGATCAGCACGTTGTCCGGCTTGATGTCGCGATGGACCACGCCGTGCGCGTGCGCGTAGGCGAGGGCGTCGGCCACGTCGCGCAGAATCCGCACGGCGTCGGGAATCGGCAGCTCGCCCTCGCGCGTGAGCTTGACGCGGAGCGACTCGCCCTCGACCAGCGGCATCGTGTAGTAGACGAGGTCGCCGCGGCTGGCGGCGTGCAGCAGCGGAACGATGTGCGGGTGCTGCAATTGGGCTGCGAGCTGGATCTCGCGCCGGAATCGATCCGCGTTGACGCCGGCCGCCATCTCCGGGGGGAGCACCTTCACTACGACCTTGCGTCCGAGCTCCAGATCTTCGGCGACGAAGACGCGGCTCATCCCGCCGCCGCCCAGCTCGGATTGGAGGAGGTAGGCGCTTCCCAGGGCGGCCTGGAGACGATCCTTCAGGTCGGCTTCCACGTCGATGGCGCTACAACAGGGCGCTCACTGCCCTCCGGTGCGGTTGATGAGCAGATCGAGCGGCGGCGGCTCGTCCTTCACCAGGTACTCGAACCGGTCCTTGAACTCCTCGAGCGTCATGTGCGCTGTGGCCGCGAACCGCGCCAACTCGTGCGGGTCCTCGAAGTCGTCGCGCCTGAGCCGGATCATGTAGCGCCGCGCGATCGCGTACCGCGTCGAGTGGATGTCCACCAGCCGGATGCGGGTGCGCCCCGAAACCGGGTCGAGCATCCGGCTGAACGGCACCGGGACGAACTGCCCGCCCTGCATCGAGATCATCACCGCGCTCCCGCCGGAGATCAGGTACTTCGCCGCGCAGTAGCCCAGGTCGCGGGTGTACTCCATGTCGTACGGGATGGGGTCCGCGCACCGGAGCTCGTAGCCGATGTTCTTGGCGACGACCGTGGCCTTGAGCCCGAACTCCTTGAGCGACGCCTGCACCGCGTGCTTGAGGATCTCGCCGATCGAGACCTCGGCGATGCGCAGGTTGCCGTGCGCGTCGCGCTCGATTCCCTCGACCCCCTGCAACTCGCCCTGGTCCAGCCCCTCGACCACCCCCTCGGCGATCACCGCCACGCCGTGGCGGTCCCCCTGCGCCAGACGCTTGATGATGGCGGCGACCAGTGTGTCCACGATCGTCTTGAACTTCACGTTCCGGAAGCCGAACTCCTCCGGGATGAGCGTCAGCGTGGCGCCCGCGGCCTTGCCGATGCCGAGGGCGAGGTGCCCGGTCTTGCGGCCCATCGTGATGATGAAGTACCAGCGCGACGTCGCGTGGGCGTCCACCATCAGGTTCTTGACGATCTCCGTGCCGTAATGCCGTGCCGTGGGGAAGCCGAAGGTGTCGATGTCCGGCGGCAGATCGAGGTCGTTGTCGATCGTCTTCGGCACGTGTACCACCTGGATGCGGCCGGCGGACTTCTCCTCGAGCCGCATCGCGGAGAACGCCGTGTCGTCGCCGCCGATGGTGATCAGCTGCGACACGTCCATCCGGAGCAGCGAGGTGACGGTGTTCTCCAGGAGCTGCGGGTCGGTCGTCGGGTTCGCCCGCGAAATGCCGATGATCGAACCGCCGCGGAAGTGGATCCGGCTCACGTGGTCGATGTCGAGCGGCCGGGTGTGCTCGACGTTTCCCTGCATGATCCACTCGAAGCCGTCCTCGATGCCGATGACGTCCACCCCCTCGAGCACGCAGCGGATGGTGGCGGCCCCGATGACGGAATTGATCCCCGGCGCCGGGCCCCCGGCGACCAGGATCGCGAGTTTGTGGCGCTGGCTCATACTGAAGACTGGTTTCCAGTTGCGCAGACGGCAAGATGGCCGTGGTTACCAGTGGCGCGGCGGCAGTTGCCGGAACAGGCCTCTGCCGCCAGCTTTGGCGCGTGTCCCCCCTCATCGTTCTGGCCACGATCCTGGCCGCGGGCGGCCACGCGGCGCCGCCGCGGGCCTCCGGCTACATGGGCCGCGGCGTGTCGCACGCGCTGGCCGAGCACCGCGCCCGCACGCTCGGCGAGATCCGCTACGCCCTGACGCTCGACGTCACCAGCCTGGACAGTGCGGTGGGGCGCGTCGCGATCCGGCTCGACCTCCGCGCCCGCGACGACGTGATCCTCGACTTCCGCGGCCGGCGGCTCGTCAGCGCGGCCGTCAACGGCCGGCCGCTGCCCCGGAGCGCGGCGAACGGCGCCCACATCCGCGTGCCCCTGACGTACCTCTCCCGCGGGGAGAACCGCCTCGAGTTCGCGTTCGTCGCGGACATCGCGCCGAGCGGCGCCAGCATCATCCGCTTCCACGACGCGACGGACGGGAGCGACTACCTCTACACGCTGCTGGTCCCGGCCGACGCGAACCAGCTCTTCCCCTGCTTCGACCAGCCCGACCTCAAGGCGCGCGTCACCTTCGCCCTCACCGCGCCCGCCGCCTGGCGTGCGCTGGCGAACGGCCCCGAGATCGGGGCCGACAGCGCCGAGGGGACGGTGACCCATCGCTTCGCGGAGACCCGGCCGCTCAGCACCTATCAGATCGCCTTCGCCGCCGGCCCGTGGCACGTCGCCAGCGCGAGCGCGGCTGGCCGGACCATCCGCGCCGGGGACCGGCGCTCGCGCGAGCCCGAGGCGGACCTCGACTCGCTGCTCGCGACAAATGAGCGCGCGCTGGCGTGGATGGAGCGGTACTTCGCGCGGCCGTATCCCTTCGACAAGTTCGCCTTCCTGCTCGCGCCCGCCTTCCCCTTCGGCGGCATGGAGCATCCGGGCGCGGTCTTCTTCAACGAGGACCGCTTCATCTTCCGCGAGCGGCCGACGCTGCCGCAACGCCTGGGCCGCACGTCCACGATCCTGCACGAGGTCGCGCACATGTGGTTCGGCGACCTCGTGACGATGCAGTGGTTCGACGACCTCTGGCTCAAGGAGGGCTTCGCGACCTACATGGCCGCGAAGGCGCTGGCCGACCTCGACTCGGCCAGCGGCGCGTGGAAGACCTTCTATCTCGCCAACAAGCCCGCCGCCTACGGCGTGGACCAGACCGACGGCACCACGCCGCTCTGGCAGGACCTGGACAACCTCGACCAGGCCAAGAGCGCCTATGGGGCGATCGTCTACAACAAGGCCCCGGCCGTGCTGAAGCAGCTGAACTTCCTCGTGGGCGAGCCGGCGTTCCGCTCCGGCGTCCAGACGTTCCTCGCGCGCCACGCGTACGCGAATGCGACCTGGAGGGACCTGCTCACCGAGATCGGCCGCCCGTGGGGCCGCCCGCTCGACGACTTCGGCCGCCAGTTCATCCTGCGGCCGGGGATGCCGGAGGTCGAGCAGCGCGTCACGGTGCGGGACGGTCACGTCGCCCGGCTCGAGCTGGTGCAGCGGCCGGTCCGCCCGCTCTCCG
>DATKLR010000051.1:0-2125 GCA_035542295.1 Gemmatimonadales bacterium | reverse complement strand
TGATGTGCGGGCCGTAGATGATCAGCTCGCCGCCGTCCGCGACCACCGGCTCGAGCTTGTAGGCGCACTTCCCACCGACCCACATCTCGTCGTACATCGTCGGCGCGCACGAGAGCACGCTCCGGAACGGCCGGTCCTCGTAGACGATGTGGATCTTGTCGGAGAGGTCCGCCGCGGCCGACCACGCCTCTTCCGGCGCGCCGCAGAACAGGCCGGCGAGCGCGTCGCCGCGGACCACCAGGCTCATGCACAGGCGCGGCGTCGGCAGCAGCTTCGCCGCGGCGTCCACCACGGCGCGGGTCGGCGTCCACTTGCGGCCGATGATCGCGGGACTGGTGACCAGCGCCCCGAGCCAGTGGAACATGTTGATGATCTCGGGGCCCGCGATCCCGGGGAACAGGTACTTGTTCCCGCCGGAGAAGCCGACGACCTCGTGGGGGAAGGTGGGCCCGACGATCAGCACGACGTCGTAGTCCAGGACCGCGCGGTTGATCGTCACCGGGACCGCTTCCCGCATCCGGCCGCCCGAAAGCTCCGACACCTGCGCGCCCGGAATCTGGCCGATCGTCGTCAGCTGCCGTGGGTCGTCCCAGGCGTGGTTGAAGACGCGGGTCTTCGGGTACTTGGCCGCCCGCTCCCCGGCCGCGAGGCCGAGCCGGCGGTCGATCGCCGCCTCCGACAGCGGCGGATGCGTGCCGAGGGCGATGAGGAAGTCGAGCGGGCGCGCTCGCCCCGCCAGCGCCTCGTAGAGCGTCCGGAACATCAGGTCGATCGGGCCGGAGCGGGTCTGGTCGGGGATGATCGCCAGCACGCGCCTGCCGGCGAGCCGCTCCCGCTCGACGAGCTCGGCGGTAATCGCCCGCACTTCCTGATCGGTGAGGGAGCCGGTCGGCGAGCCGCGCCCGATCAGCATGCGCGCTCTATCCTTCCCAGTCGGTGTGGAACACGCCCTCCCGGTCGATCCGGCGGTAGGTGTGCGCGCCGAAGAAGTCGCGCTGGGCCTGGAGAAGATTCGCGGGAAGCACGGCCGAGCGGTAGCTGTCGTAGTAGGCCAGCGCGCTCGAGAACGCCGGAACCGGCACTCCCGCCTCGGCGGCCGTGGCCACGACCTTCCGCCATCCGGGCGCGGCCTCCCCGATCGCCGTGACGAAGTAGGGATCGAGGAGCAGGTTGGGCAGCGCGGCGTCGCGGTCGTACGCCTCCTTGATCTTGGAGAGGAACCGCGCGCGGATGATGCACCCCGCCCGCCACAGCGAGGCGATGGACCCGAAGTTGAGGCTCCAGCGGTAGGTCTCGTTCGCCGCCCGCAGCAGCTGGAACCCCTGCGCGTACGAGCAGATCTTCGACGCGTACAGCGCATGCCGGATGTTCGCTATGAACGCCTTCTTGTCGCCGGAGAACTTCGCGTCGGGACCGGCCAGCACCTTCGCCGCCGCCACCCGCTCCTTCTTGAGCGCGCTCATCATCCGGGCGAACACGGCGATCGCGATCGTCTGGGCGGGGACGCCGAGATCGAGCGCGGCCGTGCTGGTCCACTTCCCCGTGCCCTTCTGCTCCGCCGTGTCGAGGATGACGTCCACCATCGGCTTCCCCGTCTCGGGATCCTTCCGCGCCAGGATCCGGGCCGTGATCTCGATCAGATAGCTGTCCAGCTCGCCCGTGTTCCATTCGGCGAAGATGTCGTGCATCTCCGCCGCCTTCAGGCCGAGCACGCGCTGCATCAAGTAGTAGGCTTCGCCGATCATCTGCATGTCGCCGTACTCGATGCCGTTGTGCACCATCTTCACGAAGTGTCCCGCCCCGTCGGGGCCGATCCATTCGCAGCACGGCCGGCCGTCGGGGGCCTTCGCCGCGATCTTCTGCAGGATCGGTTTCACCAGCGGCCAGGCGGCCGGATCGCCGCCCGGCATGATGGACGGGCCCTTGAGCGCGCCCTCCTCCCCGCCGCTCACGCCGGTGCCGACGTAGAGGATGCCGGTGCCCTCCAGCGCCTTGATCCGCCTCCGCGTGTCCTCGAAGAAGGAATTCCCGCCGTCGATCAGCACGTCGCCCTTCCCCAGCTTCGGCTTGAGCTCGCCGACGACCGCGTCCACCGGGCCGCCCGCCGGCACCATGACGAGGATGC
>DATKLR010000050.1:0-2434 GCA_035542295.1 Gemmatimonadales bacterium | reverse complement strand
AGCAATGAGTCGATGTCGCTCTGCGAGAGCGTGCCGGTGGTCATTGGATCACGAACTGCGGGAGGTACACCCGGATGCGCGTGCCCGGCGGCAGGACCGCCGCCACCGCGCCGCCCACGAGGTGCTTGACGCTGTCGCGGGCGGCCGTCGAGACCAGGAGGTCGAGGGGCTGGGCGGCGAGCAGCTCGGTGACGCGATCACGCAGCTCCACGTCGCGCGCGTTCAGCGTGGCCGTCACGGCCGCGTCCGTCTCCACCGCTACCGAGGTCATCAGGAACCGGGTGCCCTGGGACCCGGCGGGATTGACGACGAGGTTCTCGAGCCGGAACAGGGTCGTCGGGGCAGCCGCCTTCGGCGCGGCCTCGGCTGCGTGGGCCGTCGCACCCATGCGCGGCACGACGACCAGGCGCGCCAGGGCCGCACCGCCGATTGCAGCCGCGGCGATCACCGCCGGCATCAGCCAGCGAGGCTTGGCGCGGGCCGCGGCCGGCGCCTGTTGCACCGCCTGCTCCGGCGGCGCAGCCGACGCCGTCGCCGGTCCGCCGCCGCGTTGCACAGCTGTCGCCATGATCCCTCGCTTCACGCCGCGCCCTCCGCCTCGTCGGCGGAGCGGCCTCCGATGGCCCGCAAGAGCAAGGGGTGTACCATCTCGACTGCTCCCGCGGGCCCCGGGCTTGGCGCCCCAAACCCATGCGACCACGGAGGTTCGGGCACTCGCGGGCGGACGTCGCCGGCGACGCCGCATCGGCGCGCAGGCGGGTGAGGAAGGTGTTGCCGGGAAACGGTGAGAGTTGCCGGTCCCCGGGGGGGCGCCGCGGCAGAGCGCGGCGCCCCCCGGAGCGGCGTATGACTAGCTGCGCTTCAAGTTCACCAGGTCGCTGAGCATCTCGTCCGACGTGGTGATGACCTTGGCGTTGGCCTCGAAGCCGCGCTGCGCCACGATCATGTCCGTGAACTCCTGCCCCAGGTCCACATTCGAGCTTTCCAGCGCCCCGGCCGTGATGCTGGACTGGTTGCTGGTCCCCGCGAACCCGAGCACTGCCGCGCCCGAGTTGCCCGACGTGGCGTACATGTTGTCGCCCTGCCGCAGCAGCCCGGTGGGGTTGTTGAAGCTCGCCAGCACGATCTGCGCGAGCTTCTGGTTGACGCCGTTCGTGAACGATCCGGTGATCACGCCCTGATTGTCGATGGAGATGTCCTGCAGGTTCCCCATCGCGTAGCCGTCCTGGCCACTGGCCACCGCCGTCGAGGCGCTGGCGAACTGCGCCAGGCCGTTGATCTGGCCGATCGTCCCGGCGTTGAACTTGATGTTCACCGGCGCCGACGCCCCGGTGTTGGGGTCGAACTGGAAGCTCGTGCTGCCCCCGTTGTAGGTGAAGGTCTGAAGGCGCCCGTCGCTGTCGAAGGTGACCGCGCCCTTGTCCCCGCCGGTCACGGTCGCCGGCTGAGGCACGGTCGCCTGCCAGCTCCACCGGTTCGGTTGCGTCGAGTCCTTCGTGAACGTCACCGAAATGGTGTGGGCGTTGCCCATCGAATCGTACACGGCGATGGATGCCGTCTGGGTCACGTCGGCAGCGGTCTGGATCTGGCTGTAGTTGCCCGGACGGCTGTCGAAGATCGCGTTGAAATTGGCCGCGCCGCCGCTCACCCGGACGTTGACGCCGCTCAGCGCGTTGGCCAGACCGCCGTCGCCGGTGATCGTCAGCGTGCCGGTGGACGCGTCCGCCGTGGCGGCGGTGGTGTTGACGATCCCCAGCGTGGTGCGCGTCGCGCTCATCAGGTCGCTGTACTTGGTGCCCGCCGCGACCGTGAGCGTCCCCTCCGTCACCGCCTTGCCGCCCTTGTTGCCGTCGAGCAGGATCTGGTTGCCGACCCCCAGACCCAGCGACGCCCCGGCGGCATTCCGGAGGTCCACCAGCAGATCGGAGCCGATGGCGATGTGGCTGAACTGGTCGCTGGCCGTCGACGCGCCGGCTGCGACGCTGCCGTTCAGCGAGGCGAGGGCGGTGCCCAGCGTCGAATTGGTGCTGGTGACGCTGAAGTTGACCGCGGCAGCCGTAGTGTTCGTGTACTTGATCGAGCCGTCCGCCTGCAGGGCGGCCGTGGCGGCGCCGAAGTCGTGGTTGATCTCGGCCACCAGGTCGTTCAGCGAGTGGAACGCCTTGTCGCCGACGCCGGTGTCCGTGGTGATGTAGGTGTAGGTCCGGCTCTGGGCGCCGTTGCCCACCGTCACCGTGGTGCTGTTCGGCGTCATCCCGAGCACCTGGGCGTTGGCGGCCCCCGCCGCGTACAGCCCGTTCACGTCGCTGCCGGCCCCGCCGTTGCTCGTCGTCAGCTCGACGGCCAGGATCATGCCGGTCGTCTGGAGGATCGTGCCCTGCGGGACTTGCCGCGAGTCGAGGTTGCCGGCGAGTGAGACCGACGTGGTCGCGCG
>DATKLR010000049.1:0-5570 GCA_035542295.1 Gemmatimonadales bacterium | reverse complement strand
AGTAGCGCCAGTCGTTGTACGCGCTGGCGATGCGCAGCCGCGCGCCGGCGGGCGCCGAATCGGGCACGGCGTAGTGCCGCTCGGTCGCCGAGTCCACGAAGTCGAACGTTGCGTCACGCAGCACGCCGTCGGCGACTGCCCCGAGCGCGCGTGCGGTCGCCGTGTCGGCCTGGGCGCGGGCGGGAGCCGCTCGCAAGCCGAGCGCGGCGGAGAGCGCAAGCGCCAGGGCGCACGTCGTGCGCGGCCCCGCTCGGCGTTCACCGGATGAGGGGCTCACCTACGCCTCCCAGAGGTCGCTCGTGCCGACCTCTCTCCCCATGAGCTTGAGGTAGTAGAAGAGCTGACCCTTGTGCTGCGCGAGGTGCGCGACCATGTGAAGCAGCTGCTGGAACAAGGGAAGGGCCGGGCCGCCCCACGGCGCTGCAACCCGGCGTGTGAGCAGGTCGGCCTCCCGCGTGTCGGCGAGGCAGGCGAGGGCGAGGCGCCTGTCAGCCTCCAGCAGCCCCAGGGCCTGCGCGACACTCGTGACGCTGGGGAGCGCGGCCGCCGGCGGCACGTGCACATCGGCGCCAGCGTCAACCGCGCTTGCGCCGACGCCCCAGTCCCCGCGGACGAAGCCCTGAACGGCTTTGCCGCATCCGAAGCTCGCGCAGTGCATCAGCAGCTGCCCCATGGTCATCCATTCCGTGCCGCCGCCGCCCGGCGTCCACGCGAGGTCCGCGTCCCCGACGCGGCGAGCCAAGTTCCGCGTGATGGCGTAGGTCGTCTCGGCTTCCTCGATGAGCAGCTGCTGGAGCGTCATACGGGCCCCCTATCGGCCGGAGCTGCGTGCGGGTCCTCAACGCTGTGGGTTGCGGCGCCGCACCGCCAGAGCAATCGCAGCGATCTGGAGTCCCGTTTGACAGCGGTTCGGGCGCCGGTACATATGGAGCCGGCATGAAGAGCACTATGGAGGTTGCACGCATCCACGGTGCGGGCGATGTGCGCCTCCACGACGAGCCGGTCCCGACGCCGAGGAGCGGCGAGGCGCTCGTCAAGGTGACGGCCGTCGGCGTATGCGGGTCCGACGTGCACTGGTTCCGCGAGGGGCACATCGGCGGCGACCGGATCGAGACGCCGCTGGTGCTCGGGCACGAGTGCGCGGGCGTGATCCAGAGCGGCGCGCGGCGCGGCGAGCGCGTGGCCATCGACCCCGCCCAGGCCTGCGGGCGCTGCCGTTACTGCGAGGAAGGGAATCCCAACCTCTGCGAAGTGCTGCGGTTCGCGGGGCACGCTCCCCAGGACGGTGCGATGTGCGGCTACGTCGCCTGGCCGGAGCACTGCCTGGTGCCGCTGCCGGAGGCACTCACTGACGTCGACGGCGCGCTCCTGGAGCCGCTCGGCGTGGCGATGTACGCCGTCGAGCTTGGCGCGGTCGGTCCCGGGATGAGCGTCGGGGTCTTCGGCGCAGGACCGATCGGCCTGCTGACGCTGCAGGTCGCGAAGGTGGCCGGCGCCACGCGTCTCTTCGCGACGGACCGCGCCGACGTGCCGCACCGCCTCGGCGCTGCCCGCGCCATCGGCGCGGCCGCGTTCGCCGTGCACGATTGCGGCGAGGCCGACGACATCCTCACGGCCACCGGCGGCCGCGGGGTGGACGTGGCGTTCGAGGCGGCCGGCGATCCGGAGGCCGTCGAGGCCGCCGTCGTCGCCGTGAAGCCGGGGGGCCGGGTCATCCTGATCGGCATCCCGAGTGCAGACCGCATCGCCTTCACCGCGTCGGTCGCCCGCCGCAAGGATCTCCTGATCCGGGTGGTGCACCGGATGAAGCACACCTATCCTCGCGCGATCCGCCTCGTCGAGGGCGGACGCGTGGACCTCCGCTCGCTCGCGACACACCGTTTCCCATTGGCCGACGTGGCCGGGGCCTTCGCGGTGGCGGAGCGGCGCGAGGGACTCAAGATCATCATCGAATGCTGAGGAGCATATGAGCCATCATCGAAGCGGGATCGTGGCGTTGATCTGCTCGTCGCTGTGCCTCCTGGCTCCGGGGCGCGGCGTCGCTCAGGACGTTCCGTGGTCGGCTGCGCTGCGCGGCACCTGGGTCCAGACGGGCCCGGCGGCAGCCGGCGATGTCATGCTGGCTTCGGGCGGCAGCGGCGCCGAGATCGTGGTGGGCAAGGACGAGCCGCTGAACGTGCGGCAGGCGGCGATCTTCCTGGCGGGCGACATCGAGAAGATCAGCGGCTTCCATCCCGCCATCGTGGACACGCCGAGCACCGGCGCCGTGAGCATCCGGCTCGTGACCCTGGGGACGGCCGCCCTCCCGCGGGAGGTGGACACGCGCGGGATGCAGGGCCAGTGGGAGGCCTACCGCGTCGTCACCACGCCGCGCACGGTCTGGCTCGTCGGCTCGAATCCGCGCGGCACCGCCTTCGCGGCCTACACGCTCTCGGAGCGCCTGGGCATCGACCCGCTCTACATCTGGACCGGGTACCCGCCCGCGCGCCACGACCCGCTGGTCCTCAAGGCGACGCGCTTCGTGCAGGGGCCGCCGAGCTTCAAGTGGCGCGGCTTCTTCCACGACGACGAGGATATCCTGCCGCGGCCGTTCGACGACCGCGGCTACCCCTCGCAGCTGGGGGACGTCCCGCTGGAGTGGTACAGGCGGTTCTTCGAAACGGCGCTGCGGCTCCGGATGAACATGGTCGCCCCGTACACGCGGGTGCACCGGCGCTACGAGGTGCAGCAGCTGGCGAGCGACTGGGGCCTGGCGTACACGTCGCACCACTACGACATCCTGGTTTCCAACCCCTTCGGCCTCACGCGGTTCAACCTCGCGGCCGAGCGCGGCGTGCGGCCCGAGTACGACTGGTTCACGAACCGGGAGGGGATGCTGACCTTCTGGCGGGGCGGCGTGATGGAGAACCGTCACCTCGACGTGATCTGGCCGGTGGGGATGCGCGGCACCGAGGACTTTCCGTACCGGTGGCCGCAGGGCTACAGCGACGAGGACAAGGCGAAGGTCTTCCACGAGGTGATCACCGACCAGGTGAACATGGTGAAGGAGTTGCTCCCGCCCGGGAAGACGCCCCTGTTCCACTTCACCATGTACACGGAGATGCTGCCGCTCTACCAGGCCGACCCCAACGCGTTCGACCTGCCGACCGACGTGATCATCGTCTGGCCGGACGACAACAACGGGATCATGCGCGGTCTCCCCACCAGCCTCGGCAAGTGGAAGCACGGCGTCTACTACCACCTGGCGTACCTGGGCGGGAACCTCAGCAAGCAGAACGTCAGCACCGTTTCGCCCGACACGATCGCGACGCAGTTCCAGAAGATCGTGGCGGCCGGCGCGACCGAGTTCATGCTGGTGAACATGTCGGAGGTGCGCGAGTACGTGATGGGCGCGCGGATGCTGGCTGACATCTGCTGGAACGCCCCGGGTGCGTTCTCCGCGCCCGATCCGGCGGGCCGCTACATCAGCTGGTTCTCGCACGAGTACTTCGGCGCGGGCGCCGACGCCGCGGCCGCGACCTACCGGCAGTACTTCTCGCTGCTCAACGCGCCGGACCGGCTGTGGTTCGCGGCGAACGCGATCCAGCAGCTGATCGCACGGCTGCATGACCGGGTGATGGGCATCACGCCGCCGCCGGACACGTCGCGTATCCCCGCGATGTTCCGGCCCGTCCCGCTGGACAGCTCGGTCCCGGCGCTGCGGGAGCGTGCCCCGCAGCTGGCGAGCGCGCTCGCGCAGGAGGCGGCCGCCGAGGCCCGGATGACGCCGGACCAGGCGCAGTACCTCCACGAGAACGTGGCGCTCGGCCTCCTGATCGCCGCGCGGCAGAACGAGGCCGCCCTGAAGCTGGCCGACGCGCTCGCGGCGTCGGACACGACGCAGCTGTGGCAGCTGGCGTGGCAGGCGAAGGCGCCGCTCGAGAATCTCGAGAACGAGCTGCTCCTGGCGGAGCACCCGCCGTTCGACCGCTGGTACCACGAGACCTGGATCCGGTACCGTTTCTCGCCCAACAACCCGCACCGGTCGTACGTGCTGCTCCGGGCGTTCCTGACCAGTCATGGGCGGGAGATCCTCGCGCCGCCACCGATGTTCTTCCGGCCGCCGCCGGGCCTGACGGCGCAGCCGGGCATCACGGCGCCGGCCTCCCCGCGTCCGCCGCAGCAATGAGGCCCCCACTGCTGGCCCTCGGGCTCGCGCTCCTCGTGGCTCGGGGAGCGCGGGCCCAGGCCCCGGCCGGCGACACCCTCGCCACGATCTCGGTGGAAACGCGGCGGCCGGGCCTGACGATTCCACGCGACTTCATCGGCTACTCTCTCGAGGTGTCCACCGCGGGCCAGGGGATCGGCGCGTTTCAGGGCGCCAGCACGGGGGCTGCTGCGCAGTCCGAGCAGAGCGTCTACGCTCTGGGCCGGCCGGGGGCACCGAACGAGGTCTACTTCCATCTCATGCACAACCTGGGCGCCGGCATCCTGCGTCTGGGCGGCAACAGCCAGGACAACACCTGCTGGAACCGCGCCGCTGCGCCGCATCCGGACGCATGCCAGGCCGCCCTCGACAGCGCCGACCTCGCGCTCTGGGCCACCGCGGCCCGCGCCAGCGGGTGGAAGCTGATCGTGGGGCTCAACCTGAAGCAGAACGATCCCGCGTGGGCGCTGGGCGAGATCACGGAGGGCGTGGCGCGCGCAATTCCGCGGCGGCTCGTGTTCGCGCTGGAGCCGGGGAACGAGCCCGATCTCTTCGGGCGGACGCCGTACCGCGCCCAGCCGTACACCGCGGCCGACCAGGCCCGGGAGTTCGCGGCCTACGCGCGGGCCTTCCGTGCGGACCCGGTGGCCCGGAAGTGCGCACTCGCCGGCCCGGCGACCTGCTGCGGCTGGAGGAATCCCCCCGACTTGGACGTGTTCCTGAACGGCACGCGCGGGGCGCCGCTCAAGCTGGTGACGGTCCACAACTACTCGGCCACGACCTGCGGCGGGCAGACGGTGAGCATCGCCCGGCTGCTCTCGCCCGAGCTAATGGACCAGGTGAAGGAGGAGACCGCGCGGCTGGCGGCGAAGGCGGGCGAGTACCGATTGCCGATCAGGATGGCCGAGACGAATTCGGCGTCGTGCGGAGGCATGCCGGGCGTCAGTAACGCGTTCGCGTCGGCGCTCTGGGGCCTCGACTACGCGTTCACGCTGGCGCGCAACGGATTCGTCGGCGTGGACTTCCACACGAGCTACCGGCCGGGCGGCGGCAGCTCCTACAACCCGGTGGACACGTACGCGCGCCGGGATTCGGCGGGGCGGTGGCACTACCGCAACGTCGCGGAGCCGCTCTACTACGCGCTCCACCTGTTCGCGCGGCACGCTTCCGGCGCGCAGCTCCTGGCCGACAGCGTGGCAACGTCGCGCAACGTCCGGTCGTACGCGACGAGCCCGTGTCTGCAGTGCGAGATCGACGTCTTCGTGCTCAACAAGGACACCGCGGCGGCGGGTCCCGTGCGGGTCCACCTGTCGCGCCGCATGGGCGAGGCGACGCTGCTGCTGCTCTCCGCGCCGAGCCTCGCCTCCCTGGCGGCGGACATCAG
>DATKLR010000048.1:0-7803 GCA_035542295.1 Gemmatimonadales bacterium | reverse complement strand
CCGCCTCCGGCGCGCGCCGGGGCACGAGCCCTTCACCGCCTGTCGTATCCCTCGTCTCCGTCATCGACGCAACCCGCGTCACGCTCGCCATCGGACGCCGAACCATCCGCGTTCGGAGTATCGTGGAGAGACATGATACGCGGGCGGTGCCGCGGATGGCCCGTCCGGCCGCGAGTGCTCAGCGAAACGAGAAGCGGACGGGGTGACGAGCCGTGAACATCACGAAGACGGTCGTGAAGAGGGGGTTGGTGTGGCTGGTCCTCCGTCTCGTCGGGGCGGCATCGCCGCCGATTGGTGGGAGCGGCAGCGCGCGCCCAGTGATCTTGCCGAGGTGAGAGTGCAGGCCGCCGACCGATTCCACGAGGCGCAAGCGAAGATCAAGGAGCTGAACGTGGAGCTGAAATCGGAGCGGGAGAGGCGGCAAGCTCTCGAGGGCATCGTGGCCGACTTGAAGAGGGGATCCTGACACAGCAGCCCGGCTCTTGGCGATCTGGCTTGGCGATGGCTGGACCATTGACGGGGAGTTGATCGACGATGGTGACGCGCGGGCTCCTGCCTCGGACTCTCCCGGAAGAGCTCGCGGGGCTCGTCGACCTGGCCCTGGATCTCCGGTGGACGTGGAGCCACGCGGGCGACCACGTGTGGCGGCAGGTCGATCCGGAGGCCTGGGAGCAGACGCAGAACCCGTGGATCATCCTCCAGAATTTGCCATCCGAACGGCTCGCCGAGCTGGCCGGGGACGCGGGGTTCTGCCGGGAGCTCGGGGCCGTGATCGCCGCGCGCGAGCAGTATCTGGACGAGGCCGGCTGGTACCGACGGGCGCATGCAGGCACCGGTCTGCGAGGCGTCGCGTACTTCAGCATGGAGTTCGGGCTGGGCGAAGCGCTTCCCCTCTACGCGGGCGGCCTGGGCATTCTGGCCGGAGATTACCTGAAGACCGTCAGCGACCTCTGCGTGCCGGCCGTCGGGATTGGGCTGCTCTATCAGGTCGGCTACTTCCGGCAACGCCTCGATGCCGCGGGGCGCCAGCAGGCGCTCTACCCCTACAACGATCCGACGAGTCTCCCGATCCAGCCGGCCCGCGCGCCGTCCGGCGGCTGGCTCCACATCTCCCTCGACCTGCCCGGGCGCCAGGTGCTGCTGCGGGTATGGCAGGCGTGCGTCGGCCGCACGACGCTCTACCTGCTCGACAGCAATGATCCCCTGAACAGCCCGGCCGACCGCGGCATCACGAGCGAGCTGTACGGGGGCGGCCCGGAGCTACGGCTCGTGCAGGAGCTCGCGCTCGGCATCGGGGGCTGGCGCCTGATCGAGGCTCTGGGCCTCGAGATTGACGTCTGTCACCTCAACGAGGGCCATGCGGCCTTCGTCGTGCTGGAGCGGGCCCGCCGCTTCATGGTCCGGCATCGCGCCTCGTTCAAGGAGGCGCTCTGGGCGACACGGGCCGGTAACCTGTTCACCTCCCATACGCCAGTGGCCGCCGGCTTCGATCGCTTCCCGCCCGAGCTGATCGAGCAGTACTGCCGGAACGTGTGCCGCGACCTCGGGATCTCCACGACCGAGCTGCTCGGCTTGGGTCGCGTGAACCCCTGGGACTCCGCCGAGCCCTTCACGATGGCTTACCTCGCCCTGCGCGGCTGCGCCGCCGCGAATGGCGTGAGCCAGCTGCACGGGGAGGTGAGCCGCCGGCTCTTTAGCAGCCTTTATCCCCGCTGGCCCGAGCGCGAGATTCCAGTCGGCCACGTCACGAATGGGATTCACGTCCCGAGCTGGGATTCGCGGGGCGCGGACCGGCTCTGGACCGAGGCGTGCGGCAAGGGCCGGTGGGTCGGAGTGCTGGAGGGCCTTCCCGACCAGATCCGCGGCGTCTCGGACGCGACGCTCTGGGGTATGCGGACGGCAGAGCGGCACGATCTCGTCCGCTACGCCCGCAATCGTCTGGCCCTGCAGCTCGGCCAGCGCGGCATGCCTCAGGACGCCGTGGCCGAGGCGGCGCAGGTGCTCGATCCCGACGCGCTCACCCTGGGCTTTGCTCGGCGCTTCGCTCGCTACAAGCGGCCGTACCTCCTCTTGGAGGATCCGGAACGCCTCGCGCGGCTTCTCACGTTGCCCCACCGGCCGGTCCAGCTCGTGGTCGCGGGCAAGGCGCATCCGGACGACGAGGAGGGCAAGCGCTTCGTCGAGGCGTGGATGCATTTCGTCCGGCGCCCGGACGTGCGCCGTCGGGCCGTCTTCCTCGAGGACTACGACATGGCCCTCGCACAGGAGCTCGTGCAGGGCGTCGACGTCTGGATCAATACGCCGCGGCGCCCGTGGGAGGCCTGTGGGACCAGCGGCATGAAGGTGCTCGTCAACGGAGGTCTGAACCTCTCGGAGCTGGACGGCTGGTGGGCGGAGGCCTATGTGCCCGAGGCCGGCTGGGCGCTGGGCGACGGCCGGGAGCACAGCGAGCCCGACTGGGACCCGCGGGAGGCGGATGCGCTCTACCGACAGCTCGAGGCGGAGATCGTACCGGAATTCTACGCCCGGGACGTCGAGGGGATCCCCCGAGCGTGGCTGGCGCGCATCCGGGCGAGCATGGCGCAGCTGGCTCCGCGCTTCAGCAGCAACCGGATGCTGCAGCAATACGTCGAGGGCTCCTACCTGCCGGCGGCGACCGCCCTGCGGCGACGGAGCGCCGACGGCGGTCGGCTCGCGCGTGAGCTCGCCGAGTGGGAGGCCCGACTCGCGCAGCAGTGGTCTGGGGTGCGGATCGAAGCGGTCGAAGCGAGGCGGGTCGGCGACCAGTGGGCGGTCTCGGTCGTGGCCTCGCTGGGGGAGGTGCCCGAGGGTTCCGTGCAGGTCGAGCTCTACGCCGAGCCGCGGGAGGGCGGGACACCGATCCGGGTGGCGATGGACCGGATGGAAGGGGCTTCGAGCGGAGCCACTCGCCATCGATACCGCGCGTGCGTCCCGGGCTCCCGACCCGCCTCCGACTACACACCGCGGATCGTCCCGCATCACGGCGAGGCGCATGTTCCGATGGAAGCCGTCTACATCCGGTGGCCGGGCTGAGCGTCTCACCGGCCCCGGCAGAGTCAAGCAGGGCGAGATGCTGGCGGTGGTCGTGAATACCGCGGCGCGCACGAACTTTCACACCGTCGTGGCGCTCGTGGCGACCGCCGAGCTCGAGCGGCGGAGTCACTTCCAGGAGATGGTGGTCCGGATCGGCAATTTCCTGATCCTGATCACCGTCGTGCTGGTGGTCACCATCGTGATGGTCTCCCTGTTCCGCCAGGAGCATTTCCTGGAGATCGCCCGCTTTGCCCTGGTGCTCACAGTGGCCGCGATTCCGGTGGCCCTCCCGGCGGTGCTCTCCGTGACCATGGCGGTGGGCGCGGTCAATCTGGCGCGCCGTCGGGCCATCGTGAGCCGCCTCACCGCCATCGAGGAGCTGGCCGGCGTGGACGTGTTCTGCTCCGACAAGACGGGCACGCTGACCACGAACGAGATGCGGGTCGCCGAGCCCGTGGCGCTGAGCGGACACGATGAGCGGGAGCTGTCCCTCGTCGCGGCGCTGGCGTCCAAGCCCGAGAATCGCGACAGGTTGCGCGCGAATGAACGATCCGAAGACGGTGGAGATCATCAGCGGCGAGGTCGTCAGGGTGGACCGGATCACCCCGGTCCGCGGCATGTCAGCCGGCATGCATGTGGTTCTCAAGACGGAGAAGGAAGAGGTCTCGGTGATTCTCGGCCCCCAGTGGTACCTGGAGAACCAGGACGTGAAGATCGAGCCGAAGGATAAGGTGGAGATCAAGGGATCCCGTGTGACGATTCAGGGGAAACCCGCTCTTGTCGCCGCCGAGGTCAAGAAGGGCGAGGAGACTCTCAGGCTGCGGGATGAGTCCGGCGTGCCGGTGTGGAGCGGCTGGAGGAAGGGATAGCCGTCGGCATCGGCGTCCTCACGCCGGACCCGACCGCGCGCGTCGCCGACTACATCACGCGGGTCGCGACGCGCTCCGCGCCCGCCGTCCCCGCGCTCGCCGCGTCCTGACCGCCACGTCCCGCAGATCGGCGAGACGCCGCCGCGCGTCCGCCCACCCCTTCGGGCCCAGCTCGCGCAGCATCTGATCCTGGGCCCGCCGCCACAGCGGGCGCGCCGCCTCGAACGCGGCGCGGCCCCGCGCGGTCAGGCGCATCGCCTTGATCCGCCGGTCCGGGTTGGCCACGCGCGCGGTCAGCCCGTCGCGCTCCAGCAGGGCGAGGCTCCGCGTCAGCGTCGTCTGGTCGATGGCGAGCGCGTCCTCGAGCTGCCGCAGGCTGGCCTCCTCCAGGCGCGCGATCGCCGCGAGCATGCTGAACTGGGTCACCCGCAGGCCGCTCGGCCGCAGGACGTCGTCGTAGAGCTGCGTCACCACCCGCGTCGCCATGCGGAGGGTGTTGCAGACACACGGAGAGAGCGGAGCGGTCCGGGGCGCCATGGCCCCCATGCTAGCAAGCCCTCCCGGCCGGGGCAAGAGATTTACATGTAGATACATGAATCATCTGAATCCGCTCGGGCGGCCCCGGCGTCTCAATCGCCAGGAGGCTTACCCATGCGGATCGCGGTGCTCGGGGCGGGCGGCATCGGCGGCTACTACGGCGGGCGGCTCGCCAAGGCGGGGCACGACGTCGTGCTGCTCGCGCGGGGCGCGCACCTGGAGGCGCTGCGGCGGCGCGGGCTGACCCTGCGCACGCCGGAGGGGGAGCTGACCCTGCCCATCGCAGCGGCCGCCGACGGCCGGGGCCTCGCGCCGGTCGATCTCGTCCTCTTCTGCGTCAAGGCTTTCGACACCGAGGCGGGTGCGCGCACGATTGCCCCGCTGGTCAGGAGCGACACCACCGTGCTCACGGTCCAGAACGGCCTCGACCGCGCCGACGCGCTCGCCGCCGCTCTCGGCGGCGGAGCGGGCGCAGTGCTCGGGGCCGCGGTCTACGCCGCCCTCCAGCTCGCCGGGCCCGGGATCGTGGCCCGCACCGGCGCCGAGGCCCGGATCACCTTCGGCGAGCGCGGCGGCGCCCCGAGCGGGCGAACCGAACGGCTCGCCGCGGCGCTCCGCGAGGCCGGCCTCCCCCACGAGGTCTCGTCCGACATCGACCGGGTACTGTGGGAGAAGTTTCTGTTCATCACCGGGATCGGCGCGGTCACCGCGCTCGCTCGCGCGGGGATCGGCGCGCTGCGGGAGAGCGCGGAGGGCCGCGCCCTCCTCGCCGCCTCCTGCGGCGAGATCGTCGCGGTGGCGCAGGCGGAGGGCGCGCCCCTTCGCCCCGAGGCCGCCGCCGCGGCGCTCGCGCAATCGTCCACGCTGCCCGGCCCATGGCGCTCCTCCCTGGCGCGCGACCTCGAGGAGGGCCGCCTCCTCGAGGTGGAGGCGCTGAGCGGCGCGGTGGTGGCGCGCGGCCGCCGCGCCGGCGTGCCCACCCCGGTGCACCAGACCATCGCCGCGTGCCTGTCGCTCGGCCGTCCGGCGCCCGCCTCCAATTTCGCCGTGAACCGTCCCGCCCGTCAGGAGGAGACTCCATGAGACTCGAGAACAAGGTAGCCATCGTGACCGGCGGCGGGAGCGGCATCGGCGCGGCCATCGCGGAGATCTTTGCCCGCGAAGGTGCGCGCGTCGTGGTCACCGGCCGCCGTAAGGAGGTCCTCGCCGAGGTCGTCGATCGGATTGCGGCAGCGGGCGGCCACGCCCTCGCGGCACCGGGCAGCGTGACCGACGAGGCCGACGTGCAGCGGGCCGTGCAGTCCACCCTGGCCGCCTTCGGGCGGGTGGACGTGCTGGTCAACAACGCGGGCAGCGCGCTCCACGCGGGGCCGCTCCACGAGATCTCCGACGCGGCCTGGAGCGAGGTCCTCGACGTCTTCCTCACCAGCGTGTTCCGCGTCTCGCGCGCGGTGATTCCCCAGATGCTGCGCCAGGGCGGTGGATCGATCGTGAACATCGGATCGGTCCTCGGCCTCAAGAGCGCCGCCGGGTTCCAGGTCCACCCCTACGCGGCGGCCAAGGCGGGGGTGGCGATGCTCACGCGCACCATGGCGTCCCAGTACGCTAAGGACGGCATCCGCTGCAACTGCGTTGCCCCCGCTATCACCGAGACGCCGCTCACCGCCCCGCGCCTGCGCGACCCCGCCGCCCGGCGCGCGATCGAGGCGGGACACCCGCTCGGGCTCGGGCAGCCGGACGACGTGGCCCGCGCCGTCCTCTACCTCGCCTCCGACGAGGCGCGGTGGACCACCGGTGCCGTCGTCCCCATCGACGGCGGGGTCATGGCCTAGTCGTACACTATGACCATCGACACGATGACCGGTCCTCCCCCCACCAGCCGTCTGCACTATGCTTGGGTCGTCCTCGCCACCACGACGCTCGTCCTCCTGGCCAGCGGCGGCGTCCGCGCGGCGATCGGCGTGTTCGTGAAGCCCCTCGAGGCCGAGTTCGGGTGGTCGCGGACGGCGCTGAGCGTTGCCGTGGCGGTGTCAATCGCCCTCTACGGGCTGACCGGCCCGCTCGTCGGCCGGCTCGCCGACCGCTGGGGGCCCCGCTGGGTCCTCACCGCCGGCGTGGCCCTCGTGGGCATCGGCACCCTGGCCGGCGCCGGCGTGACCCAGTTCTGGCAGTTCTTCGTCGCCGTGGGCCTGATCGCGGCCATCGGATCGAGCGCCACCGCGGCCCCGGTGGCGGCGACGGTGGCCACGCGCTGGTTCGAGAAGCACCGCGGGCTCGTGCTTGGGATCAACGGCGCGGGCATGGCCGCGGGCCAGCTCGTGGTGCTGCCGCTGGCCATGGGGCTGGTGGCGGCGCTCGGCTGGCGTGGCGCGTACCTCGCCCTCGGCGCCGGGCTGCTCGTGCTGGTCGTGCCGCTGACGGCCCTCCTGATGCGCAACGACCCGAGCGAGCGCGGGCTCCTGGCCTACGGCGCCACCGCGCCGCCCCGCGCCATGTCGGCGGCCCAGGAGGCGGTGGAGCGCACGCCGGTCAGCGAGGCGGTGCGCACGTGGCCTTTCCTGCTGCTCTGCGGCAGCTTCTGGGTCTGCGGCTACTCGACGTTCGGCGTGATCCTCGCCCACTTCATCCCGCACGCCACCGATCACGGGTTCCAGCCGCACGAGGCGGCGGAGGCCCTCGGCATCATGGGCGCCATGAACATCGTGGGCACCATCGCGTCGGGCTGGCTCTGCGATCGGCTGGGCCCGAAGGTGCCGCTGGCCCTCTACTATCTCTTCCGCGGGGTCTCGCTCTTCTTCCTGCCCTACGTGACGACGGTGCCTGGCCTGTTCCTCTTCGCGGCGCTGTTCGGGCTCAATTTCATCTCGACGGTACCGGCGACCACCACGCTCACCGCGCGCATCTACGGCCGCTACTCGGTCGGCGAGCTGTCGGGCTGGATCTTCGCCTCCCATCAGCTCGGGGGCGCCATCGGCTCGGTCGCGTCGGGTTGGCTCTTCGACCGCACCGGCGACTACACGATGGCGTTCTACACCGCCGGCGCCTGGGCCCTGCTCGCCACCGGCATGGTGCTCTTCATCCGCGACGAGCCCATTGCGCGGAGCAAGCGGCCGGCCCTGGAGGCGCGGGCCCTCGCGCGGTCGCAGCCAAGATCGAGATGACGCCCGCTCGCGCCGCCGTCCTCGCACCCTGGTTATGTCACGGCGAGGGGGGCCACGAGGGGGGCCACCGCTGCCGGAGGGCGTTGATGTTGACTATTCCCCGGCAGGGTGATCGTAGACCGGCATCGTGAGCGATCAGGCAGCCGGGATGGAAGAAGGCGACGGGCAGGGGATCACTGGGC
>DATKLR010000047.1:0-35419 GCA_035542295.1 Gemmatimonadales bacterium | reverse complement strand
TGCACGGCAACGGCGCGAGTCTCGACGCGATCCGGGCCGCGATCGACGCCCGCTTCAGGAGTTAACGCCCCGCCTCGAAGACCTCCGATCGGGCCTCGAGGCTGCGGCGCGGGAGCCCGGAAAAGCGGATGAGGAGGCGGCGGAACCCCTCCGCCAGCGCGTCGCCGATGTTGCCGGTGTGCGAGATCGCCGGGCCCACGTCGCCCTTGAGCCAGTGCTCCACTTCCTCCAGCTCCGACTCCGAAAGCGATTCGATCTGCAGCGTCGCGATGTAGTAGTAGCGGGTCCCCGACCCCTCGGGCGGCAGCAGGTCCACGTGGTAGGGCGAGGCGAGGGCGCGGCTCACGGCGTCGACCTTGGTGAAGTGCTCGATGGTCCCGGTGGACCGGATCAGGTCGTACTCGCCGGTGAGCGGGTCGAGGCGGACGAAGGCGTCCCATTCCGCGTCGCGCACGAGGTGGTGGAACAGCGCGGCCCTCCTCCACAGCTCGAGCCGGAAGTGGTAGTGGACCGGGAATCCGTTCCGGAGTGCGCCGTCGAAGACGCGATCGTCCAGCAGGTGCTCGGCGCGCACGACCGGCGTGTCGAGCGCCATCTCGGGGAGGGACGAGAGGCGGACGGAGAGGCTGGGCTCCGGGGGCGGGGGCGCCCGCTCGTGGACCTCCTGAGCGCGGGCCGCGGAACCGGCGCTCAGGATGCCCAGCAGCACCAGCGCGGCCCGGTTCACCCCCCTAGAACCGCCGGCCCATCCGCACGGTGAAGGTCACCGAGCGGTCGGCGCGCTCCAGCGGCTTGGCCAGGTAGAAGCCCAGCGGTCCGAAATCCAGTCCCACGCCGATGTCCGTCTTGAAGGTGTTGAGTGCGGGGAGCTCGTCGGCCGGGATGACGTCCGGCCCGGCGCTCCCGTTCCGCGAGACCGACCAGGCACGCCCGGCGTCTGCGAACACCACCAAATCGGGGCCGCTGACGTGGAACGGTTCGTAATGCTCGTCGCCGGCGTCGCCCCAGTCGCTGGCCCACTCCGGACCGAAATCGAAACCCAGGTGCGTGCGGAACTCCGCCTGCATCACGAGGGCGCGGTCGCACAGCGCCGGCTGCCCCTCGACGATCAGGCTGCTGCCGCCGCACGAGAACTGGCGGAAGGAGTAGCCCGGCAGCGGGTCGGGGTACCCGAGCTCGAGCCGCCGCTGCAGCGGCAGCGGGCCTCCGCCGACCCACCCGCCCCCGGCCACCCGCAGGTTGAGGCGGCCCGCCGGCGAGAGACGGAGGTAGCTGCGGGCGTCGAAGCCGATCCGCTGGAAGTTCAGCTTGCCGTTCACGATGGCGGGGTCGCTGCACGGGCCCACGATGCAGACGATCGTCGTCCCTGTGATGTCGCGCCCGCGGCCGGCCTCGTACTCGCCGGTGATCAGCCAGCCCGCGGTCGGCGTGCCGCGATCGTTGCGCGTGTCAATGCGGAACGAGCCCACGGCGGACCGGTAGTTGCCGTCGGTGACGGCGGGATTGGGCCGCCAATCCTCGTCGCTCCGGAACAGCGTCCAGGGACTGCGCGCGACCAGCGACGCCTCGCGCTGGTCGCGGTACTCCGCCGTGATGGACGTCTGCTGCGAGAGCCGCAGCGTCGCGTACGCGCTGCCGCCCTGGCGCCGGTAGTAGTCGCGATAGTCGCGGTGCAGCAGGAACGACGCCCAGCCGACCTCAAAGTCCTTCAGCGGCCAGTTCTCGACCGGCGCGACCTCGTCCCAGCCGCGGAAGCCCAGCCCGACGTTGGAGTACCGGCCTCCGAGCACGAGCTCGCCGCGCGCGCGGTATCCGACGTCGCCGCCGTTGATCGAGATGTCGGTCGTGCGGAAGATGGCGGCCGCATCGGCCTGCAGGCGCAGCTCGTCGGAGAGCCGCAGATCGGCGCGCGGGCCGAAGAGAATGGGCAGGCCCTCGACGCGGTTGTAGGTCCCGCCCAGTGCCAGAAGCACGCCGGTCTCGCTCCCGCGGTCGCCGGACCATTCGTGCTGGCGGATCCAGCGCGGCGCGAGGTTGTTGTCCGGCGAATAGACCAGGCGGTCGCCCGAGCGGCGGTAGCGGAGCGGGTCGCGGTAGGCCCGGATCTCGCCCTCGATGCTTGCGCGGGCGGAGCCGCTGATCGTGCCGCCGACGACCACAACCTCACCGCCCACCACGGCCCCGGGCTCGAACGCCACGTCCCCGTTGATGACCGCCAGCGAGCCGCTGATCCGGCCGCCCACCACCACGGGGCCGCCGAGCACGGCCACGTCGCCGTCGACGCCGCGCGCGGTCGGAATCCGCGTCGAGCCCGTGAAGCGGACGGTGCTCTCGCTGTTGAACAGGCGGATGACCTCATCCGCCACGTCGCGCGGAAGCTGGCGCAACGCCAGGCGCTGCGCCGCCCCCGGACGCGCGGGCCGGATCGTGATCGTCGTGATGGTGGTGTCCTGCGCCCACGCGCGGGTCGCCGCCGCCAGCAGCAGAAGTGCGATCGCCGCCTTGGTCATACTGAGCTCCTGAGGAGTGCCCGGGCGCGGAAGAGGGCACGGCACATGCCGCCGATCAGCGATCTCCTAACCGAATATCTCTCCGCAACTTGGCGTCTGGCAACTTCGCCCGCGACAGCGCGCTGTCCCCGCGCCCTCATCGGCACGCGTGTCCGATTGACACGCTACGACAGCCCCTCGACGCCGAGTCGCTTCATCCGTCGGTAGAGATTCGCGCGGTCGGTCGAAAGCCTCCGGGCGGCCTCGGCCACGTTGCCCCCGGCCGCCGAGAGCGCCCGCGTGATCAGCGTCTTCTCGAACCGGTCCAGCTCCTCGGTGAGGGCGAGCTGGAGGCCGGCGGGGCCGGGCAGCGGCGCGCTCCCGCCATCGCCGGTGGGCAGGGCGCTCGCGACGTCGTCGGCCGTGATGGTGGGCTGCGGCGAGAGGATGATGAGGCGCTCGACGATGTTCGCCAGCTCCCGCACGTTGCCGGGCCAGGGATGGCGCACCAGCAGCTCCATCGCCTCGGGCGCGACCGTGGCTGCGGCGCGCCCGATGCGCCGCGTCACGAGGCCCGCGAAGTGAGCGACCAGCTCGGGGATGTCGCCCGGGCGCTCGCGCAGCGGCGCGATGGTGATCGGGAAGACGTTGAGGCGGTACAGCAGGTCCTCGCGGAACGGGCCCTCCCTGGCTGCGCGCGCGAGGTCCTTGTTCGTGGCCGAGATGAGGCGCACGTCCACCGGGATCGGCTTGCCGCCGCCCACCCGCTCGACCTCGCCGGCCTCGAGGGCGCGGAGCAGCTTGGCCTGCGCCTCGGGGGACAGGTCGCCCACCTCGTCGAGGAACAGCGTGCCGCCGTCGGCCTGCTCGAAGCGACCGATGCGGCGCTCGGTCGCACCGGTGAACGAGCCCTTCTCGTGGCCGAACATCTCCGACTCGACCAGCTCGCGCGGGATCGCCGCGCAGTTGACGCGGACGAACGGGGCGTCGGCGCGCGGGCTCGCGGCGTGGATCGCGGTGGCCACGACCTCCTTGCCGGTGCCCGACTCGCCCCAGATCAGCACCCGCGCCTCGGTCGGCGCCACCCGCGCGATCAGCGAGCGCAGCTCGGCGATCTGGGGGCTCGAGCCCACGAGCGTCGTGACCGGCCCGAGGGCTTCGCGCAGCGTGAGCGCCTCGGCGCGCGCGCGCGCGAGCTCGAGCGCGGAGCGGAGCGTCAGCAGCACAGCTTCCGGCGCGAGCGGCTTCTCGAGGAAGTGATAAGCCCCGAGCTTGGTGGCCCGCACGGCGTCGGAGAGCCCCGCGCGTCCGCTCATCATGATGACGGGGACGCCGGGGGCGTCCGCGGCGAGGCGCTCCAGCGTCTCGAGCCCGTCGGGGCCCCCCGGCATCGACAGGTCGAGGAACACCGCATCGGGGCGGCGGCGGTTCACCGCTGCGATCGCCTCGGTGCCCGACGCCGCCTCGGCGGCCTGGTAGCCCTCGGCGGCGAGCAGCGCGCACAGCATGCGGCGCAGGTTCGCCTCATCGTCCACCACGAGCACCAGCGGGTGTCTGGTCATGCCGGCTGCTCTGCCGGGAGCGGGAGCGTGACCGTGAACGCCGTGCCGCGTCCGGGCTCGCTCGCGACGGTCACCGAGCCGCCGTGGTCGTAGATCGTCTGGCGCACCAGCGCGAGGCCCAGTCCCGTACCGTGTTTCTTGGTGGTGAAGTACGGCTCGAACACCCGCCCGATCTGGTCGGCGGGGATGCCGACCCCCGTGTCCGCGATCACGACCTCCGCCGCCGGCGCCTGTCCGTTGGCCACCTTCCGGAGCGCGATGGTGATCGACGTGCCGGCGCCGCCCTGCCGCGCGGCGCAGGCGTCGCAGGCGTTGAGGATCAGGTTGTGGAAGGCCCTCCGCAGCGGCTCGTAGTGGCCGCTCACCGGCGGCAGGTCGGGGGACCGCTCGATGCGCGTGGCGACGCTGGGCGGCACCGTGCCGCGGACCAGGGACTCGACCAGCTCGCCGAGGTCCACCGGTGCGGGCGGCCCCTCCGGCAGGCGTCCCAGCGTTGCGAAGTCGCGCGCCATCTGCTCGATCCGCGCGCTCTCACCGTCGATGATCTCGAGCAGCTCCTTCTCGTCGGGCCGCGCGTTCTGCTCCAGCCGCGCGACGGCGAAGCGCAGGGGCGTCAGCGGGTTCTTGAGCTCGTGGGCGACCTGGCGCGCCAGCTCGCGGAAGGTCCGGAGCTGAGCCGCCTCCACCTCGCGTGCGCGGGCGGCGGCGAGGTCCGCCGCCATCTTCCGGAACGCGCCGCGCAGCACGTCGAACTCCGGCGCGCCCTTGGCCGGCGGCGCGTCCGGCAGCGGCTCGCCGCGCGTCAGGCGCTCGGTCCAGCTGATCAGCTCGAGGATCGGCCGCGACAGCTGCCGCGACAGATGGCCCGCCAGCCGGACGGTACCCAGGAATATGAGCGCGGCGAGAGCCGCCGCGAAACCGACCAGGACCGGCGTGAGGTAGTCGCGGACGTACTGACTCTTCCTTGCCATCGTCAGCGAATTGCTGAGCTCATCCGTATGGCGCCGCAGAGCCTCGCGAACGGCGGGCGTCAGGGGCTGGCGGGCGAGCGAGCGCTGCGCCTCCAGCCACGTGGTTGCCGCGCGGTCCCACGCCGCCACGCCCCCGATGGGCGCGGCGAAACGCGGGGCCAGGAGCGCCATCCCGACGCCGGCGGCCGCCGGGATCGCGGCGACGACGACGAGCCAGACGAAGATGCGGCGGCGAAAGGGCAGGGCCACGAAGCTAACTTGGGGCCGTATGCGGCCAGTCTCAAGAGACTGAGCGTGCGGGGCGCAGTGAAGTTGCCAGACGCCAAGTTGCCAGTGGTCGCCAGGCGTGAGATGCCAGTGGACGGGCTGGCCCCGGAGCTTGACTTCCGAGCCCCTGACGCCCGAGACCTGGTCTGGCCTCCGTCAGCTGGCAACTGTTAACCACTGGCAGCTTGGCGTCTGGCAACTATACTCGTCTCTGGCACTTACCTCCGTTTCTCTGCAGAGGCGAAACTGGCCTGCGGACCCCTGGATGGGTAAGATTCATGGCTGGCTAGTTGTGGGGGTCGTACCTGGCTTCGATGCATCTGGCGGACGCGTTCGACGCCGCCGTCGCGCGGGACCCGGACCGGCCGTTCCTGGTCGCCGGGGAGCGGCACGCGACCTACGCCCAGGTGAGCCGTGAGGTCGGCGCATTCGCCGCAGCGCTGGCCGATCTCGGCGTCGAGCCGGGCGATCGGATCGCGGTCAACCTTCCCAACTGGCCGGAGTGGGTCGTCACGACGCTGGCCGCCGCGCGCCTGGGCGCGGTGGTCGTGCCGATCAACCCCGGCCTCGGCCATCACGAGTTCAAGTACCAGCTCCGTCACGCCGAGGCGTCGGTGGTCGTCAGCGCCGAGAGCCACGAGGGGCGGGACTTCGTCGAGCTGTTCGACGAGCTGATCGCGGAGCTGCCGGAGCTCCAGTATCTCGTCGCCATCGGCGACGGCGACTACTGGTACGACGACCGGGTCTTCCCGTACCGGGACTTGGTGGCGCGCGGCGCACAGCTGGCGGCGCCGGGCCCGGCGCGGGACGCGGATGCGACCGCCGCCATCCTCTACACGTCGGGGACGATGGGCAAGCCGAAGGGCGTGTGCCTGTCCCACCGCAACCTGGTTGCGACGGCGGCCGCGGTGAACGAGGCGCTCGCCCTGACGGGCGACGACGTGGTCTTCGTCGCGGTGCCGCTCTTCACGGTGTTCGGCGTGAGCGTGGTCGAAGGCGCGGTCGCGGCAGGCTCGACGGTGGTGCTGGAGGAGCGGTTCGACGCGGCCGAGGCGGCGGCGCTGATGGCGCGGGAGCGGGTGACCGTCTGCCACGGCGTGCCGACGATGTTCCAGCTGCTGGTGCGTGAGCGGACGTTCGCGCGGGAGTCGCTCCCCGCGCTGCGGACGGGCATCATCGCCGGCAGCCCGGTCGCGCCCGATCTCGTGGAAGCCGTACGGCGCACCTGCGACGTGGAGATCGCATACGGGTTGACCGAGACTGGCCCCGCGGTTTCGATCACCCGCCGCGACGATCCGCCGGGCCGGCGGGTGGAAACGGTGGGCCGGCCGCTGCCGGGGGTGGAGGTCCGGATCGTGGACCTCGAGACCGGCGAGCTGCACGGCCGCGAGGCGGTGGGGGAGCTCGCGGTGAAGGGGCCGAACGTGATGTCGGGCTACTACCGGATGCCGGCGGAGACGCGCCGCAGCTTCACGCCCGAAGGCTATTTCCTGACGGGGGACCTGGCGATGCTGGAGGAGGACGGGTACGTGCGCATCGTCGGGCGCCGGAAGGAGATGATCATCCGGGGCGGCCACAACATCTACCCGCGCGAAGTGGAAGACGTAGTGCGCGCGCATCCCGCGGTCGAGGACGTCTGCGTGGTCGGGATCCCCCACGAGGTCCTCGGCGAGCAGGTCTGCGCGTGCGTGGTACCGGTCGAGGGTGCCATTGTCCGGGGCGAAGACATCACCGAGTTCGTCCGGGAGCAGATGGCCGACTACAAGGTGCCCGACCTGGTGCGGTTCTTCGACGCCCTTCCCATGACGGCGAGCGGGAAGGTGAAGCGTCGCGAGCTGGCGCAGGTCGTCGCGCTCGAACACACAGCCTCGTGAAGGAGTCCATGACCTTTCCGACCCCGCGCCCGGCGAGCAAGCAGCCGCCGGCGCATGCGCCGAACGCCGCACTGCTGATCGATTTCGACAACGTGACGATGGGCATCCGCTCCGACCTGCAGGTCGAGCTGCGGAAGCTGATGGACTCGGACATCATCCGGGGGAAGGTCGCCGTCCAGCGGGCCTATGCCGACTGGCGGCGCTATCCGCAGTACATCGTGCCGCTGTCGGAAGCCTCGATCGACCTCATCTTCGCGCCGGCCTTCGGCTCCAACAAGAAGAACGCCACCGACATCCGGCTGGCCATCGACGCGGTGGAGCTGGTCTTCACCCGTCCCGAGATCGGGACGATCATCCTGCTCTCCGGCGACTCCGACTTCTCCTCGCTCGTGATCAAGCTGAAGGAGTACGGCAAGTACATCATCGGCGTGGGGATCCGCGAGTCGGCGTCCGACCTGCTGATCCAGAACTGCGACGAGTACTACTCGTACAACGAGCTCGCCGGGCTGGCCCGGGCGGGCGAGGACGAGGGGGTGCGGCGCGATCCCTGGGAGCTGGTGGTGGATGCCGTGCTGGAGATGAAGAAGCGCGGCGACGTGATGCGCTCCGACCGCCTCAAGCAGGTGATGCAGGAGATGGACGCGTCGTTCGACGAGAAGAACGTAGGGATGAACCGGTTCTCCAAGTTCGTGGATGAGGCGAAGCGCAAAGGCCTTCTGACCGCGACGAAGCTGGAGAATGGGCAGTACGAGATCGACCTGGGCTCGTCCGCGCCGGGCGGCGAGCGGGCACTGCCCCCGATCCCCGGGGGTGCCGACGAGCGCCGCGGCAAGGAGCGCGCGGCGCACGATGAGGCGAAGGCGTCCGGCGAGCCGCGAGGGCGCGGTCGCCGGGGCGGCCGGGGCCGCGGAGCCAGCGCGGAGCCGGCTCGTGCGCCGGCACCGGCGGTGGGCGCGGGCGCGCCGCTGCCCGACCTGTCGCTGGCGGAGGCGTTCGACCTGCTGAAGCGCGTGCTGCGCGAGATGGGGGCGTTCGCGCCCACGGTCGTGGGTGAGGACATCGTGCGCGAGCGGATGGCTGAGCTGCACGGCAACGCGCAGGATCCGCTCTTCCACCGGCCGCGCTTCGGGCGGCTGCTGCGTCAGGCCCAGGACGCCGGCATCGTGGACCTGGCGAAGAACGAGCGCGGCTTCGAGATGACGCTCCGCGCCGAGGCTGGCGCGCCGGCGGTCGAGCCGCAGCCGGAGCACGCGGGGGAGGAGCGCCGGGGCCGGCGCGGCCGCCGCGGCGGACGTGGCCGGGGCGAACGGCGGGAGATGCTGCATGCGCCGGCGGAGGCCGAGCCGGACGCGGCGCCGCCCGCGCCCGACGAACCGCGTCCGGCAGCCGCTCCGGCGCCGCCCGCCATGAGCCGCGGGCTGCGGTTCCGGCGCGGCTCCGGCGGCCCGGCCGTGCCGGCCGGCGGCGTGCCGCTGGTCGGCGTGGTGGAGATCGAAGAGGCGGAACCGCCGAAAGAGAAGCCGAAGCGGCGCTCGCGCGGCGGCGCCACGCGGCGCGCCGCCGGCAAGGGGTCGAGGAGCAAGCGCGCGCCTGAGGAGCCGTCCTCCGAGTCGTGACGCCGCGGCCCCTCCCGCTCCGCTTCTACGCGCGGGACACCGTCCAGGTCGCGAGAGGGCTGCTCGGGCGGCTGCTGATCTCGACCGTCGGGGGCCGCCGCTGCGTGGCGCGGATCGTGGAGACGGAGGCCTACGTCGGGCCGCACGATCCCGCCTGCCACGCGGCGGGGTGGCGGCGGACGCCGCGCAACGAGGCGCTGTACGGCGAGCCGGGCCTCGCGTACGTCTACTTCACCTACGGCATGCACTGGTGCGCCAACGTCGTGACGGAGCGCGAGGGGTACCCCGCCGCCGTCCTGCTGCGGGCGCTGGAGCCGCTGGAGGGGCTCGCCACGATGCGGCGCCGGCGGCGCGTCGCCGCCGCCGAGCTCCTGGCCGCCGGACCGGCGCGGCTCGCCCAGGCGCTCGGCATCGATCGCCGGCTCGACGGCCACCGGCTCACCGAGCCGCCGCTGTGGATCGCGGCGGGGAGGCGCATCCCGCCGGAGCGGGTGGCCGTGGGCAGGAGAATCGGCATCCGCGTCGCCGCCGACTGGAAGCTGCGGTTCTATATCAGGGACAATCCGTTCGTCAGCAGGAAGTAGGTGGCAGGTGGCAGGTGGTAGGTGGCAGGGAAGCGCGGGGGCTACAACCCGCTACCTACCACCTGCCAACGTCTTCTCATCTCCGCGTCGTCACGTCCTCCTCGCGCGAGCCGAGGAACGCATACCGCAGCCCGACCTCGAGCGACTGCGAGCTGTTCGGCAGCGCGAAGTCCTTCCCCTGCGGGCTGAGCTGTGCCTGCCCGAAGAGCGCAAGCTTGCCGAAGCGGATCTGCACGCCGGCCATCACCAGCGCGAAGCCTCCCGAGGAGTGCTGGTTCATGTAGTTCGTCGCCGTGGTGCACTGCGCGCCGGTGAGCGGCGTGCAGTTCACCGTCGGGTTGCTCAGCGTTTCGATCTCGAACCCGCCGCCGATGTACGGCTGGATGTGGCCGCCCCACGGGAAGACCAGCAGCGCGATCTGGATCCGCTGCATCGCCGTGAAGCTCGCCTGCGCGCTCGCGCCGCTCAGCTGCGGGATCGCGTAGTTGTCCACGTCCTGGGTGAACGAGGTCGAGTACCCGACGTACAGCGCGGCGCGCCGGGCTGTGATCAGCCACTCGCCGCCCGCCTGCGGGTGGTTCACGTTTCCGAGCGTCGGCAGCGAGTAGCGGATGACGCCGCCCTTCGCTCCCCAGTACCACTGGTTCTGCCACTCCTGGAGCTGCGCCCGCAGGGGTGCGGCCGCGGCGAGCGCAAGAACGGCGGCGATGGCCAGCGAACGGTGTCGAACCATGTCTACCCCCGAGTCGCGGATCGCCCGGCTCAGTGCGGCCGGGCCGGGGCGGACGCCGCCCCATACAAGATCGCGTTGGTCAGCAGCTTGAAGGTCGCGTTCGTCTGTCCCCGGTGCTGCGGCCGGAAGGCGAACAGGATCGCGCTCCCGCGTCCTCCTGCGACCGGCGCCTCCAGCAGCGCCGGGTGTCCCTCAAGCGCCTCGACGCCCTCCACATAGCCCGAGAGGAGCGGGTTCCTGTCGCGCGGATACGCGGCTACCACACGGTCCCCGGGGGCGGCGTTCAGGATCGGCGTCGAGATGAAGTAGACGGCCGTCACGGAGTCCATCCCCGACGCGATGGGATGACCGCGATCGACCTCGGCCTCGAAAATAGAACCCGGTGCCGAAAAACGCGAGAGATCAGGGGGTTGCGCGCCCCGGCGCGCAGCGCCGGCGACGCTCCCGGGCACCCCCAGGTCGGTTACCGCGTAGGCCGTCGCCTCGCCCAGCGCGATCAGGGTCCCGCCCGCCTCGAGGAAGGCGCGGAGGGCCGTAGCGCCCTCCTGTCCGAGGCCGCCGGAGTACTGGGGCGGGGCCGTTCCGGCGCGCCGCCCGTCGCGGATGGCGGAGGGTGACTCGGAGGGGAGGAGCACGACGTCGAACTGCGAGGCGAGTCCGCCCGCGCGGACCGCGCTGTCGGTCAAGGTGGTGTACGGCACGCCCAGGCGCTCCAGCACCCAGCGGGTCCACCCCTCGTCCATGTTCGCGTTCCACGAGCGGTACAGCGCGACCCGTGGCTGGTGCGTGACGGTCGGCGCGCCGGGCCACGCGTCCAGATGCGGGACCGCGACGCCGTCGAAGCCGAGGGCGCGGGCAGCCGAATCGAGGACCGCCCGCGCGCTCTTTCCCCGGACGGCGAGCGTGCCGGTCGGCCACCGGCGGCCGCCCGCCTCGAAGGGGGCGGGAGCGATCGCGACCGAGGCCCCCCCTGCGGCTGCGAGCGCGCGCCAGACGGCCGTCGCTTCGCCGTTCGAGCGGTTCTCCAGCAGCACGACGGAGCCCGCACCGGCGATGTGCCCCGGCGTCACAGCGACGGTGTCCACCCGCTCGAAGTCCCCTTCGACCGGGGAGCCGAGAGAGTCCACCGTCACTCCCATCACGAGCGGCAGCGTCCAGCCGGTCACGTCGTAGGGCGGAAGGGCGGGCCCGCCGGGATACTCATGGCGTGCGGGATAGTGCTGTCGCTCGACCAGATCCTTCACGTGCGCGCGGAACGGCTGCGCCAGCGGGATCACCAGCGTGCCGGCCGGGTACTCGCGGCCTCCGGCCGCGAAGGGCGCGCGGGCGCGCCGGATCTCGACGCCGTCGGCGATCAGCAGGTTCGCGAACTGCGCGCGGGCGCCCTCGTCCCGCTGCCCCGGCGCGATCGCGTACGCCGCCGGCTGCCCGGTGCGGCCCGCCTCGACCGCCCGGCGTCCCAGGTTGACGAACCGCGACACGAACGCCGCGTGCTCGCGCGACGCGAACCGGATCAGCGCCTCGGAGGTCACCAGCTCGTAGTCGACGATGTCCCGCAGATGCCACCATCCGCCCGCCCACGGCGCGGGGTAGTTCACGCCGCGGTCCGGCTGGCGCAGGGCCGAGGGGGCGAGCCGGACGGGCGACGCGATCCTCGCGCTCGCCGCTTCGGTGAGGATCCCGATCATGTTGTGGCGCGCAGGCACCGTCCGGTTGCCGCCATGCCACCACAGGTCGAAGTCGATCTGGTGCGCCACGCCCGTGTAGCCGCTGTCCGCGAGGGCCCCCGCCATCACCGTTCCCACCTCGTTGGTCGCCGCGACCAGGATGCCGTCGAGGTTGGGATTCACCGGGTCGGCGAACGGCGGGACGAACATCCGCGCGCCGGTGCCGCCCATCTGGTGGATGTCGTACACGACCTCGGGGAACCAGTCGCGGTAGAGGACCCGCGTCAGGTACTGCGTCTCCGGCTGGGTCAGCATGAACCAGTCACGGTTGTCGTCGTGCCCGATGTACGGATGGAAGAGCCAGGGCGGCGAGGTGCCGTCGTACGGCGTGCCGCGGGTGCGGCGGTACCAGTCCGTGACGATGTCGATCCCGTCCGGATTGGCGGAGGGAACGAGCAGCACGACGACGTGCTTGAGGAGCGCGGCCTCGGCGGAGTCGGTGACCAGGCGCCAGGCCAGCTCCATCGCCATCTGGCTCGCGGCGATCTCCGTCGAATGGATCGAGCAGGAGATGAGCACCACGGCGGGCTGCGACGCGATCAGCGGCCCCTCGGCGGCGCCCTGGAGGGTGCGGGGGTCGGCCAGCGATCGCTGGGCCGCCATCAGCTCCGCGCGCCGCGCGAGGTTCGCCGAATCCGAGATCGTGACCAGCAGGTAGGGCCGGTGCTGCGTGGTGGCCCCGAGCGTGTCCACGCGAACCCGGGGCGAGGTCGCCGCCAGCCGCGCGAAGTACGCGCCGATCTGCTCCCAATCGGCGAGCGTCGAATCCGCCCCCACGCGGAACCCGAGCACCGACTCTGGCGTGGGGACCTGGGCGGGGAGAGGGGACGTGAGCGCACAGAGGAGCAGTGCGGTCGCGCTCCAGCGGGTTCTCTGTCCTGTCTTCTCGTGTCTCATAACCTCTCGCAACTTGGCGTCTCGCAACTGGCCTCTCTCCTTGGCGTCTGGCAACTCATCTCAACACTCCCAGCTTCTTTCCTGCGTTCTTGAATGCCGCGATCGCCATTTCGAGGTGCTCCCGCGTGTGCGCCGCCGACACCTGGCATCGGACGCGGGCCTGTCCCTGCGGCACGACCGGGTACCCGAAGCCCGTGACGAACACCCCCTCGGCCAGCAGGGCGTCGCTCATCCGGATCGCGAGTGCCGTCTCGCCGAGGATGACGGGGATGATGGGTGTGTCTCCGTCCAGGGGCTTGAAGCCTGCCTCCTTGAGGGCGGCGCGGAACCAGCGGGCGTTCTCGTGGAGCCGCGCGACGCGCTCCGGGTGCGCCTGGAGGACGCGGACCGCTGCGAGGGCGCTGCCGGCCACCGTCGGCGGCAGTGCGTTGGAGAAAAGCTGCGGGCGCGAGCGCTGGGTCAGGTAGTCGCACAGCGCGTGGCTCGACGCCGTGAAGCCGCCGGCCGCGCCGCCCAGCGCCTTGCCGAGCGTGCTGGTGACGATGTCCACGGCACCCATGACCCCCGCGTGCTCGGGGGTGCCGCGGCCGGTCTTTCCCATCACGCCCGTGGCGTGGGAATCGTCCACCGCGACCACCGCATCGTAGCGTCCGGCCAGCTCGCAGATGTCGGCGAGCCGGGCCACGTCGCCCTCCATCGAGAACACGCCGTCGGTGAAGACGAGCCGGGTGCGCGCGCCCTTCGCCGACTCCAGCTTCTCCTTGAGGTCGTCCATGTCGGAGTGCCGGTAGACCAGCGACTGGCACTTGCCGATCTGCCGCGCGAGGCGCACCGAGTCGATGATGGATGCGTGGTTCAACTGGTCGGAGATGACGACGTCGTGCTCTCCGAGGATCGTGGGGCAGAGCCCTTCGTTGGCGTTCCAGCAGGAGACGTAGGTCAGCGCTTCCTCCGTCCCGACCAGGCCCGCCAGCGCGCGCTCCAGCTCGCGGTGCACGGTGAACGTCCCGCAGATGAAGCGCACGGATCCCGTGCCCGCGCCGTACCTGTCCAGGGCCGCCTTCCCCGCGGCGACCACGTCGGGATGGTCGCACAGGCCCAGGTAGTTGTTGGACGAGAGGATGACGACGTCGCCCCGGCCCTCCATCACCGTTCGGGCGCTCTGCGGAGCGTCGAGGTAGTTGAGGCGCTTATAGACACCGGTCTTCCGGAATTCGTCCAACTCCGCCTGAAGGCGGGCGGTGAACATGGTGGCGCTCATGAGCCTGGCTTGGCGATATCCAGGATGACCTTGCCGGCGTCGCCGCTCCGGATTGCGGCGATCGCCTCGTCGATCCGCTCCAGCGGGAAGCGGTGGGTGATGACGGGACGGGGGTCGAACTGGCCGGAGCGCAGGAACCGCTGCATCAGGTGCCAGGTCTCGTACATCTTGCGCCCGATGACGCCGTAGATCGTGATCCCCTTGAACACGATCTCGGTGGCGAAGTCGATGGGCACCTCGCCGTCCGGGATCCCGAGGAGGTGCACCCGACCGCCGGGCCGCACGAGCTTGAAGCCGGAGTGCAGCGCGCTGGGCGCTCCCGACATCTCGCACACCAGGTCGGCGCCGTCCCCCTTCGACAGCTCGCGCACGGCCGCGTCCACGTCGTCGGTCTTCGGGTTGAGGGCGCGCGTGGCGCCCATCTTCCGCGCCAGCTCGAGGCGCTTGGCGTTGACGTCTACCGCGATCACCGCCGCGGCGCCCGCGGCCTTCGCGATCCCGACGGCGAAGCAGCCGATCGGCCCGCACCCCAGGATGAGCACCACGCTGCCGGAGACCTCGGTGCTGAGCACGGTGTGGAAGGCGTTCCCCATCGGGTCCATGATCGCCCCGATCTCGGTCGGGATGCCGTCCAGCCGCATGACGTTGCCGGCGGGCATCGCGTGGTACTCCGCGAAGGCGCCGTTCCGGTCCACGCCGATGATGGAGGTGCGCTGGCAGACGTGCCCGTTGCCGGTGCGGCACTGCAGACAATGGCCGCAGACGATGTGGCCCTCGGCGGTGACCAGCTCCCCGGGCTTGAAGTCCTCGTGCACTTCGCTGCCCACCTCGACGATCTCGCCGGCGAACTCGTGGCCCACCGTCACGGGCGGCTTGACCCGCCCCTGCGCCCACGGATTCCAATCCGCGATGTGCAGGTCGGTGCCGCAGACCCCCGCGTGGTGCACGCGGATGAGGACGTCCGACGGCCCGCACACGGGCGTCGGGACGTCGCGCACGACGAGCCCCGGCCCACGCGCCGCCTTGACGATGGCTTTCATGGTCCCTCGGAATGGATGAGGTGCGGTCAGTCGATGCTGCGGAGAAACCCGCCGTCTACCGTGACGACGGCGCCGGTAATATATGACGCGCGCTCCGAGGCGAGGAAGGTGACGACGGACGCCAGCTCGTCGGGATCGCCCATGCGGCCGAGGGGGATGCCGGCGACCTGTCTGCTCTGGATGGCCTCCACCGTGGTGCCCTCCCTGGCGGCGCGTGCGGCCGCGAGGTCGAGGACCCGGTCGGTGCGGAAGTAGCCGGGACAGACGGTGGTCACGAGGATGCCGTCCTTGGCGACCTCGTCGGCGAGGCATTTGGCGAAGCCGATCACGCCGGCGCGGGCGGTGGTGGAGAGGATGAGGCCCGGCAGCGGCTCGAGGGCGGCGAACGATGTCATGCAGACGATGCGACCCCAGCGCCGCGCCCGCATCAGGGGCACGGCGGCACGGCACAGGTGCACCGTCGAGAGGAGATTGAGGTTGAGCGCCTTCTGCCACGCCTCGGCGGGGGCGTCGGCGAAGGTCGTGGCCGGCGGGCCCCCCGCATTGCAGACCAGGATGTCCAGCCGGCCGAACCGCTCGTGGGCCGCCGCGACCAGGCGCTCGGCCTGCGCGGGATCGCCGACGTCGGCCGGAAACGCCGCGGCCTCCCCGCCGGCGGCGGGATGGATGAGCGCCGCGGCGCGCTCGGCGCGCTCGCGGTCGCGACCGTTCACGGCCACGCGCGCGCCCTCGGCCGCGAGCCGCGTCGCGATGGCCAGGCCGAGACCCGCGGACGAGCCGCCGACCAGCGCCGCGCGTCCCCTGAGGCCCAGGTCCACCGCTACGCCCCCTTCTCGACGCGCACGGCGCAGACCTTGAACTCGGGGATCTTGGCGTAGGGGTCGAGCGCCGGGTTGGTCAGGAGGTTGGCGGCCGCCTCGCGGAAGTGGAAGGGCACGAACACCTGATGGTGTCGCACCCGCTGGGAGATGCGCGCGCCAATCAGCATCGAGTTGCGGCGGGACGTGACGCGCACCTGGTCGCCGTCGCGCACGCCCAGTGCCTTCGCGTCGGCCGGCGACAGCTCGATCGTCGGCACGGGCTCGCGGGAGTCCAGCCCCTTGGCGCGCCGCGTCATCGTCCCCGTGTGCCAGTGATAGAGCTGCCGGCCGGTGTTCATCAGGAAGGGGTACTCCTCGTCGGGCAGCTCCGCCGGCGGGAGGTACTCCACCGGCACCAGCGTCCCGCGGCCGTCGGCGGTGGGGAAGCGATCCTCGAAGAGGAACGACGTCCCCGGGCTTTCGGCGTCCGGGACCGGGTACTGGAGGCCGGCCATGTCGAGCCGCGGATAGGTGACACCGGTCCACGAGGGGGTGACCGACGCGATCTCCCGCATCACCTCCTCGGCGTCCGTGAACGGCGCGTTGAAGCCGACGCGCTCGGTCAGCTCGATCAGGATGTCGAGGTCGCGGCGCGCCTTCCCCGGCGGTGCGCACGCCTCGCGCACCCGCTGGATCCGCCGCTCCGTGTTGACGAACGTGCCGTCCTTCTCCGCGAAGGATGCCCCGGGCAGCACCACGTCGGCGAAGCGGGCGGTCTCGGTGAGGTAGAGGTCCTGGACGGCGAGGAACTCGAGCGAGTGGAACCACTCCTCCGCATGGGCGACGTTCGGGTCCGAGATGATCGGGTTCTCTCCGAAGATGTACATCCCGACGACCGGGGAGTCGGCGCCGACGATCTCGGTGACCTTGAGGCCCGGCTTGAGGGAGAGCTGCGACTCCGGGACGCGCCACGCTTCGGCGAATCGCCGCCGCACCTTGGGGTCACCGACCGGCTGGTAGTCGGTGTACGACATCGGGATCCCGCCGACGTCGGAGGCCCCCTGCACGTTGTTCTGGCCGCGGATCGGCAGCATCGCCGCACCCCACCGACCGATCATCCCGGTGGCGAGGATCAGGTTGAGCAGGGAGGCGACGATGTCGGTGCCGGTGGCGTGCTGGGTGAGGCCCATCGCCCAGAGCGTCGAGGTCCTGGGCCCGCGGGCATACCACTCGGCGGCGCGCGCGATGTCCGCGGCCGGGATGCCGGTGATCGTCTCCGCCCGGTCGAGGGTATAGGGCTCGACCGCCTCGGCCACCTGATCGAAGCCGTGGGTACGCCGGGCGATGAAGGCGCGGTTGTGCAGGCCCTGCGTGATGATGTGGCGCAGCATCGCGTTGAACAGGGCCACGTCGGTGCCCGGCTGCATCTGGAGGTGCAGGTCGGCGCGGGCCGCCAGCTCGATGCGGCGCGGGTCGGCGACGACGAGCTTCGCGCCGCGCCGCTGGGCCCGCTTGATCGCCGCGCCGAAGACCGGGTGCGCCTCGGTCGCGTTGGCGCCGGCGATGAAGATCACCTCCGACTCGTTCTCGACCTCCCGCATCGAGCCCGACGCCGCAGACGTGTTGAGGGCCCGCTGCATCGCGGCCACCGAGGTGGAATGGCAGAGCCGAGTGCAGTGGTCGACGTTGTTGGTCCCGAACCGGCCGCGGAAGATCCGCTGCAGGACGTAGTTCTCCTCGTTGGTGCACTTGGCGGAGCAGAACACGGCCAGCGCATCGGAGCCCCGCTCGCGATGGATCCGGGCCAGCTCCTGGGCGACGAGCTCCATCGCCTCCTCCCAGGTCGCCTCGCGGAACGGCTCGTACCACGACGGGGGCGTCGCGACGCGGTCGCGCACGTCGTCGGGGCCGCGCGGGATGTGGGGGAGCGCGGTGAGCGGCTTGCCCACGGCGCGCGCCGGCGGCCGGGACTTGGCGCGGTCGCCTTCGTCCTCGATGGAGAGCCAGGGGCCGCGGCGGCGCTCCCCTTCCGTGGGGCCCTCCCAGACCCAGCGGTCGCCGCGCTTGACCCAGCCCCGGCGGATCAGCGGAGCCTTGAGGCGGTCGCGATGCTGCGGGAAGTCGTAGCCGAAGCGCCCCTTCACGCAGGTGGAGCCGAGGTTCGGCGTGTCTTCCTCGATGGAGGGACTGGTGACCCGGACGACCTCGTTGTCCCGGACGTGCAGGTCGATCTGGCACCCGACGCCACAGTAGGGACACACGGTGCGCACCACCTTCTCGGGTGCGGCGATCTGGTGCACCGTGAACTTCTCGCGGGGCAGTACCTCGTGGATCGCGCCGGTGGGGCAGACCCGCACGCATTCGCCGCACCAGGTGCAGGCCGCGTGGTCGGCGTTGCCCTCGCCGCCCACCACGATCTGGGCGTGCTCGCCGCGCTGCGCGACGTCCAGCACCCCCACCACCTGGAGGTCCGCGCACGCCCGGACGCAGCGCGTGCAGAGAATGCAGGTGCTCATGGTATGCTGGATCATCGGGTCGCCGGCTCGCGCGTCGCCCTCCCGGAGCGGCAGCTCGTGCTCGCGCGCCGGCCGGACCGGCACCTCGTAGCGCCGGACCAGCTGCTCGAACTCGTTGAGGTGATTGCCGCCGGATAGCAGGTGCTCGGTCGGGTAGCGCTCGAGGAGGAGGGCCAGCACGCTGCGGCGGTTGGCGACGGCTGCGGCAGACTCGGTGTGGACCACCATCCCGTTCAGGGCCGCCGTGGCGCACGCCGCCACGAGCTTCGGCGCACCGTCCACGCTCACCAGGCAGATGCGGCACGAGCCGACGACGGGCAGTTTCGGATACCAGCATAGCGTCGGCACCTCGATGCCCGCGCGGCGCGCGGCTTCGAGAATCGTCGTGCCGTCCTCGGCGTGAATCGCCCGTCCGTCGACCGTCAACGTGATCATCGAAGCGTGTGCGATTGGGTTCGCTGATTGTACACCGGAGGCGCGTCGCACGCAAAATTCCCGCGGCGAGCTATTGCGCGCAGCAACGACTCTTATATATTGGCGTTCAAGGCTTTGCGCATTGCACGGAGATACCTGTTGGAGCAACCCCGAAAGTCGAACGTAACGAACCAAGCAGTCGCGCGCGCGATTCCGGTCGGGAAAGCGCCCGCGGCGGCGGTGTCCTCACCAAGGCAGTCGTTCGTCTCCATCGATCTCGAGGGTGTTTGACCGCCGGCCACTAGGGGCCGGCGGAACGTTCCATCACTTCGTTGGAGGCCATATGGCGAAGAAGAAGAAGGCCGTGAAGAAGACGGCGAAGAAGGGCAAGAAGAAGAAGTAAGCTTCGCCGGGATGCACAGGGGCCGGTGCTTTTGCCGGCCCCGCGCATTTCCGTATATTGCGCCGCGTGATCCTCCACGACGAGCGGCGCAACCTCGACCTCCCGGTCGACGGACCATCCGCGCGGCTCGGCCGCGATCCCGCGCTCGAAATCACCTTCGATCCCGACGACGACATCGTCAGCGCCGTGCACGCGCGGGTCTGGCGCGAGGCGGACGGCGTCTGGCGGCTGGAGGACCTCGGCAGCACCAACGGCACCTGGCTCGGCGGGCGGCGCATCGCGAAAGCGGAGCCGCTGCGCACCGGCGATCGCTTCACGCTGGGCCAGCGCGGGCCCGCCCTGCGCGTGACCATCCCCGGGCAGGTTGCGCGCACCCGGCCCCAGCCGGCGATGGACGAGTCGCAGCCCCGGCTGCGGCTGCGCCGGGTCCGGGGCGGCGAGGACCTCGTCGGTGCGGGACGCGAGATCGTGGTGGGGCGCGACGCCGGGTGCACGATCCCGCTGCGCACGGTGGCCGATACGGTCGTCTCGAAACGCCACGCCGTCGTCACGTTCGACGACCAGGGCGCCGCCACGATCGGCGACGCCGGGAGCACGAACGGCACCTTCGTCAACGGCCGCCAGCTCCGGGGTCCGGCGCCGCTGGCGCTTGGCGACCGCATCATGCTGGGGTGGCACGGCCCGCTCTTCGAGGTCCGCGCTCTCGGCGCCGCGAGCCTGGCGGAGGGCCAGGGGGCGGAATACCACCCGGAGCTCCAGCCGCCAAAGACGCTCGCCGGCATGCTCCAGGTCGCCCGCGGCGAGGCGCGGCGCCCCGGCGCCGCCGGCGGCGGCGTCCGGGCCTGGATGCGCGCGATGGCCCGCCAGATGGCCCGCGAATCCTCGGCCTTGTTCCGGATCGCCGCGCTCGCGGTGATCGTCGTGCTCGCGGCCCTTCTGGTGCTCGTCTACCGCGCCTCGGTCCGCGCGGACGCCGCCTCCCGGGCCCGGCTCGCCGCCGCCGAGCGCGCGTTCGCCACCCAGCTCCGCTCGTCCAACGAGGCGCAGCAGCGCGCCGCCGCGGAGATCGCCCGCCTCCGGCGCGAGATCGCGGACGCCCGCGCGTCGAGCGTGCCGCGCGCCGTCGTCGATTCCCTCGAGGCGCGGCTCAGGGCAGAGGAAGGCCGCGCCGCGGGACCGGCAAGCGAGGGGACCGCCGACTTCTCCCGCGTGGCCGCCGATAACCAGGCGGCGGTGGGGCTGGTGGTCGTCCGCTACCAGACGGATTCCGTCATGGGCACCGGCTTCGTGATCACGCCTTCCGGCTATCTCCTGACCAACGGCCATGTCGTCGTGGATCCGAGCCGCGGGCGACCCCGTGCCATCGAGGTGGTGATGGCCGACACCCGCGCCCCGCTCCTGGCCGACCTCGTCGCCCTCAGCAACGTGCGCGACGAGGACGTCGCCGTGCTCAAGATCCGCAACTACCATGGAGCCGTCGTCCGGTCCATCGACTGGCAGGGGGCCGGCGTGCGACAGGGCGCGCCGGCGGCCCTGATCGGCTTTCCGCGGGGCACCCAGCTGGCCTTCGACCCCGCAGGGTTCGTCCGGACTACCATGTTCGCGGGCATCATCGCGAAGGCGACCAGCGAGTGGATCCAATTCGGCGGCCCTACGGCCTCCGGGTCCTCGGGGAGCCCCGTGTTCAACGCGGCAGGGCAGGTGATCGCGCTGCACTACGGAGCGCTGGCCGACTCCGCCGCCGAGGGTGGCACCCCGGGGCTCGGCTTCGCCATCCCGATTGCGCGGGCGCGGCGCTGGCTGCCCCTCACGGCCCGCAATGAGCTGGGGATCTGATCGGCGAGCATGGGAGAGGTGAGAACGGAGCATGCAGGGGAGCGGCGAGTCAGGCATCTAATGAAAGCGAAAGGCCCGGCTGGTCGCCGGGCCTTCGTGTGAGCAGCGGCAGACGCCCCTCAGCGCTCCCGCCACTCCTCTTCGTCGGTCGCCTCTTCCTCGTTCGCCCAGAGCCACATCAGAATCCGCGGCGGGCGCAGCGTTTCGCCGCCGTCCCGAATCACGATCCCCAAGGGCTCACCCGTCGTCGCCAAGACCGCTGTCGCCATACCACCGCCCCGCCGGAGTTGGATTCTGTGCGCACCTCTCCTGCACCTGCCCTATTAAGCATGGCTCGTGCCCCGGCAGCGGTATTCATAAGGTATTGACAAGCATTGACTTGCGGACCAAGAGGAGAACTGGATATGCAATTTCGTGTCAGTATGACACAGGCTACGCCGTTTCACTCTGACGCAGTTCAGGCTGCGCCGGCTGCTGCGGTTGGGTGGCGAGGAAGCCCACGTTGCGAGAGCGGCGCGGGGCGGCTCCCGGGTCCTTCGCCCGCGCGACGGACCAGTCGGCGTAGAGCGAGCGCAGCGCGTCGCTGGAGACGGGTGGGGCCTTGCCGGCCGGACCGCTGGCGGGCATCACGACGTGCCTCCCGCCCGGGACGGTGACGGTCTTGAGGCGCCGGATCAACTCTGCGCGGTCGCCCGCAGAGAGTCCCGCGAGGGCGGAGGTCTCGATCACGCATCCCTCGAGCGGCGTGTGCGGCGTCCAGCTCTCGAGCGGTACCACGAGGCACTCGATGCGGCTGCTGAGCTGCTCGGCAATGGCGCGGTTCTCGAGTCCCTCGATGGCGGCGAGATCCGGGTCGCCCACGAGCACCTTCGCCCCGTGCGCGGCGAGGAACAGGGCGCACGCTCCGTCGGCCGCGCCCACGACGGAATAGGTGTCCTGGTCGCGGACGAACTCGGCGAGCAGTACGACGGGGTCGTGCGGGGCGAGCCCCCAGTGGGTCGGCTGCACCTGCGCCGCGCGCAGCGCCACGTGGCGCTCGCGCCAGCGGCGGTAGGACGGCAGGCGCAGGCGCCGGCGGATGATGGAATCCACCTGTTCCTGGAGGAGCACCTCGGTGAGGGTGTACTGCTCGGTGCGGGCGAGCTCCTGCACGGCTTCGTCGCCGATGCCGAGGATCGCCGCGCGCGGAAGGCCGTCCTTGTACTCCTCGATCCGCTGCTCGATGAACTCCTCGTACTCGGAGCGCAGGCTGCGCGGGGCGCGGCGGATCCGGTCGCCTTCGGCGGTCAGCACGGCTCGATGTGCACCACGACGCGGTCCAGGTGCAGCTCCTCCTTGAGCCGCTGCTCGACCGCGTCCGAGATGGCGTGGGCCTCGTCCACCGCCAGCTGTCCGGAGACGCCGATGGTGAGCTCGGCGAAGGCGACGCCGGCGGCGAGCCGAGACCGGATGTCGTAGGCCGAGCGCACGCCCTCGATGCCCTCGGCGGAGCGGCGCACCAGGTCGGGCTCGTGCGCCGCCTGGTCCACGAGGAGCGGGACGCCGCGCTTCAGGATCTGCCAGGCCACGCGCACGACCATCACGACGATCGCCAGCGCGATCACCGGATCCACGTATGGCACCCGGGCGCGTGAGGCGAACGCTCCCAGGATGACACCGACGGTGATGATCACGTCCACGCGCGTGTGGGCCGAGTCCGCCAGCAGGAGGTCGCTGGACAGTTGGTGCCCCTTCTTCGCTTCGAACCATGCCACCCACCCGTTGACCGCCAGCGTGCCGGCCAGAAGCCAGAGACCGAGGGGCGTGATGTCGGGCGGCGGCGCGCCGGCCAGCAGGCGGCCGACCGCGCTCTTGATCAGCTCCACTGAGGCGACCAGGAGGAAGACGACGATGCTGAGCGCCCCGAGCACCTCGAACTTCCCGTGGCCGTACGGGTGCTTGTCGTCGGGCGCCGCGCCGGCGAACCGCATGAGGACGGTGAAGGCGATGTTGTTGAATGCGTCCACCGACGAGTGCACGGCGTCACCGATGACGGAGAGAGAGCCCGACGTGATGCCGATGGCGAGTTTCACGCCGACGACGGTGAGATTGGCGCCGAGGAGGCCGAGGAAGACGCGCTGGATGGACGCGGTACGATCGCGCCCGGTGGCGCGCGCCACTGCCATGCGGTCAAGCTGAGGAAGCCAATCCCGGCTGTCAACTCCCTTGTTGGCTCGTCTGCGGCCTCGTTAGCTTGGCGGCGCGACGATCGAAGAGCCATGCACCTCGACCTGCATCTCCACAGCACCTGCTCCGACGGCTCGCTTTCCCCGCGGGACGTGGTTCTCGCGGGCCGGCGTGCCGGTCTCGGGATGATCGCGCTCGCGGATCACGACACCGTCGCCGGCGTGGAGCCGGCGCGGGCGGCGGCGGCCGCCCAGGGGGGGATCGGAGTCATCCCCGCCGCGGAATTCACCTGCGAGCTGGACGGCGCCGAGGTCCACCTGCTCGGCTACGCGCTCCGGGCCGACGATCCGGGCATCGCGGCGATCGCCCGAGGAGCGGCGGAAGCGCGCCGCAGCCGCCTGGCGGCGATGCTCGAGCGGCTCCGCGGTCTCGGCGTGGCCCTCACCGCAGAGGACGTGACCGCCGAGCCGGAGTGCGTGTCCATCGGCCGGATGCACCTGGCGCGCGCGCTCGTCCGGCACCGCGTTGCGTCGTCCGTCAGCGACGCCTTCACCCGCTTCATCGGCGACAGGGCGCCGGCGTTCGTCCCGAGCCGCGGACCCGCCGTGGCCGACGCGATCTCGGCCATCGACGACGCCGGCGGCTGCGCGGTGTGGGCCCATCCGTCGCTCGAGGACGCGCGGAAGTTCCGGCAGCTGAAGACCTGGGGGCTCGCAGGAGTCGAGGCGCTGCGCCCCTCGCTCGATCCGGTCAGCTCGTCGGCGATGGAAGCGATGGCCCGCGCCGAGGGGCTATTCGTCACCGGAGGCTCCGACTGGCACGGTGGCACGCGGCCGGCGCTGGGCAGCTGGTTCGTGACCGAGCGCCACGTGGGAGAGTTCCTCGAGCGGCTGGGGATTCCGGTCTAGTCGGTGGCGCGAAGCAGCGCCGCCTTGAGGTAGCCGGTCTCGGGGATGGTGACGATCTCGGGGTGGTCGGCCGCGGCGCCGCGGATCTCGAGCAGCTGGAGGCGCCGGCCGCTGTCTGCCGCGGCGTCGGCGAGCATTCCGAAGAAGTCGCCGCGGTGCACGTGGTGCGAGCAGGAGGCCGTGAAGAGGAGGCCGCCCGGCGCGAGCAGGCGCATCGCGCGGAGGTTGATCTCCTTGTAGCCGGCCAGGGCGCGGCCGAGCGAGCGCCGGTCGCGCGCGAACGCGGGTGGGTCCAGCACCACCGTGTCGAACCGCTCGCCCGTCGCTGCCGCCTCCTTCAGCCAGTCGAAGGCGTTCGCCTCCACGGTGCGGATCGCCGTCACGCCGTTCAGGGCGGCGTTCTGCTCGAGGATGCCGAGCGCGTCGCCCGAGATCTCCACTGCCACGACTTCCGTCGCGCCGCCGGCCGCCAGGTGCAGGGCGAACAGCCCATGGTAGGCGAAGGCATCCAGGCAGCGCGCGCCCGCCGCCCCGCCGATCAGCTTTCGGTTCTCCCGCTGGTCGAGGAACGCGCCGGTCTTCTGACCGGTCCACGGCGCGGCCAGGAAGCGGATGCGCCCCTCTTTGGCCTCGATCGCCTCCGGGACTTCCCCGAAGGCGAGCGTGACCTCGCGCGGTAGCCGCTCGCGCTCGCGCACCGCGGGGTCGTTGCGGAGCAGGAGGCCTCTCGGGGCCAGCGTCTCGCGGATCGCCGCGACGACGTCGTCGCGCACCGCCTCGAGTCCGGCGGAGAGCAGCTGCGCGACCGCGTAGTCGCCGTACCGGTCGACGATCAGCGAGGGGAGGCCGTCGCCCTCGGCGTGCACCACGCGGTACGCGGAGTCCGCGATGCCACGGCGGCGCTCGAGCGCGGCCCGGATCATCGCCGTCCACCACGCGCTGTCCACGGCCGTGCCCTCGGGTGCGATCCAGCGGGCCCGGATCTCGGAGGCGGGGGAGTAGAGCGCGGTGCCGAGCCCCTTGCCGCGTCCGTCCACCAGGCGCGCGAGCCCCGGGCCGCCGCCGTCCTCGCTCACGTCGGAGCGGAAGATCCAGGGATGCCCGGTCCGGAGCCGGCCGACGCCCTTGGGTGCAACGACGAGGGTGGGGAGGCTCATGCGTCGAGGGCCGCGCGCAGCACCCGGGTTGCGGCGGCGGGATCGGCCGCGCCGACGACGGCGCGGATGACGGCGACGCCCGCCGCCCCGGCGGCCAGCAGTCCCGGCACCAGCTCCGCCGTGACGCCGCCGATCGCGACCGCGGGGATGCCGGGCGCGGCGGCGTGGATCGCGCGGAATCCCTCGATGCCGATCGCGACGCCGGCGTCGGCCTTGCTCCCGGTCGCGGCGATGGGGCCGATGCCGAGGTAATGCGCGCCGGCGGCCGCGGCGCGGCGCGCCTCCTCGGCTGTGCCCCCCGAGCCGCCCAGCCAGAAGCCGGGCGGCGCGAGGCGCACCGCATCGGCGATGGGGAAGTCGTCCTGGCCGAGGTGGCAGCCGGCGGCGCCGGCGGCGATGGCGACGTCGAGCCGGTCGTTGACGATTACGGGGAGGCCGGGCGCGGCGGCGATGATCCGGTGCGTCAGGTCGGCCACGTCGCCCGCGGGCTCCCGCTTCGCACGCACCTGGAGCATCGTGGCGCCGCCCCGGGCGGCGCTGCGTGCCAGTGCCTCGAGATCCGCCTTCGCCTCGCGCGCGACACCGGTGTCGAGAATCACCACCAGCCTGAGCGCGCCGGCGAGCGGCTGCCTGGTCATGGCTTGGCCGCGGCGCGCCGGGCGGCCAGGGCGGCCAGGCTGTCCCGCCGCGCAGCCCGCTCCAGGCTGTCCTTCTCGGCCTGCCACTCGGCCCGGAGCCGCCGCGCCACCTTCACCGAGTCGGTGTGCTCGGCCCAGGTCCTGCTGAACATGTGCGTCCCGTCCGGGCGCGCCACGAAGAACAGGTAGTTGTGCTTCGCCGGATAGAGCGTCGCCAGCAGGCTCGGCCGCCCCGGCGAGGAGATGGGCCCCGGCGGCAGGCCGACGTGCTTGTAGGTGTTGTACTGCGACCCCACCTGGAGGTCCTTCTTCATCACCCGGCTGATGTGCTTGCCGAGCCCGTAGATCACCGTGGGGTCGGCCTCGAGCCTCATCGGCGGCTTGTGGTGCAGCCGGTTCACGTAGACGCCGGCGATGATCTGGCGCTCCGAGTACTTCCGGGCCTCCGCCTCCACGATGCTGGCCAGCGTCACGATCTGGTGGCGCGTGAGGCCGAGCACCGCCGCCCGGCGGTCCCACGTCGAGTCCCACCGTTCCTGGAACGTCTGGACCATGTGGTCGACGAGCCGCTCGGGCGGCGCGCCAAACGGCACGCGATACGTCTCCGGGTAGAGGTAGCCCTCCGCACTCCTGACCCCGTGCGGGATGTCGAGACGGCGGAGCAGGCCCGTGTCGCGTGCGGCCGCGACGAAGGCCGCGCTGTCCATCGCCAGCTTGGCGTGCGCGTCGTGGGCGATCTCCCAGATGGTGGAGCCCTCGGGCACCGTGAACAGGTAGTCCGCCGTGTTCCCGTGCACGATGTCCTCGAGGATCTTCCGCGTGCGCTCGCCGTGCCGGAACTCGTAGCGGCCGGGGGTGAGGTGATGGTCCAGGCCGTGGAGCGAGGGATAGACCAGCGCGAGCAGCCGGGCACGCACCAGGAACCAGCGCGTGGACGGGATGACCCGGTGCGCGAGGAGCGACTCGGCGACGACGTGGAGGGAGCCACCCTTCGGCACGAAGAACGCCTCGAGAGGCGCGCCCTTGGACGGGCCGCCGCAACCCCACAGGGACGCGCAGACGCACAATACGGCGAACGCCCGGACGCACGGACGCACGGGCGCACGGCGGAACAGCCCGCTCACGGCGTCTCCTGTGCGTCTGCGCGTCTGTGCGTCTGTGCGTCCAGGAAGTGCTGCAGGATTACGGCCGCGGCCATCTGGTCGATCCGTTCCCGCGAATCCCGGTCGCGGACGCCGGCTCCCCGCGCCGAGCGGAGCGCCGCCGCCGTGGAGAGCCGCTCGTCCCACCAGGTCACGCTCACACCCGAGCGACGCGCGATCGCAAGCCCAAGGGCGCGTGCCTCGCCGGCCGCCTCGCCTTCCTCCCCGTCGGGGCTGAGCGGCAGCCCCACGACCACGAGGGAAACCTCGTGCCGGGTGATGAGGTCGAGGATCTCGCGCACCGGGGGGCGGTGGCCCGCGCGCCGCTTCAGCGTCGTCAGAGGCTGCGCGATCAGCCGCGTCGGATCCGACAGGGCGACGCCGAAACGCTTGCTGCCCCAGTCGAGACCCAGGACCCGTCCCGCGCCCGCCTCGGGCCGCAAGCGCCTACCCCTGAGCCATGGTCGCGAAGAATTCCTTGTTGTTCTTGGTCCGCTTCATCCGCTCGATCAGGAACTCGATCGCCTCGACCGGCGGCATGTCCGCGAGGAACTTCCGCAGCAGGTACATCCGGTTCAGCTCGTCCGGCGGGAGGAGCAGCTCCTCCTTCCGGGTGGCGCTCTTCTGCACGTCGATGGCCGGCCAGATCCGCCGCTCGCTGATCTTCCGGTCCAGGACCAGCTCCATGTTGCCGGTGCCCTTGAACTCCTCGAAGATCACCTCGTCCATCCGGCTGCCGGTCTCGATCAGTGCCGTGCCGACGATGGTGAGGGAGCCGCCGCCCTCGATGTTGCGGGCCGCCCCGAAAAACCGCTTCGGCTTGTGCAGCGCGTTAGCGTCCACGCCGCCCGACAGGATCTTCCCCGAGTGCGGAACCACGACGTTGTGGGCCCGCGCGAGCCGCGTGATCGAGTCGAGCAGGATCACGACGTCCTTCCCCGACTCGACCAGCCGCTTCGCCTTCTCGAGCACCATGTCGGAGACCTGCACATGCCGGTCGGCCGGCTCGTCGAAGGTCGAGGAGATGACCTCGGCCTTCACGTTCTCCTCCATGTCCGTCACCTCCTCGGGCCGCTCGTCGATGAGCAGCACGATCAGGACGCACTCGGGATGGTTCTCGGTGATGGAGTTCGCGAGCTTCTGGAGGAGAATCGTCTTGCCCGCCTTGGGCGGCGAGGAGATCAGCGCGCGCTGGCCCTTGCCGATCGGCGCGAGCATGTCGATCACGCGCATCGAGAGATCGCCGTCCTTGCGCTCGAGCCGCAGCCGCTCGTCCGGATAGCGCGGCCGCAGATTGTCGAACGCGATGCGGTGCTTCGCCTTCTCCGGCTCGTCGCCGTTGACCGTCTCCACGTTGAGGAGCGCCAGGTACCGCTCCCCCTCCTTGGGGGGGCGCACCTGGCCGAGAATCGTGTCCCCGGTTCTGAGGTCGAAGCGCTTGATCTGGCTGGGCGAGACGTAGATGTCGTCCGGGCCGTACAGGTAGTTCCAGTCCTGGCTGCGCAGGAACCCGTAGCCCTCGGGCAGGATCTCCAGCACCCCCTCGCCCCGCAGCACCGTGTCGGAGTCGAGCAGGTTCTGCTCGATGCGGAAGATCAGGTCCTGTTTCCTGAGGCCCGAGTAGTTGGTGATGTTGAGCTCTTCCGCCATCGCGTGCAGTTCCGCGACGGACTTCTTCTTCAGTTCGGCGATGTCCACGGATGGGACTCCGGGTGCGGTGGGGAGGCTGAGGGTATTCACCCCTCGGCCCGGTCAACCCTCACAGTTGTGGTAGTGAAGCGGCAGCAAGGCCGGCTCGGAATGGGTGCGATTGCGATATGGGGTTGGTCAGCGAGCAACTGATTCTAGACCATGCACATAGCCGGGTCAAGAGGCGTCGGGGACGGCAAAGCCGGTACAGCGGTCCCGAATATTGCGCCGGCCTCGTAAGTCGTTATATTGCTTCAAACTCGGACGTTTTGGACGCCCCGTCCGGGTTCGGACGCCCCCTCACTCGGAGCTTCCGATGCCGCTGCCGCAGTCTCGATCCAGCGTTCCCGATCCGTCCGAGCCGGTCCTCCACGACCTGGCTCCGCTCCGCTATGAAGGCACCGCTCTCGCCGTCCGCCTCGCGGTCTGGCGCACGGACGACGGCATGTGGCGGGGCCGCCTGCACTTCGTCGAGGCGGGGAGCGACAGCGAGCGCGTGACGGCGGAGATCTTCTGCGCCACGAGCGAGCAGGATCTGTGGCAGGCCGTGCGGGACCTGCGGGAGCATCATCTCCGCGATCTCTACCGCTCGCTCAGCACCTGACGAGGCGGATCGAGCGTGACGGAGAGCGGCGCGGAAGCCATCCGGCAGCTGCGGCACGATCTGGCGAATCCCCTCGCCGCCATCCTCGCCGAGGCGCAGCTGCTGCTCCTCAACGAGGCCGAGCTGGACCCCGAGACCGTGGAAGGGCTGCGTGAGATCGAGGCGCTGGCTCGGCGGATGCGCGAGATGCTCCAGGCGACCAAGCCCCCCGGCTAGGCGGCTCCTCCTCCAGCCTCCCCTCCGATGACCGACGACTTCCTGACCACGACGCGGGACGACCTGCGGGCGTGGGACGTGCCGCGGCAGGTGCCGCTGGTGATCCTGCGCTCGACCCAGGTCTTTCCTCTCGGGGTCGCCGCGGTGCAGGTCACGAGCCGCACCAACGTGGCGGCCATCCGCTCGCTTTCCTCGGAGCAGAAGACGGTGGTGATCGTGCGGGCCGACTCGACGGCGGCGCCGCCGTCGTCGTTCGTCGGCCGGATCGGTGTGGCGGCCGGCGTGCTCGACCGGATGAACCTCGCGGACGACGCCGTGCAGGTCACTTTCCAGGGGAAGCGGCGGGTGCGGATCGACAGCGTCACCGAGGGCGCGGAGTGGCCCGCGGCGGCGGTGAGCCCCGTGCCGGAGCCGGAGGAAGCGCGACCGGAGCTGGACCGGCGCATCGGGGCAGTGCTCCGGCTGGCTGAGACCCTGGCCTCGCTCGACCCGGCGGTGAACACGGAGTTGGTCGAGAACCTCCGGGCCAACGTGGAGGACGCGAGTCACTTCGCGGACCTGGTCGCGCAGCAGCTCCCCTTCTCGGTGGCGCAGCGCGACCGGATCATCGCCGAGCCGGCGCCCGCGGTGCGCCTCGACATCGTCGCCGATTTCCTCGCCGCGCTGGTCGAGCGCGCCGACGTCCAGCGCGAGGTGGACCGTCTCACGACGCTGCACGTCGAGCGCGGGCGCCGCGAGTACCTGCTCCGTCAGCAGCTGGAGGCGATCCGCGCCGAGCTGGGGGAAGACGACGCGATGCGCGAGGCCCGCGAGCTGAAGGCGCGTCTCGAGGGCCTCAAGATGCCGGAGACCGCGCGCGCCGAGGCGCTGCGCGAGCTGGAGCGGCTGGGCCGCCTCACGCCCGCCTCCGCCGAATACCAGGTAGCACGCACGTATCTGGACTGGATGCTGGCGCTGCCGTGGGGCGTGGAGGTGGAGGAGCGGCGGCTGGATCCGGCGGCGGTGCGCGCCGTCCTGGACCTGGGGCACCTCGCGCTCGACGAGGCGAAGACCCGGATCGTCGAGTACCTCGCGGTGCGCCGCCTGGCGCCCGAGGCCCGCCCGCCGATCCTCTGCTTCGTGGGGCCGCCGGGGGTGGGCAAGACGTCGCTGGGGCGCGCGATCGCCGACGCGATGGGGCGGCCCTTCGGCCGGATGAGCCTGGGCGGCGTGGACGACGAGGCGGTGATCCGCGGCCATCGCCGCACCTACGTGGGCGCGATGCCGGGGAAAATCGTCCAGGAGGTCAGCCGCGCGCGGGCCATGAACCCGGTGCTGATGATCGACGAGATCGACAAGCTCGGCGCCGACCGCCCCGGGCACGGCAGCCCCTCGGCGGCGCTGCTCGAGGTCCTCGATCCGGAGCAGAACTTCGCGTTCGTGGACCACTACCTGAACGTGCCGTTCGACCTGTCGCGGGTCCTGTTCATCGCTACGGCCAACGCGGAGCCGCAGATCCCGGAGCCGCTGCTGGACCGGATGGAGGTCATCGAGATCCCGGGCTACACGCCGGAGGAGAAGGTCGCGATCGCCCGGCGGCACCTCCTGCCGCAGCTGCTGGTGGAGAACGGGCTCTCGGATGCGGAGCTCGTGATCGGCGACGACGCGCTCACGCTCCTGGCCTCCGGGTACGCGCGCGAGGCGGGGGTGCGGGGGATCAAGCGCGACCTCGCCGCCCTCCTCAGGCGCCTGGCCACGCACAAGGCTGCGGGCCAGGCCGGCCCCTGGACCGTGGACGCGACGCTCATCGACGAAGTCCTCGGACCGCCGCGGTTCGTCGACGAGCGCGCCCAGCCGGTGCCCGCGATCGGGGTCGCGAACGGACTCGCCTGGACCGCGACCGGCGGCGACCTGCTCCCCGTGGAGGCGATCGCGATGCCGGGGACGGGCCAGTTCCAGGTGACCGGCCAGCTCGGCTCCGTTATGATCGAGTCGGTCCAGGCCGCGGCCTCGTGGGTACGCAGCCGCGCGGAGGACCTCGGCATCCCGCGCCGCCGCTTCGGCGAGCGGGACGTCCATGTCCATTTCCCGGAGGGCGCGATCCCCAAGGACGGCCCGTCGGCGGGCGTGACCATCGCCGCGGTGCTCGCCAGCCTGTTCACGCAGCGGCCGATCCGGTCCGACCTCGCGATGACCGGTGAGATCACGCTGACCGGGCGGGTACTGGCGGTGGGCGGGCTCCGGGAGAAGCTCGGCGCCGCGGTGCGCGGCCACATCCCGACCGTGCTGATTCCCTCGGACTGCGAAAGCGATCTCAGGAAGGTCCCGGAAGCCATCAAGCGGAATCTCAAGATCCACCTGGTGGAGACCGCCGACGAGGTGCTGCGGCTGGCGCTCCTTCCCAAAGCGAGGAAGCACGCACGATGAGCGCAGCCGCCTCCACGTCCGCCCCCTCCTCCACCACCACGCTCGTGCGGGGCATCAACCCCACCGCCGCCGTCGCGATCGTCGTCGGCTCGATGATCGGCTCGGGAATCTTCATCGTCCCCGCCGACATCGCCCGCCGGGTCGGCTCGCCCGGCCTGCTGCTCACGGTGTGGGTCATCACCGGGATCGTCACGGTGATGGGCGCGCTCACCCAGGGCGAGCTGGCCGCGATGTACCCGAAGGCCGGCGGGCAATACGTCTACCTGCGCGAGGGGCTCTCTCCGCTGTGGGGCTTTCTGTACGGCTGGACGCTCTTCCTGGTGATCCAGACGGGCACCATCGCGGCGGTCGTCGTGGCGTTCTCCCGCTTCCTGGCAGTCCTGTGGCCGGCCCTGACGCCCGACGTCTGGCTTTCGCTGGGGCACATCCCCGCACCGGGCGAGGCACTGTTCGCGCTGTTCGGTCATCCGACCGCACACCCCGAGGCGATCGAGATCGGCGTGTCGTGGCAGCGCCTGCTGGGGATCGGGGTGGTGCTGCTGCTGACCTGGGTGAACGTCCAGGGGGTGCGGCTCGGCGCCTGGATTCAGACGGTCTTCACCGCGGCCAAGGCGCTGGCCCTGGGGGGACTGATCCTGCTCGGCCTCACGATCGGCCGGAACGCCGGTGCGCTCGCCGCCAACTTCGGCCAGGGGCGGTTCTGGGGTGCTGGCCTGACCCTGGCGATCGTGCCCGTGATCGGCGCCGCGATGATCGGCTCGCTCTTCTCCTCGGACGCGTGGAACAACGTGGCGTTCGCCGCCACCGAAGTGAAGAACCCGCGCCGCAACCTCCCGCTCGCCCTGGGCCTGGGGACGTTGCTGGTGAGCGTGATGTACGTGCTCGCGAACGTCGCGTACCTCAGCGTGCTGCCGCTGTCCGCCATCCAGACCGCGGCGCAGGACCGCGTGGGGACGGTCGCGATGCAGGCGACCTTCGGCGCCGCGGGCGTGGCGATCATGGCCGTCGCGATCATGATCTCGACCTTCGGCTGCAGCAACGGGCTGGTCCTGGCCGGCGCACGGGTCTACTACGCGATGTCGCACGACGGCCTGTTCTTCAGGGGCGCCAGCCGGGTGGACCCCCGGCATCGCACGCCCAAGGCCGCGCTCTGGGTCCAGGCGCTCTGGACCTGCATCCTCGCGCTGTCGGGGACCTACAACGACCTGCTCGCCTACGTGATCTTCGCCGCCGTGCTCTTCTACTTCCTGACCGTGATCGCGCTGTTCCGGCTGCGCAGGCTCCGCCCCGACGCCGAGCGGCCCTATCGCGCCGTGGGCTATCCGTGGATGCCCGCGATCTACGCGGCGGCGATGGGGCTGCTGATGGTGGATCTGCTGGTGAAGAGTCCGCTCTACACCTGGCCGGGCCTCATCATCGTGGTGATCGGCATTCCGGTCTACTTCGTGTGGAAGCGGCTCGGCGTCAAGTCGGAGATCGTGGAGGCGCCGGACACCCCCTGACTACTCGGCGGCCATTTCGACCTTCGTGTCGCGGTGGCCGCGCACCAGCAGGACCAGCGGCAGCGAGATGACGAACAGCGCCGCCACCAGCAGGAGGACGTGGTTGTAGGCGAGCGCGATCGCCTGCCGCATCACCCGGAAATCGAGCAGCCTGACGGCCCGCCCGGTCGCGGTGACCACGTCCGCCCCCGCGCTGATCATCCCCGCGGTGGCACTGTGCAGCCAGCTCTGCGTGGCCGAGCCGTACGGCGTCACGTGCTCGGCCAGCACGTCGTGGTAGCGCGACTGGCTTCGCACCAGCTCCGTCGCCGCGACCGCAATCCCCACGCTCCCCAGCACCTGGCGCACGACGTTGTAGAGCCCTGACGCGGCCGTCATCCGCGCCTTCGGGATGGCCGAGAGGGCCGCCGTGCTCAGCGCGACGAACAGCATGCCGAAGCCCACGCCCTGCCAGACCTGCGGCAGCAGCAGGTCCCAGATCCCGGTGTCGGTCGTCAGGTGCGCGAGGTCCCAGAACGAGTACGCGCTGATCGCCAGCCCGGTCCCGACCAGCACCCGCGGCCCGAGGCGGTTGTAGAGCAGTCCGCCGATCGGCATGACCACGGCCATCGCGAGGCTGCGCGGCATGAGCGCGAGGCCCGACTTCATCGCCGGATAGCCGAGCAGCTCCTGGAGGAAGAGGGGCAGGAGGAAGAGCGCGCCGTAGAGCCCCATCCCGAGCACGCCGCCCAGCGCGGTGGCCGAGGTGAAGGGCACGTTGCGGAACAGCGAGAGATCGACGGCCGGGCGCTCGGTCTTGAGCTCGCGCCAGATGAAGGCCACGAGGAAGACGACGGAAAGGACGCCCAACCAGAGGATGAACGAGGACTGGAACCAGTCCTTGTCCTGGCCCTTCTCGAGCATCAGCTGGAACGCGCCGAGGCCGATGGTCATCGCCCCGAGCCCCGCCCAGTCGATCCGCCCTTTCTCCCGGACGAGGTACGGCGGGTCCTCGACGAACCGCGTGACCAGGAGGATGGCGAGGGCCCCGATCGGGACGTTCACGTAGAAGACCCAGGGCCAGGAGTACTGATCGGTGAGCCAGCCTCCCAGGGTGGGCCCGATCGCCGGCGCCAGGACGGTGCCGACACCGAACAGCCCCATGGCCGTCCCCTGCTCCTCGGGCGGGAAGCTCTCGCGGAGGATCGCCTGCGAGACCGTGATCATCACGCCGCCGCCGGCCCCCTGGATGGCACGGAAGAGGATCATGACCGGCATCGTCCGCGCCAGGCCGCACGCCATCGAGGCGGCGGTGAACAGGATCACGCTCGCCACGTAGAAGTTCTTGCGCCCGAACCGCGAGGAGAGGAGCGCGGTGATCGGCATGAAAATCACCTGGGCGAGGATGTAGGCCGTGACGACCCAGGTGATCTCCTCGATCGTGGCGCCGAGCGTCCCGCTCATGTCGGGCAGCGCGACGTTCACCACCGAGGAGTCGAGCACCGCCATGATCGTGCCGATCAGCACGGTGCCCGCGACGACCCACTTGTTCGGATGATGCGGCATTCTGGGACAGAAAAGTAATCAGGAGAGACGGGAAGCAGGATAGTTGCGAGACGCTGAGTTGCGAGTGGGGTTGAGGTGTCGGTAGCCGGCAAGAGCACAGGCCCCGGGCGGCTCATGGCTACCCGAGGCCTGTGCTCTTTCTCACCACTCGCATCTCACAACCACTCGCAACTCAGCGTCTCGCAACTGGCCTGTCTTCTCCCATCTCACCTCTCGATTCTGATGCTGCGCGCGTCCGGGCGTATGTCGAATACGGCGGTCCGGCTCGGCGCATCGAAGTGCACCTGCGCGGGGCGGCCGTCCACCGTGACGGTCGCCGGCGCCCTCGTGAGGCCGTGCACGACGACCCTGAAGTCGGACGCGGCTCCGTCGAACGAACCCTTCGCGGTCACCGCGATCTCGAGCGCCGTGCCGGCGGAGTGCGTCGCGAACGTGGTCAGCCGGAAGGCGCCCTGC
>DATKLR010000046.1:0-6573 GCA_035542295.1 Gemmatimonadales bacterium | reverse complement strand
GAAGGCGCCGATCCGCGCCGCGCGCCGCGATTCGAGCGAGCCGCGGAAGTACGTGCTGCCCCGGAGGGACCGCAGGCCCGGGAGAACCACCGGGAACGCGGGCCCGCCCTGCCGCCCGGTGTTGATGTAGAGCCGCCCGATCTCAGGCACCGGCTCGAATGCCTCACCGACGCCCAGCTCGACCCGGCCGCTCCGCGTCGCCCGGGCGCCGTACCGCGTGTGCGATGCCCACATCGTCAGCTCGGCCGTGTTGAGATCGTCCCAGGTGCGCCCGTCCAGGTACGCATTGTCCGTCACCGCCATGATCGTGGCGGCGGCGCCCGCGCTGGCGGTCGAGGGCCCCCCCAGCCGGCGCGTCAGGTCGAGTGAGGCCGCGATCCGGCCGCCGGTGCGGCCTTCGACGGACCAGGCAGCCGCCTCGCTCCGCACCCGCGGACGCTGGCCCATCGTCGGGTCCCCGAACGACACATAGAAATCCGGCCGCAACCGCGAGCCCAGACCAGCCGGCCCATCCCTGAACCCCGTGGGCCAGGTGAGCTGCAGCTCGTTCAGGTCGAACCGGCCGAGGTAGTTGGAGCGCGTCTGCAGGCCCGCCGTCACGCCGCCGGCACTGTTGTACCAGGCCACCGGGAGCCAGTTGACCACGAGGCGGTCGCGCCTCGCGGGCGTCGTCGCGCCCCAGCCGAGGTGGTGCTCCACGCGCCCCACACCCACCAGGGGGCGGAACGGCAGGTGCGGCCCCTCGAGGTTGTTGAGGTAGTTCCAGTCCATCGTCTGGCGGGTCGGGTCCAGCTCGACGCGCCCGGGCTTCGTATCGGTGCGCACCTCGACCGTCTCGCGCTCGTCCATCCCGCGGGCGCGCACGATCAGCGTCGTGTCGCCGACGGGCACGGCGACGTCCACCGGCATCACGCCGTCGCCCAACCGCGCGATCTCGATGTCGGTGATCCAGCCGTCCGCGGCGCGCCGGCGCCGCACCTTCCGCAGCGCGTAATCCACCTTCGGCGTCCCGTGCAGCCACTCGGCGAAGAACCACCCCAGGTCCTGGTGCGAGACCTCCTCGCACACCTGCCGGAAGCTCTCCGACGTGACATGCCTGAAGCGGTAGCGCGCGTAGTACTGGCGCAGCGCGCGGCGGAAGGTGTCCTCGCCCAGGACGTAGCGGAGCATCTCGAGGACGAGCTGGCCCTTCGTGTAGATCATCGAGGAGTAGATCTGGTACTCCGAGTACTCCTCCGCGGGGAGCACCACCGGCTGGCTCCAGCCGTCGAGGTCGAGCCGCAGAATGAAGCTCTGCAGCGTCAGGAACGGCGGCGCGTGGGCGGCGCGCTGGTACTGCCACGCGCTCTGGAAGCTGGTGAACCCCTCGTCGAGCCAACCCTCCTTCCACTCGTTGTTGCCCAGCATGCCGTAGGTGTAGAGATGCCCGACCTCGTGCAGGATGAGCCCCTGCCCCGCCCCGCCGAGCATCACCATCATCGGGAACTCGGTGCCGCCGCCCTCGATCCGGTGCAACGCGGTGGCCTGCGGCCAGGCATAAGGCCCGTACAGGCTGTCGAGCCAGGCGAGCGCCGTCGCCGTTCGCCGCACCGCGACCCCCTGCGCCCACGCCGTATCCGCCGGCAGGTAGAGGACGTGGATTACCGTCGGCCCGTAGCGCCCCTCGTCGTACACGTAGGCGGGGTTGCACGAGAAGGCGAAATGCTCGACGTCGCGGGCGAGGAAACGCACGCGCTTGCGGCCCGGCTCCAGCGGCTCAGGACTCGGCGCCGGTGACAGTTGGCCGTACCAGTCCGACTGCAGCGTGACGGGCGTCTCGGGCGTGGCGCGCGCGCCGGCCCATCCCGGGTCTCCTTCGACCGGCACGCCGGTCGAGCCGCAGACCTGATCGGCCATCAGGTCGAGCGTGACGTCGTAGTTGCCGAACTCGCCGTAGAACTCGCCCTCGGGATAGAGCGGGTGCGCTCCCCACCCGTAGCGGTCGTAGACCGCGACCTCGGGATACCACTGGGCGAAGTCGAAGCGCCGGCCCTGCCGCCCCTGCCGGCGCGGGATCACGCTGAGGCGAGCGGTCCACTCGAGGTCCACCACCGTCGAATCGCCGGGCGCGAGCGGCCTCGGCAGGGTGAACTCGACCACGGTCGAGTCGGGCGCGCCGGGGTAGCGCGCCTCAACCTCTGCCCCTCCGATCCCGGTCCGGCCCAGGCGCTCGTAGGCGTAGTAGGGATCGGGCAGGCTCGCCCACGGACTCGTGCCCTCCTCCGCCGTCTGGTGGTCCACCCACTTCGAGCCGGGGCGGAACGCGTTCAGGTAGAGGTGGAAGGCGATCGTCGTCAGGGTATCGGGGCTGTTGTTCCGGTAGACCAGCCGCCCGGCCGCGCTCAGCACGCCTGACGGCTCATCGAGGCGCGCTGCCGCCGTGAAGCGGACGTCCTGTTGGAAATACGGCGCCGGTCCGCCCGAGGGCGGGAGCGGCGACTGCTGGAGGAGGAGAGCGGCGACCGCGGCGAGCGCGTGCACGCGTGAAGCTTACTCCGCGGTGGCGGTCCCGCCTAGCGGGGCGTGCAGCATCCGATGCTGGAGCAATTTGAGCTTGCGCCGCAGCGATCCGTCGAACACGCGGTCGCCGACCCGCACCACGATCCCCCCGAGCAGGGCCGGATCGGCGCGGAAGTGCGGGAGCACGTCCTGGGCGAACACGGCGGTCAGCCGCTTCCGGATGGCGGCCGCCAGCTTCTCGTCCACCGGTCGCGCGGTCGCGACGATGGCGTGGACGCGATTCAGGTGCTGGTCCACCAGCTGCTCGTACTCCTCCGCGATGTCGGTCAGCAGGTACTGCCGCCCGCGTTGCACCACCAGCTGGAGGAAGCGGATGAACGGCTTCGGCGCGACCTTCGCCAGCGCCTGCTCGATGAGGCGCTGCTTCGTCTGCTTGGGCACGCGCGGCGACATGAAGACTCCGTGCAGCGCGGGATCCGCCGCCAGCACGCCGCCCACCGCGTCGATCAGCTCGCCGTAGCGCTCGATCTTCCCATCCTTCTCCGCGACGGCGAGCAGCGTCTCGGCGTAGTTGCGGCAGACGGCGGTGTCTCTCACGACTGCATGCCCTTGAGGCTGTCCAGGTAGTCCTGGATCATCCGGCGGTCCGCCTCGGTGTCGAGGTTCTTCTCGATCACCTTGCCGGCGGCGGCGAGCGACAGCTCCACCGCCTCGCGCCGCAAATCCGCCACGGCCTTCTCGCGCTCGGCCGCGATCTCGCGGCGCGCCCGCCCGATCAGCTCCTCGTGCTCGGCGCGCGCGCGGGCCATGATGTCCTCGCGCAGCTTCTCCCCCGCCGCCCGCCCCGCGGCCAGCAGCTCCTGCGCCTCGCCTCGGGCGGCGGCAAGCTTCTGGTGGTACTCCGCCAGCACCCGCTGCGCCTCCCGGTTCGCCTGCTCGGCCGCCTCGATCTGCACCTGGATCTTCTTCTCCCGCTCCTCGACCGCCTTGAGGATCGCGGGCCACGCCGTCTTCGCGAGGACCACCATCAGGATCCCGAAAACCACCAACGTCCAGAACGAGACGCCCCACTCGATCTGAAACGGACCCTTGGGAGCCGCTTCACCTGCCTGCAGGAGCAGGCTCAGCGCCGGCATCACAACACCTTGAAGAGGAGCGCGAACACGACGGCCGCGAGCGCCACGCCTTCGACCAGCGCCGCCGTCAGGATCATCGCGCCCCTGATGTCGGCCGACGCCTCGGGCTGCCGCGCGATCGCCTCGACCGCCTGGCCGCCGATCCGGCCGATCCCCAGCCCCGCGCCGATCACGGCCAGCCCCAGCCCCAGCCCGGCACCCAGCAACGCGTTGTTGTTCTTCGCGACCGCGGCCGCGTCCGCTACGGCTTGCATGAACATCTGAACCCCTCCCGAAAGGTGATGCGTGGACTAGTGCTCGTGCTGCATCAGCCCGATGAAGGTGGACGTGAGCAGCGCGAAGACGTACGCCTGAATGAGTGCCACCAGCAGCTCGATCGCCATCATGAACAGCACGAACGCCACCGACCCGCCCGCGATGAGCCAGCGGAAGTAGCGGATGTTGCCGAACAGGAAGATCAATGCCAGGAGCGAGAGCATCACGAAGTGGCCGGCCGCCATGTTGGCGAAGAGCCGCAGCATCAGCGCGAACGGCTTCACGATCTTCCCGATGATCTCGATGGGGGTCATGATCAGCGTGAGCAGCACCGCCCCGATCCCGCTCGTGCCCGGAGGGGTGAAGACGATGGTCTTGAGGTATCCCTTCGGCCCGAGCGCCACGAACCCCGAGATCTCGATCGTGAGGAGCGCCGTCAGCGCCAGCGCGCCGGTGACCATGAAGCTCCCCGTCGGCTTCTCCCCGTAGGGAATCAGGCCGAGCAGGTTGCAGTAGAGGATGAACCAGAACAGGGTCAGGATGTAGGGCGCGAACTTGGCGCCGTTCTTCGTCCCGATGCTGGCGATGGCGACGTCGTTGCGGATGAACAGGACGACCGCCTCGACCATGTTCGCCAGGCCGCGCGGCGCACCGCTCCCCTCTTCCCGCTGGCGGTTCAGCGCGCGACCCGCGAAGAACAGGGTGAGCCAGACCAGCAGCGCCGCGATGAACATGAACACGACGTCGCGCGTGGGCGACAGGTCAAGCGCGGTCCGCCCGACGTGCACCACCCACCCGGTCGGCAGGTGGATCGGGCCAACGTGGAGCCACTCGCCGAACGGGACCTCGATCTCGTGGGCGTCCCCCGTGCGCTCCAGGATCATCCGGCCGATGTCGGGCGTCTGCATCATTCGAGGAACCGCGTCTCCGCGTAGAGGAGCGTCAGCAGCACGGCGAGAAACCCCAGCACCACCCAGAGCGGCGGCAGCACCGCTTTCGTCGCGAACACCAGCGCCACCACGACCAGGGCGCTCATGCCGCGGATGGCGATCCCGACGGCCCAGCGCCGCACGAACTCCGCAGTCTCCGCCTTCATCCCCGGCCGGAGCAGCGCGACCGCCGTGACCTGCGCCGAGGTCGCGATGCCTCCGCCCACCAGCGCCGCCACCAGGCCCTTCACCCCCGCACTGGCCAGAGCCAGCGCCGCAACCACCAGCTCGGCCGCGCTTCCCGTCAGCGCCATCCGCAGGGGCCAGTTCACGGCGCGTTCCCCGCCGGTCCGCGCTTCGTCTTCCGCTTCGGCGACTCCGCGAGCACGCGGAGGATGAAAGCGTACATCCCCGCGCCGAGCCCCAGCAGCACGCCGATTACGGTGAAGATCGGCTTGGTGTGAAGCCACCGATCCACGAGGACGCCGGCGCCGAGGAAAAGCAGGACGGCGAGGGCCATCTGGAACCCGGCCGCCACGATCGCGTAGCCCGCTCCAAAACCGCGGCTTTCAGCGCTCTCGTCCGGGTCCCGGGCCATTCGGCGGGCGGAAATATACCCCTTGTGAAAGGGGTGGCAAAGCACGGCGGCTATGCGCCGTGAGGCGCCTGCGGCCACTCCCGATCTGGCCCCGCCCGGCTGGTCGACCTAGCCCACAGCGCGCCCGCTCCACCTGAGGAGCCAGCGGAAGCACCGGTGGAACGGGTCCACCGGCTCGACGTACATCAGCGGGCAGCCGCCGACGATGCAGCGGACGCCCTGTGCACGGCAGCCGCGGACGGCTTCGCGCGACACGCTTCCCGTCCCCATCAACCGGTGGAACCAGATCTGGCCCACGCCACCGCGCTCGGCGGCCTGGTGCACGAGGTCGAGGCCGAGCCGTGGGTGGATCGCCGCCACGACGCCGTCGATCCATCCCGGCACGGCGGCGAGGTTAGGGTAGCATTGGAAGCCCTCGACCTCCTCCGCATTGGGGTTGAGGGCCATGACCTCGTAGCCAGTGTCGTGCAGCTTGCGGAAGATGGCGTTGGCGAAGTGCTGCGGCTTGCGTGAGACGCCGGCCACCACGATGCGCCGGCCCGCGAGGAACTCGGCGACCGGCTCGGGCATGTGCTTCATAGGGGGGCTCCTGTCACGCGAAGGATACCGTGCAGGCGTTATGCCAGCGTGAGGGATCGGCATTCGGGAGCCGAATATGTGGCCGAATCGCGTGTCCGAATTGACCCAACGGGCGCCGCCGGGGTATCCTGGGGTCCGATGAGCACATTGCCCTTTCCGGCCAAGGACGACCGCGACGTGGAGCTGCTCGAGCGGCTCGCGGCGGCGCGCGCGCGCCTGCTCGAAGAGGTGGGGCGCAGGATCGTGGGCCAGCGCGATGTCCTGGACGGAATCCTGGCCGCGCTCCTCTCCGGCGGGCACGCGCTCCTGGTCGGCGTGCCGGGGCTGGCGAAGACGATGATGGTTTCATCGGTGGCGGAGGCGCTGCGGCTCAAGTTCTCGCGGATCCAGTTCACGCCGGACCTGATGCCTTCGGACATCACGGGCACCGAGGTAATCGAGGAGGACGTGACGACGGGGCGGCGCAGCTTCCGGTTCGTGCCGGGGCCGCTGTTCGGGAACATCGTGCTGGCGGACGAGATCAACCGCACGCCGCCCAAGACGCAGGCGGCGCTGCTGCAGGCGATGCAGGAGCACG
>DATKLR010000045.1:0-2767 GCA_035542295.1 Gemmatimonadales bacterium | reverse complement strand
GGCGTGCGCGACCCGTCGCGATCGAGGTAGTCGTTGACGCCGCTCTCCCGGCTCACGATCAACGGAACTTCCACCCGGATCAGGTTGAGCTCCTTGCAGAGCCCGTCCTCGATGTACCGCTTCGCCGCCGTGATGGCGATCTGCGTCTCCTTCGGATCCAGCAGCGACCGGTAGTCCTTCGGCAGGATCTTCTCGACTTCCTCGTAGGTGCTGATGCCTGGTCCGGCCAGGTCGGCCTTCTTGTCCGCCATGCGTCGATCCCCCGTCGTGGTGCGGCGTTCGCGTCGAGCTCAATCCGTCGGGGATTCCGCGTGCAAACACCGTTCCGCCGACGGCGTGCCCCCGATGGGGACTGTCCGGGTCGGTTATTGGGGAACGGCGGTGGCGGGGTGAGGCTACCGCAGGAACCGCGTCAGGCGCTCGAGCAGCTTCGGCCAGCGGGCGGAGGCGGATCGGTCGACGACCCCGTACTCGGCGAGGGCGCAATGTGTGCCGCGCGGCGTGCGCCGCAGGATGATGGCCAGCTCGCCGGGGCCGGCTTTGCCAGGGAGCGTGAACCGGAGGAAGCGGCTCTCCACGCTCTCGACGAGCTCGGCCCCGTCCAGTGCCCCGTCGCTCCAGCGCGTGCGGACATCCGGATCGGCGAGGGACCGGAAGACCGCGTCCGCTCCCGCCGGGATCTCCGCAGAGGCGAAGTAGCGCTCCTTGCCGGCCAGCACCGCCGACGCGGCCCGCGGGTCCGTGCCGGTCTCCACCAGCAGCCCCAGCGCCGCGAGAGCCTGCAGCCACCCGGCGAAATGGCCGGCGATCGCATCCTGCCACCCGGGCTCCTCGTGCCACCCCTCGTGCTTGAGATCGATCCGCGTGCCGCCCGAGACCTCGGCCAGCGTAATGGCAACGCTGGTGGTCGCCGTCCCGCCGCTCGAAAACGGCCAGCGCACCAGCAGGCGCGACGGCGCCTGCTCCTCGCGCTGGTCGGGCCAGGCCTGGACCGGGAGGGCGTCGAGCACGATGTCGGGCCGCCCCATCAACTGCTCCCAGACGGCTGTGCGGGGCGCCGACACGAAGCTCTGGATGTGGATGGTCTCCATAGCGCGGGACTAAGATAGCGGCGCGGCAGCGCCACCGGAAACGGAGCCGACGGTGACGCTGCGCCGGGCTACCGCGCGGCCCTGCTCCGCTGGACGGCGGCGGTGAGCAGCAGCGCGCCGTCCGGATCGACGCGTAGGACGGTTGGAGGCGAGCCGAGCGGGGTCCGAAGCATCTGCTGGCGGGCCGACACGATCTCGACGACACGCCGTGTCACCTGGCCCGAGCCGTCCGTTAACTCAAGCACGGCGCCCGGGAGCCGAAACGTACCCCACGCCTCGGGCTGCACCTGGGCGACGTTGACGACCAGTTCCCGGGTGGTGGAATCGTAGCTCCACCGCACGTCGAGCTGCGGATAGCCCGGCTGGCGGAGCCACTGGTCGAAGAACCAGCCGAGCGGGCGCCCCGACGCTTGCTCCATCACGCGGCGGAAGTCCTCGCTCAGCACCGACGAGTCGCGGTAGATCCGGTAGTAATCCCGAATGCCAGCGAAGAAGGACGAGTCCCCGACGTAGCCCCGCAGCATGTGCAGCACCCAGGCGCCCTTGTTGTAGCTGTTCGCGTTGAGCAGCTGCGTCAGGACGGTGACCGCGGTATCGAGAATGGGGCGGTCCACGACGCGCGAATTGAAGTAGCCCCGGGCTTCGTTGCGCATCCCACGCTCGAGCACGGAGTCGCCGTCCAATGCCGCGCCCGCGACCAGGTCGAAGTAGGTGGCGAAGCTCTCCGAGAGCCACACATGATGGAAGTCCCGCTCGGTCACGGCGTCGCCGAACCACTGGTGCGCGGTCTCGTGCCGCACGGTTCCCTCGTCCATCCAGTGCGCCACGTACGCCTGCTCCGCGTAGAAAATGGCGGACGAGTTCTCCATCCCGCCGTAGCGCGTCGACGACTCGACCTGGGCCAGCTTCTCGTACGGGAACGGGCCGATGATGCGCTGGAGCGACTCTACCACCTCAGTAATGCGGTGGAACGGGACCGAGTCGGCGAATGCCGAGTCCTCGGGGTAGGTCCAGACTTCCATCGGGATCGTGTCGCGGCCCGAGATCAAGGGCCGATGCCGGCTCACGGTCATCTCGGTCGCGCCGATCACCATCGTGTAGGTGGGAATCCGATGAATCTCGACGTACGACCAGGCGACTCGGCCCGCGCCGGCCGGCGTGCGGCTCACGAACTGGCCGTTGGCGACGACCCGCACGCGCTCCGGCGCAGTGACCGTCCAGCGGACGGCCGCCTTGTGGGCGGGATCGTCGACCGTGGGGATCCAATCGCGCGCCCGCTGAGGCCAGTTGTCGCCGAACGCCGCCCAGCGGCCGCGGGCGTTCGGCTCGATGATGAGCCCGTCATGCGCTGTGCCGTGCCAGACCACCCGGATGTCCCAGACGACCGGGACACGCGGGACCTGGTCCGCGGGAGCAACCGGCAGGCCGATGCGCAGCGCCTTCCCGTCGTACTCGAAGGGCAGCGGCTGCAAGCTGAGGCGCTCGTTTACCGAGTCCACGCTCATGCCTACGAGGTCGAGCTGGAGTGTGTCGGCGCGGCGCCCGGCGAAGGCGATGCGGATCACCGCCGTTCCGCGGATCTCGCTGCCGCTATCGGGAAGGTCGATCGTGAAGTGGTAGCTTCGGACGTCCGGGCCGGGCCGCGTCTGCGCCGTGGCGGGCGCGGCGGCCAGAGC
>DATKLR010000044.1:0-6803 GCA_035542295.1 Gemmatimonadales bacterium | reverse complement strand
TGCGCGCGGGAAAGGGAGCCCGGAAGACGACGACCGGCTGAACGAGCGCCTGATGGCGGAAGTGAACGCGGCCGGCCCCGTCTTCCTGTCGCACACGAAACTCAAGGGCCGGTTGGTGCTGCGGATTGCGATCGGCAATCTGCGGACCACCCGCGAGCACGTGAAGCGGGCCTGGGAGCTGATCCGGACGGCGGCGGCTAGCCTGTGAGCCCCCTCCACACGAGCGGGCGGATGTCGCGCGAGCGCTCGCGCGCCCCCGCCTGTGCGGCCGCCAGGTTCTTGAGATACGGTTCGCGCCAGCTTTCGGGCAGATGGGCGCGCATATAGTCGGGGGTCATGATCTCCTTCCCGGGGCCGCGGCCGAGGTCCACGACGTCGGCGAGGAACCAGGTGGAGGCACCGGCGTCCATCACGTTGATGACGCGGCACTCGAACCAGGCCCAGCAGTCCTGGAGCAGGGGGCAGCCGAGGGTGCCGAGTCGGTGCGGGATGTCCGCGAGCTTGTCGCGGTCGCTGCCGTGCACGAAGCCCAGCTGCTCGATGAGCCGGAACTGGTCCTGGTGCAGGACGTGGAGGCCGTAGCGCCCGGTCTCGAACACCATGTCGTGGGTGTAGTTGATCTTGTGGATGAAGACCGCCACCCGCGGGATGTCCGGGACGATGGACGCGCGCACCGCCGCGTCGGAGATCATCCCGTTGCGCTTGGTCCCGCGCGCGGCCGTGATCGCCACGACGGGCGCCGTCAGGTTTCGGAGGATGTCGTAGCTCTGAACAGGGTCCATGAGGCCCCGAATATCGGTGCGTCCGCCCGGGCGTCAACGCTTCCCGGGCGGGCCGCGTACATTGGAGCGTGGTCGGCCGTCTCCGCGGCCGCCCGCATTCGTCTCACTCGCCCCACAACGAGGGTAGCCGCCATGCGACGTTTCCTGGCCGTCCTCCTGCTCGCCTGCGCCGGTCCCGCGCCCCTGGTGGCGCAGGCCGTGCACCCCGATTCCGCCTTCCTGGCCGCCTTTCGGTGGCGCTCCATCGGCCCCGGCAACATGACGGGCCGCGTGACCGACATCGAGGGCAACCCGCTGAATCCGAAGGAGGTGTACGTCGCCTTCGCGACCGCCGGGGTCTGGAAGACCGTGAACGCCGGCATCACCTGGACGCCCATCTTCGATCGCACGGGCGTGCACGCCGCGAACGACATCGCCATCGCCCCCTCGGACACGAATACCGTCTACGTGGGCACCGGCGAGGTGAACTCCCGCAACTCCATCTCGCCCGGCGCGGGCATGTTCAAGTCCACCGACGGCGGCCGGACCTGGAAGTTCATCGGCCTCAGGGAGACGCAGTTCATCGGCCGGATCCTGGTGCACCCGACCGATCCGAACACCGTCTGGGTGGCGGCGCTGGGCCACGCCTGGGGGCCGAACAAGGAGCGCGGCATCTACAAGACCACCGACGGAGGGCAGACCTGGCGGCTGGTCAAGTTCATCAGCGACCGCGCCGGCTTCGTGGACCTCTCGATGAATCCCGCGAACCCCAACGTCCTGTTCGCGACGTCGTGGGAGCGGGTGCGCGGGCCGTACTATCTCCAGAGCGGCGGTCCCGGCTCCGGCCTGTGGAAGAGCACCGACGGTGGTGAGAACTGGACGCGTGTCACCGGGAACGGCCTGCCCACCACCACGTGGGGACGGGCCTCCGTGGCGATCGCGCCCAGCAACCCGTCCGTCCTGTACGTCCTGGCCGAGGCGGATTCGGCTCCCAACCCGGAGTCGGTGCGGCAGGCGCGGCAGAAGGGGTTCATGCCCGACACGACCAAGCGCGCCAAGCTCCAGTCCGGCCTGTTCCGTTCGACCGACGGCGGGGAGACCTGGACGCGGATGGAGTCCGAGGACAGCCGGCCCTTCTACTACTCGCAGGTGCGCGTGGACCCGAAGAACGCCGACCGCGTCTACTACATGTGGGAGGCGGTCCGCTTCTCGAACGACGGCGGCAAGACCCAGCGCACGGTGGCGCAGGTGCTCCACACCGACAATCACGCGATGTGGATCGATCCGACCGACCCTGACCATTACCTCGTCGGGGACGACGGCGGCGTGGCGCAGACGTACGACCGCGGCCGCACCTACGACGCCCTGCTCCAGATGGCCGTGGGTCAGTTCTACGCCATCGGCCTCGACTTGCAGCGGCCGTTCTGGGTGTGCGGCGGCCTGCAGGACAACGGCTCCTGGTGCGGGCCCTCGGCGTCGCCCAGCGGCCGCATCTCCAACGCGGACTGGACCAACGTCAACGGCGGCGACGGCTTCTACGCCGCGATTGATCCGACCAACTCGAACATCGTGTACAGCGAGTCGCAGGGCGGCTCCATCGCGCGCCTCGACCTGAGGACGTGGGAGCGGCGGAGCATCCGCCCGGGCACGATTCAGACGCCGGGCGGCGGCGGCGGCGGGTTCTTCGGCGGCGGCTCGACCATCGGCCGGATCCTGGAGGACTCCGTGATCCTGGCGCGCGGCGACACCACCGTGCCGGCGACGCCCGCGCAGCAGCACGCCGTGGACTCGCTCCAGGCCCGCATCGCGGCCGACACGGCGACGCTGACGCGCAACCGCTTCAACTGGTCCACGCCGTTCCTCATCTCCGCGCACAACCCCAGCACCCTCTACATGGGCGGCCAGCGGGTCTGGAAGACCGTCGACCGCGGCGACCACTGGTATCCCATCAGCGAGGACCTCTCCACCCGCGACACGGCGAAGATCCGCATGAGCCTTGCGCGGACCGGCGGCGTGACGCTGGACGCGACGGGCGCCGAGACGCACGGCACGGCGACCACGCTGGCGGAGTCGCCCGTGCGGCCCGGGATCGTCTGGGCGGGGACCGATGACGGCAACCTCTGGCTCACCAGAAACGACGGCGTGACCTGGGAGAACCTCACCGGCCGCGCGCAGGGCGTGCCCCGCACCACCTGGGTGAGCCGCGTCGAGGCGTCCAGTTTCGACAGTGCGACGGTGTATGTGACCTTCGACGGGCACCGGAACGACGATTTCCATCCGTACGTCTACGTATCCAATGACTTCGGGAAGACCTTCCGCTCGATCAAGGGGGACCTGCCCGACACCGAGTTCGTGCACGTGATCCGTGAGGATCCGCGGCGGAAGGACCTCCTGTTCCTCGGAACCGAGCTGACCGCCTACGTCTCGATGGACGGCGGGGCGACCTGGGAGCGCCTCAACGAAGGCCTGCCCCCGGCGCCGGTGCACGATCTCAAGATCCATCCGCGCGACCCCGAGCTGGTGGCGGCGACGCACGGCCGCTCGATCTACGTGCTGGACATCGGCCCGCTCGAGCGGGCGACCGATTCGCTCCTGAACGCGCCGGTGGCGGTCTTCCCCGTCGCGCCGGCCCTGCTGTACAACCCGCGCGGCGCGGGCGGCGGAGTCGGCAGCATCGGCAATCGGCCGTTCGGCGTGCCAAGCCCGAGGCCCGCTGCGCTGATCCCGATCCGCATCAAGGGTGAGGCGCCGCGCCAGTTCGCCGGGCGGCCCGGCGGCGACACGACGCAGTTCAACCCGATGGCGGCGCTGTTCGGCGAGCAGGCCGCGCAATACATGCAGGAGGCGGGGTTGGGCGGCGGCGGCGGACGGGGCGGCGGCTTGATGGCGCTCCTGATGGGCGGCGCCGGCCGGCCGTCGGCCGACACCGTGCCGGTGGTGATCACCGACGCGACGGGCGACACGGTGCGCGTGCTCTACACCAACGCCCGTCCGGCGGCGCTGCGGTACATCAGCTGGGACCTGCGGCGCGAGCGCGCGCCCCTCGGCCCCGCCGCCGTGCGGGACAGCGCGAAGGCCGCCGTGCGCATGGCGCAGGTGCGGGACAGCCTCCGAAGGGCCGCCGGCGACACGACGGCGGGGGCCCGCCCGATGGGCCTCATGGCCCTGCTGCGCGACCCGCAGCCCGGAGAGCCGGGCTCGTACGTCAACCCGATCCAGCAGGCGCTGGGGGGCGGGTTCGGATTCCGCGGCGCCGGGGGCTTGCTGGGCGGCTCCGGACCGCTCGTGGAGCCGGGGACGTACCTGGTCACCATCCGTCTCGACGGGAAGGAGTACAAGCAGCGCATCGAGGTCGTGCGGCCCAGTGAGAGCTCGGCCCTCAGCGGAGGATGGCGATAGCGGAGCGGCCCCCGGCTCGGCGCGAATGACGACCTAACCCCTCGAACATGCGTTCGGGCTCCGGCGCGGGACCTCATGTCTCGCGCCGGAGCCGCGCACGGAAATTGCGGTTTTGAAAGCGGGGGAATCGCGTTCTCGTCGTCAGGGGAGACCCGCATGACCGCCGTAGCTCGCCCGCCCGCGTCGCCGCTGCTGCGCACGCCCTGGTCCGAGTACTACCGCTCGCTGGTCTGCACGGCCGAGGAGGCGCTCCAGGCCGTGCGGAGCGGCGACCGCGTGTACATCCACCCCGGCTGCGCCAATCCGGAGCCGCTGGTCGAGGCATTGAGCGCGCGGGCTCCCACGCTCCGCGACGTGGAGGTGGTGCACCTCCTGACCATCGGGAAGGCCACGCACACCGCGCCGGAGATGGAAGGGCACTTCAGGCACAACGCCGTGTTCATCGGGGCGAACGCCCGCAAGGCGGTGAACGACGGGCGCGCCGACTACACGCCCATCTTCCTTGGCGAGATCGCACGGCTGTTCAGCGACGGCTCGCTTCCGATCGACGTCGCCCTGATCCAGGTCTCGCCGCCCGACGCGCACGGCTTCTGCTCGCTGGGCGTCGGCGTGGACCACACCCTCGACGCCGCGCGGCACGCGCGGCACGTCATCGCCGAGGTCAACGAGCGGATGCCGCGCGTGCACGGCGACGCCTTCCTGCACGTGCGCCAGCTCCACGCGGTGGTGGAGACGTCGCGGCCCCTGACGGAGCTGCCGGCCGAGAGCGGCAAGGAGGTCGAGGTCACCCGCGCCATCGCCCGCAACGTCTCCGAGCTGATCGACGACGGCGACACGCTGCAGATGGGCATCGGCGGGATCCCGGACGCCGTGCTGCACATGCTCGCGGACCGGCGGGCCCTCGGGATCCACACCGAGATGTTCGCCGACGGCGTGGTGGACCTGATCGAGGCGGGCGTCATCACGGGCGAGCGGAAGACGCTGCACCGCGGCAAGGTGATCGCCGGCTTCCTGCTCGGCACGCGGCGGCTGTTCGACTTCGTGCACGACAATCCCGTCGTCGAGCTGCACCCGCTGTCGTATACGAACGATCCGTTCGTCATCGCGCAGAACGACAACATGGTGGCGATCAACTCGGCGATCGAGATCGACATCACGGGGCAGGTGTCGTCGGATTCGATCGGCACCACCTTCTTCAGCGGCTTCGGCGGCCAGACGGACTTCATCCGCGGCGCGTCCCGCTCGCGGGGCGGCAAGCCCATCATCGCGTTGCCCTCGACGGCCAAGGGCGGCGACCTGTCGCGGATCGTGCCGGTGCTCGCCCCCGGCGCCGGCGTGGTCACCACCCGCGCCGACGTGCGGTGGGTGGTCACGGAGTACGGCGCGGCCTATCTGTTCGGCAAGACGGTGCGGCAGCGCGCCCGCGCGTTGATCGACATCGCGCACCCGAAGTTCCGGGAAGAGCTGGAGCGGGCGGCGCACGAGCGGAAGCTCTTCTAGTCAGGACGGGGGCGGCCCATGATCACCCAGCTCGGCAACGTCACGGTCGTCATTTCCGACATCGCCCGCTCGCGGAAATTCTTCCGTGACAAGCTCGGCCTGCGGCTGAGCTTCTACGACAAGAAGCACGAGTGGCTGTGCTTCGACGCCGGCCGCGTCGCCTTCTCGCTCAAGCCGCCGTGGAACAAGCAGTCGAAGAAGCTGGTGGGCGTGAAGACCGGCGTCAGCTTCTACGTGGACGACATCTACGAGACTTACAAGGACCTCAAGAAGAAGGGGGTCAAGTTCACGTTGAAGCCGCGCAAGGAGTCGTGGGGCGGCATCCTCGCCAACTTCGAGGACCCCGACGGCAACAAGTTCTTCCTCCTCCAGATGCCGGCGGATTTCCGGAAGTAGCGGCCCGCCATTGAGCTTTGAACGGTGCGGCGTCAGTTTCGGCTGATGCCGCATCGTCGTTTGGTGGGCGATCTCCCGACGCCCGCGCTGCTGCTCGACCTCGACGCGCTCGAGCGGAACCTCGCGGCGATGGCCGAGAAGGCCCGCGCGATGGGCGTCGCGCTCCGGCCGCACGTCAAGACGCACAAGTGCCCCGAGATCGGCCGCCTGCAGCTCGCCGCGGGTGCGCGCGGCATCACGGTGGCGACGCTGGCCGAGGCAGCCGCCTTTGCGGACGCCGGCTTTCACGACGTCACCTGGGCGTTCCCCCTCGTCCTGGGGCGCCTGCACGAGGTCGTCGCCCTGGCGCGCCGGATCACCTTCCGCGTGGTGGTGGAGTCGGCGGCGGCGCTGGAGGCGCTCGGCATGGCGGCGCGGCGGGCCGGCATCGAGGTGCACGCCTGGCTCGAGGTGGATTCCGGCCACCACCGCTCCGGGGTGGCCCCGGAGGCACCGGGCAGCCTCGACCTGGCGCGCCGCCTGGCGTCCGAGCCCGGCGTCGCCTTCGATGGGCTGCTGACCCATGCCGGCCAGAGCTATCACGCCCGCACGCGCGCAGAGCGGGCCGCGGTCGCCGAGCGCGAGCGGGCCGTCATGGCCGCCTTCGCCGGACAGCTCGCGCGCTCCGGCGTGCACGTGGGCGACGTCAGCGTGGGGTCCACGCCCGCGATGTCCGCGGTGGAGCGCCTGGACGCCGTCACGGAGAAC
>DATKLR010000043.1:0-9931 GCA_035542295.1 Gemmatimonadales bacterium | reverse complement strand
GACACCGCATCGACGCTGTTCCGCGCGTCGCGCCGCGGACCCGCGTACGCGGTCCACTTCGTCGTGTCGAGCGCGGTGCCGTCGAACTCGTCGTGCCAGACCAGGCGGTAACCGGGGCGCGGCGGGGCGAGCTGCTGCGGGGAGACCTGCGCCCCGCGCGGCGCGCAGGCGCAGAGCAGGAGCAGTCCCGCCGCCCGCCACGTCACCGCTTCACCACCACGGACACGCCGTCGCGCAGTGGAATCAGGACCGCGAAGGCCGCGTCGTCATCGGCGTAGGTCAGCTGGTTGAGCCGCCGCACGGCTTTGGTGGAGTCTCCCCCGCCCCACCGCGACGCGACCCACCCTCTCCACAGCGTGTTGTCCACCACCAGCAGGCCGCCGCGCCGGAGCCGCGGCATCGCGGCCCGGAGCGCCGCCGGATAGCCCGGCTTGTCGATGTCGCAGAAGACGATATCGAACTTCCCCTTCACCGCCGCCATGCACTGCACCGCGTCGCCCACCATGAAGTGCACGCGCTGCGCGACGCCGCCGCGCTCGAGGTACTGGATGGCGTCGTGGGCGTTCTCCTCGCTCGCGTCGGTGTACCACACCTCACCGCCCTCGCCCACGCCCCTGGCCCACCACATCGTCGAGTAGCCGATCGCGGAGCCCAGCTCCATCACCCGCTTCGCGCCCGTCATCAGCGCGAGCTGGTAGAAGAGACGCCCCACCAGCGGGCCGACGATCGGGATGTCCTCGCGCTCGGCCCGCGCTTCCATCTCCGCCAGCACCCGGTCGCGCGGCGGGACGAGCGACTCGAGGTAGCGCGCCACCTTGGGATGCACGATGTCGAGGCGCTTTCGGGGCATCAGCCTTCGTCCGAATCGAAGGGAGCGAGGTAGACGTCGAGACCTGCCAGCGTGCCAAAGCCGAGATGGGCGCCGGCCGGGAGGATCGTGACGCACTGTTCGTCCTCCACGGGGAAGGCGCGCACGGAAGCGGCGGGGACGACCGGATCGTCCGCCGCGTGGATCACGACCAGCGGCCCGGGCGGCGCGCCGCACGGCGCGCCGGCGGCGAGCCGCGCGGGCACGGTGGCCATGGGCGGCACAGGGAGGCCGGCCTCGCGGAACGCCCGGCGGTGCACCTGCGCGTAGTGGCTGCGCGGCAGCGGGTGCCCGGCCAGGTTCTCCGCCGCCGCCCAGATGTCCACGGCGCCCGACCAGACGGCCATGCGCGCGAAGGTGCCGGGCGGCGCGGCCAGGGCGGCGCTCGCGCCGGCCGAAAGCGCGAGCGCGTCGGGCTCGGGACCGATCTGCCTGGCGATCGCGGCGATCTCCGCGCCGATGCGCGCGAACGACGGGATCTCGGGGCCGTTGAGGCGGAGCGTCCCGGCGGCGAGCCGGTCCTCGACCAGCGCCACCGCGCGGCCGCGCCGCGCCGCCAGCTCGGCGATCTCCGCAAACAACGCCTCGTGGAGGGAGGCATAGAGGCCGGGGAGGATCATCAGCGGCCGGCCGCTCCCCGCTGCCACGGCCACGCGGCGGGGCGTGCCGACGGCGGGCATCACCTCGATGCGGAAGGCGGTCGAGAGCGGACGCTCGCCGTAGTTCGTGCGCGCCGTGAGGAAGAGGCCGCGCCGGTGCGGCGCCCACCACGGCTGCGCCCCGCCGATGCGCGCCTCGACGCGCCGCGCCGCCCGTTCGGCCCAGTTCGCGCTGCTGGATGGCATTGCCGGGGAGCTAAACAGACGTCCCGCAGACCCGCAAGAGGACCAGAAACCGGACGGCTTTGGTCGGCGCTTGGCGCCCCCCGCGTTTGCGTCCGGCAGGGTCACGCCATACGCTGTGCGCCGTGAACCGACTCGTCATCCTGGGCGCGCTGCTCGTGCTGGCGGCAGCCTGCTGGCCGGCGGACGTGCGTGCCCAGCAGGCGCAGAGCGGCACGCTGCGCGGCGTCGTGCGCTCGACACTCGGCGACGCGATCCCCTACGCCGTCGTCGCCCTGGAGCCCGGCTCCCCGCGGCACTTCACCGACGACAGCGGGACGTTCACGTTCCCCGGACTCGCGCCCGGCACGTACCACCTGCGTGCCCGGCAGGTGGGATACAAGCCGTTCGACACCACGGTGGTGGTCGCGCGGGGGAGCGCCGTCGTGGTGGTGGCCTCCCTCGAGCACCTGGTGGTGGAGCTGGAGGAAATCCGCGTGGTGGCGCGCGCCAGCCGGTGGGGGAGGTGCACGGATCCCGGGCCGCCGGACGCGGCCAGCACGCCGGATGTTGCGGCGATCTTCGACCAGCTGCGGCAGAACGCGGAGCGCTACTGGCTGCTCGCGCATGCCTATCCGGCCGTCTACCGGATGGAGCGGCGGTTCGGGCGCCCGGGCTACACTCAGCCCGGCGTGGTGGTGAAACGGACCGACACGGTGGACCTCAGAACGGATGCACGCTGGGGCTATGCGCCCGGGCGGGTCGTGGTCGAAGAGCCACGCCCCGGCGGCACCGATCTGCAGGTCAACCTCCCGACCCTTCCCGATTTCGCCGACTCGACCTTCCTGGCGAACCACTGCTTCCGCGTGGGCGGGATCGAATCGGTCGATGGGGCGAGGCACGTGCGCCTCGACTTTCGCGCCGCCGAAGCGATCCGGGACCCGGACGCCAACGGCTCGGCCTATCTTGATCCGGACACCTATCTCATCCGCTTCGTGCGGGTGCAGCTGACCCGGCCCGAACTGGCGATGGCAGGCCTCGAGGGTCTCGAGGCCACGGTCACGTTCCGGGAAATCGTTCCCTCGCTGGTGCTCCCGGATCACATCTCGAGCGTGCAATCCGTCGTGGACGGGCTGCGTCACGTGGAAACGGTGGAGGAGCAACAGACGGTGGACTTCCACTTCCTGCAGGCCCTGCCCACGCGGCGTCCATGACGGTCGGACGGCAGGCCCCATGAGGCGCAAGGACGACCTCGGCCACTCCTGGACGAACGGCGGCGTCGAGCGCGCCGTGATCCGGATCGTGCGCCGCCTCTCCCCCGGCTTCGCGCGGAAGCGGATCACGAAGAAGACGCGGCTGCACCAGGACCTCGGCTGGGACGACTATTACCCGCTTCGCGTGGTCAAGCCGATCCGCGCGACCCTGCACGAGGAACTGGAGGACCGCGCCGTCCTCGAGCTGAAGACGGTGGGCGACCTCGTCGCCTGTGTCTGGAACGCGATGGAGGCCCCCGCATGAGGTCGGCCGCCGCCGTCTGCGTGCTCGTCGCGCTCGCTGCCACCGCGGCAGCGGCGCAGCAGCCGAATGCGCTCGGCCACTGGGAGCTGCTGGTGGGCCACTCGTACTCGTCGGCGCGGGCCCTGATGCAGCCGGCGACGTTCACGCTGGAGAAGGTGGAAGGCTCGCCGCTCTACAGCGTCCTCGACGTCGGCGCGCTGGTGCGGGGCTCCATCGCAGCGCGGAGCTGGATCGAGACCGGCCTCAGGGCGCGGGCGGGCTCGGCGCGGCCCGAGAGCCAGCGGCTCTACGGCGCGATGGCCCGCGTCTACCGCGAGCTGGATCCCGTGCTCGTCGCCGTGGGCGGCGAGTATCAGGCCGATGGCGGGTTCGACGTCCATTCGCTCGACGCCACGGCGGAGCTGACGCCCCTGGGCGGGCTCCCGGGCCTCGGCACCTGGGTAAGCCCGGCGGTGCACCTCAGGTGGCGGCCGTGGATCGGCGCGGCGATGGGCGACGGCGTGCAGCCATACGTCCGGCTCTCCGCGGACTGGGTCCAGGGGCGTCTGGAGGCCGGCGTCGAGGAGACCGCGTGGCTGGTCTCCGGCAGCGGCCGGAGCTACGTGAAGGGCGACGTCTCGGTGCAGCTGCTCGGCGGGGTCTTCGTCACGGCGAGCGGCGAGCTGGGTCGCTCGCCGCCCACCTGGGTGCACACCGGACGCATCGGCCTGGGGCTCGGCTTCCGCCTGGCTCCGGGCGACTGAGGACTGTGTCTAGGGCGGCTAGCTCGCCCGGTCGAAGAAGGGGCTCTTCCCCGTGACGCTCAGCGGGATGCCGACGGCCTGCTTCACGTCGGCCGAGAAGAGCTTCAGCTCCAGGCAGGCCTTCCCGAGCGAGAACATGATCCGGCTGTCCACGCGGTTCTGACTGGCGATGGAGGCGGCCGAGCAGGCCGCGATGCCGAGGTCGATCGAGTTGAACGCGCAGACGCCGCCGGCCTTCACCAGGTCGTCGCACGTCTCCTTGCCGCAGAAGCCGCAGCCCTCGAGCTCCGCGGGGTTGGATGCCACGCCGATCACCAGCCACACCGGCGCCGCGGCGATCGTCTTCGCGTCCCGGACCATGCTGGGCCGGTTATCGCGCTTGCCGACCGCTACCATCTTCTTGGTGATCGCTTCCTGCGTCTCGGGATCGTCCACCGCGAAGAAGCGGATGTTGTCCCGGCCGCGGGTCTTGGGCGCCGTCCGCGCCGCCGCGGCCATCTGGCTCGCGACCTGCTGAAGCGCGCTGGCTTCGAGAGTGCTCGCGTCTTTCATGGTGTGTCCTTCCGCCCACCAGGGGCGATCTGCGCGTCTAGTCCACGATGAAGAGGGTCGCGCCGCCGGAGGTCAGCGACCGATGCGGCGTCTGAGCGTCGGCCACGTGATAACCCATCCCCGCCTTCATCGTGACGGATCCGCCGTCCTTCAGCTCGGTGACCAGCTCCCCGTCGACCACCAGCAGCACGTGCCCTTTCGAGCACCAGTGGTCGGCGCGGTAGCCGGCCGAGTACCGGACTTTCCGGACCCGGATGTCGCCGAGCTGGACCGTCCGCCACCAGGCGGTCCCCGTCTCGCCCGGGTGCTCCGTCTCGGCGATCCGGTCCCAGTCCACGACTGCAAAAGGCGCGCCCTCGATCCTCATCCGACCTCCAGGCTTCCCTGCCAACCCATTTGCTCTGCCGTGCATCCAGTCTTGAAAGACCCGAACGAAGCTCAGGAATGCTCGAGGACGATGAGACGGGCGTCGTCGTGCGAGACGGCGCGCAGGAATTGGAGCAGCTCCAGGACGCGCTCGGGCGGGAGGACGCCCTTGGCGCCGACCATGCGGCGTACGATGTGCAGCTCGCGCCCGTTCTGCTCGTAGGTCGAGGCGTAGGTGCCGAAGGGACCGGTGACCGCAACGTCCGCGGGGAGCCGCGCGTGCCACCCCTCCGGGAGCGTGATGCGGAACTCCCCGATGCTCTCCTCGGGGCCGAAGATCTGGCGGGTGTCGATCGGATACTTCCGCGGCACGTGGGCCTGCACCTCGGCGACCAGGCGCGGCGAGACGACCGGCACCAGCGGCAGCGTCAGGATCTCGGTGCCGCCTGCGCTGGTGGTGGCCTTCGCATTCCGGATCAGGACCGAGATGCGGGCCGGAGCGCTCAGGTCGCGGCCGTCGAACAGCTCGAGGCTGTCGCCGGTCGCGCCGTCGAACTCGCCGTCGGCGAGGTTGCGGGCGATCTCCGAGCGCTCCTCGGCGGTGAGGTTGCGGCTCAGGGCTCCGCGCAGATCGAACTGCGAGATCCCGTCGCGGGTGCGCGTGAGACGCCCGTTGAAGGCGCCGTCCGCGGACAGCTCCCCCTCGAGCAGGTCCACCCCGCGGTTGGCGGCGACGGAGTCCGGCGGAAGCGTCACCTCCTCGCCCCGGCCGTCGGGGTGGACGACCAGCGCGAACGCACCGTACTCGCTCGGCGGGAGCAGGCCGACCGGGACGATGTCCGCAGTGAGATCCAGGTAGAGATTGCCGCCGGGCCGCTCGACCGCGCCGGACGAGGCCCGACGTTTCACCGAGTCGTCTATCGCGCCGCCCGCACGATCTCGCCCGGAGTCGAGTGCCACCGCAGCGATCATGTGGTCGAACTGGCCGGTCGTGGGGAGCAGCGAGTCGACGCGACCGCCGCTGTTGAGCAGCACCGGGTAGGCGCGGAATCCCATCCGCCGCGCGAGGGCGACGAACAGGGTCGCCTTGTCCTTGCAGTCGCCGTACTTCGTCTCGAACGTCGCCTCCGGCGCCCGCGGCTGGTAGCCGGCCGTGCCGAGCGACACGGACACGTAGCGGAAGTCCTGCGCCACCCAGCGGTACAGGGCGCGCAGCGAATCGTCGCGGGTCTTCTGAGCGCCGACGATCTCGGCCAGGCGGGTCTCCAGCTCCGGCGTGACCTCGTACCGGTCGCGCGAGAGGCCCGCGTACCAGCGCGCCACGTCGCGCCACGTGATGGGAAGCGCGACCTCGACGCCCATGATCACGCCGTTGGAGTCGGCCTCGAACGGCTCGGCGTCCGGCGCCTTCGGCACCTCCTGCGTCGCCCAGGTATACACCCTCCTGCCGTGCGCCTCGGCGACCTGGCGCGGGAAATGGAGGTTGCGTTCCTCGATGCGGGGCGTGACCGACGCGGGCACGTCTACGATGAACCGCGAGCGACGGGTCAACCGGCCGTTGGTGACCGTCCAGCCGGAGTAGTTGTCCCCCGGCATCACCGGCTTGAGCGTTTCGACCGTGTAGCTCCAGTCCACGATGGTGCCGGGCGCGACGCCCCCCAGGGTGGCGCGGTGCAGCCGGGCATCGGAGTAGACCGGGGACTCGAGCGCGGTGGGCGCGTCGCTCTCCTGCTCGTGCGTCGCCTGGGCGCTCACGACGGAGCCGTCGGGGCGCACCACCCGGAGCCAGTTGACCGTCAGCTTCTCGCGGGAGCTGGAGTAGGAGAAGACCTGCTCGCCGAACCGCTCCGCCGCCTGCTGCGTCAGGATCTGCACCACCTGCCGGAAGGTGCGCGTCCCGCGGCCGTCCGCCTCCAGCCGGACCACGCCGTCGTCGAGCAGGTAGACGTAGGGCTCGTCCGGGTAGTCCGCCGGATTCACGGCGAGCCGGTAGATGGTATCGCTGCGGACCGACGGATCGCCGGCCGGAGTGATCGCCGGCGCCTGGGCGTGGACCGTGGAAACGCAAACGGCGAGCAGGGCGAACGGGAGCAGTCGCATCGGGATGGTAAGATGGCTAGCGCGCTGGTCCCGGGCAACGGATAGATTCGAGGCCGTGCCGTACTGCCCGGAGTGTTCCGCCTACATCCCCGACACGGTCGAGGTCTGCCCGACCTGCGGCGCGTCGCTCGTGCCGACGCCGAGCCAGGGCTCGCAGCCGCGGGCGCCGATGGCGATCGACACGGAGCAGGTCGCCGCCGACCTCAAGGACGCGCTCGAGGGCCAATACCAGTTTCTGCGGCTGATCGGCGTGGGCGGGATGGGGGCGGTCTTCCTGCTGCGCGAGATCGCGCTGAAGCGGCTGGTGGCGGTGAAGGTGCTGGCGCCCAGCCTGGCGGCGGACGCCTCGGCCCGGGCGCGGTTCACGCGCGAGGCGCGCGCCGCCGCCGCACTCTCCCATCCGAACGTGGTCCGGGTGTACGCCGTCGGCGAGACCAGGGGACTGAAGCTCCCCTACATCGTCATGCAGTACGTCGAGGGCCCGTCGCTCGCCGAATGGATGCAGCGGCACCCGCGGGCGAGCGAGCGCGACGCGCGCCGCGTGATCGGCGAGGTGGCGGCCGGGCTGGCGGCGGCGCACGCGCGCAATCTCCTGCACCGGGACGTGAAGCCGGGGAACGTGCTGCTCGAGGCGGAATCGGGCCGGGCCTACGTGGCGGACTTCGGCGTCAGCGCCGCGCTGGGAGGCGCCGCGGACACCACCGGGAGCCTGACGGCCACGGGCCACGTGGTCGGAACGCCGATCTACATGAGCCCCGAGCAGGCGGCGGGCGAGCCGCTGAGCCCGCGGAGCGACGTCTACAGCCTCGGCGTCATGGCCTACGAGCTGCTGGTCGGCGAGCTGCCGTTCAAGGCGGCGACCGCGATGGGCTGGGCGGCGGCGCACCTCCGGGACACGCCGACGCCCGTGCACAACCGCCGCGCCGACCTCTCGCCGGAGGTCGCGCGCCTGGTGGACCGCTGCGTCGCCAAGGACCCGGCCGACCGCCCGCTCGCCGAGGAGGTCTCGCGCGGGATGCTGCCGACGCTCGCGTCCGAGGTCGAGTGGCCGCCGCCGGGACTGCACTGGCTGCACGGGCGCTCGCAGATCCTGAGCCGGCTGGCCCTGGCGACCTTCGCCGGAGCCATCCTGACGCTGACGGCGCTGACGTTCACGCCCCAGATCCTGCAGCCCCACTCCAACTGGCTGTTCCAGTTCCAGAACCCGTCGAGCCGGGATCCGGCGTCGGTCACCTTCTTCCTCTGGCAGACCGAGCTGATCCTGGGGGTGAGCGTGCTCGCGCTCAGCCTCTGCTTCTTCCTCACGCTCGGCGTGGGGATGGCGCGCCGCCTGGTGCGGCTGCGCAGCGCCGGATGGCACTGGACGACGCTGCTCGACATCGCCGCCGACCACGACCGCCGCAGCGGGCTGATCCTGAGCGGCGCGCGGGAGTTCGCGTCCCTCGAGGCCGCGCCTCGGCGGGCGATCCTCGCGGCGCGGCGCTGGCGCGCGGTCGCGCTGCTGGGTGCCGTGATCTGGCTGCTGCTGGCGGTGGGCGTCTGGGGCGCGCTGCTGCTGGGCGGCGTCCTGTCGGCGGAGGGGATCGCGCAGATCGTGACGCCGCGCGTCTGGGTCGTGACGCTGGGGCCGCCGGTGCTCGGCGTCCTGGCGGTCGGCGTGGCACGCATCGTCGAGCGGCGGCTCACCGGACCGCTCGGGCGCTCGCGCCGCATCCGCGAGACCGAGACCGACGCCGCGGCGTGGTACGAGGCGCTGCCCGGGGGTGGCCGCGTGGCGCCGCCGGCCCGGCGCGCGCTCCGGCGCTGGGCGCTGGCGGGCCAGATCCTCGGCGTCGGCCTCGCCCTCGTGCTGATCGTGACCATCGGCGAGGCGGTGGCCGCCAGCGTCACGGCCGTGATCTCGATGCAGCGCCTGGGGCCCAAGACGGCGCAGCTGGTGGCCGACCAGGACCGGTTCGAGACCTCCGATCCGCTGCGCGCCGCACGGGTGGCGTGGGTCGGGCTGCTTCCGGCGACCGACACGGCCGGCGACAGCACGGCGCGCGGCTGGGTCGCCTCGCTCGCGGGCACCGGCGGCGCACCGTCCGATCCGCCCCCCTACGCGCGGCAGCCGTCGGACGTGATCGGCCACGGGAAGTCCCTCGCCGAGCTGTTCAACGACGCCGCCGCCGGCGCGCTGAGCCGGGACCTGGTGGACACGCTGACGCGGCTCGCGGCACATCCACGCACGGCGCTGTTCCGGCGCATCGCCCACGCGACGCCGACCGCGACGCTGATGGCCGGCCTGGGCGGCGCGGCGCGAACCTCCGCCGCCGCCGCGCCCATCACGGCGGTATACGAGGCGGCCCTGGCCAACACCGCCGGCGCGATCGTCGCGGTGAGCCGGCGCGACTTCAGGACCGCCACCGCGCGGCTCGGCGAGAACGCCGCGTTCGCCGAGGCGATGCTGAAGGCGCCCGACGTCCGGACCAACGAGCGCGCCTTCCGGGTGCTGTCGAACCTGGTGGTCGAGCCGTTGACGGCACTGGCGCGGCTCGGCGCCCGCGGGCTCGATGCCGCGGCGCTGCGCGACGCCGCTCAGCAGATCGACCAGGCGGTGCCGGACCTTGCGGGCGCCGCGGGGCTCGCCGTGAATCCGCGCGACATCATCCAGTTCACGGCGGCGGTGCAGAATCCCCACGTCCCGCCCGGCTACCGCGTCGTCTGGCTGTACGACGGCTGGGCGGGGCTGTGCGCCAACCCGTGGGAGCTGCTCACGGGCCCGAGCGCGCTGCGGAGCCAGGCGATGCTCGCCGCGGCCGACGTGATGACGGACGTCCCGCGTGCCCGCGAGCTGGCGACGCTCGACGGCCTGCAATGGGAGCTTGCCGCGGGACTGGGGCTGACGGGGCTGCGGCGGAACGTCGTCGAGCGGGGGCCGTGGGGACTGCTGTGGAGAATCCGGATGTGCTCGCAGACGCTGT
>DATKLR010000042.1:0-7716 GCA_035542295.1 Gemmatimonadales bacterium | reverse complement strand
CCCGCGCGCGCGTCCGCGAGGGGGACTTCGCCGATGCGGCCGCCGATCCCGATGTCGTCGCGTTCCGGCCCGACGGGATTCTGCTGGATCTGGGCGTGTCGTCGCCCCAACTCGACGATCCCGCGCGCGGCTTCAGTTTCCGGCCCGGCACCGTGCTGGACATGCGCATGACGCCCGGGACGGGAGCGACCGCGGCGCAGTGGCTGAACCGGTCGGGCGATGCGGAGCTCGCCGCCGCGTTCCGCGACTGGGCCGACGAGCGCCGCTCGCGCGCGCTGGCGCGCGAGATCGTGCGGCGCCGCGCCACGCGCCCCTTCGCCGTCAGCGAGGACCTGGTCGGGGCGATCCGGGCGGTGCTGGGGCCGAGGAGCGGCCCCGACGACTTCGCCCGGCTGTTCCAGGCGGTGCGGATCGCGGTGAACGGCGAGATCGACCGCCTCGCCCGCGCACTCCCGGCGCTGCTCGAGGTGGCCGCGCCGCTGGCGGTGCTGGCGGTCATCAGCTACCACTCGGGCGAGGATCGCGAGGTGAAGGTGGCGATGCGGGATTGGGCGCGCTCGTGCATCTGCCCGCCGGGCCAGCCCGTGTGCACCTGCCGCGGGCAGCCGCTGGGCACCCTGCTCACTCGGCGCCCCGTCCGCCCGTCGGCGGAGGAGATCGCGCGGAACCCCCGGGCGCGGAGCGCGCGGCTCCGCGCCTTCCGGAAGACGGCGTGAAGCTCAAGGGCCGGCACTGGGTGGCGATCTGGCTGGCCGGCTTCCTCGTGATGGCGGCGGCGGTGGTGTGGCGGCAGACGGAGGCGCTGGCCACGGTGCGGCAGCTCCGCGCGCTCCAGGCGGCGCGCGGCGCGCTGGAGGCCACGCGCGCCGACGCGATCGCCGCGATCCGCCATGCCCGGAGCCGCGCCGTGCTCGTCCCGCTCGCCGAGGCTCGCCTCGGGCTGCGCTTGCCCCAGGACACCGAGATCGTCATTCTGCAAGTTCCCCGGGCCCGGTGACATGGACATCAAGCGCCCGTCGCGCATCACGCTGGTCGGTGCCGCCTTCGTCCTCGCCGCGATCGCCGTCGTCGTCCGCGCGGTGGACGTGCAGCTCGTGCACGGGGAGCTGTGGCGCCGCCGCGCGGCCGAGCAGCAGACGGTGCGGGTCGAGCTGCCGGCGCGCCGGGGCGCGCTGTACGACCGCAACGGGGTCGCCATCGCGCTGAGCCAGGTCACGTACGGCGTCGGCGTCGCGCCCCGGGAGCTCTCCGACCCGTCGCGCGCCGCGACGCTCCTGGCCAAGGCCCTCGACAAGCGCCGCGACGAGATCGCGCGTCTCCTCGCCTCCGACCGCGTGTGGATGGAGTGGCCCGGGCCGTACGCCTGGGACGCCGTCGCGCCCCTGAAGTCGGTGCGCGGCGTCTACCTGGAGCAGCGGCTCCAGCGCTTCTACCCGCGCCCCGATCTGGCGGCGCGGCTCGTCGGCCGGACGGATCAGACCGGGCGCGGCGCGTCGGGGCTCGAGCGCGCGCTCGACTCGCTCCTCGCCGGCCGCCCGGGGAGCGCGGTGATGCTGCGCGACCGCGCCGGCCACACGTACCCCTCGCCGTCGCGCCCCGCCGCGGAGCCCCAGAGCGGCGAGGACGTCTACCTGACCATCGACGCGGAGCTGGAGGAGATCGCGGAGCGCAGCCTGGCGACCGCCGTGGCGACGACGCACGCGAGCGGGGGGGACGTCGTCATCCTCCAGCCGGCGACCGGCGAAGTCCTGGCGCTCGCCAGCGTCCGCAAGAACCCGGCGGAGGGGAGCGGGCTCGGCGACGCCTTCGAGCCCGGCTCGACCGCGAAGCTATTCACCGCCGCAGCGCTGCTCAGGACCGGGAAGGCCACCGCCGCCGACACGGTGTTCGGGGAGAACGGGCACTACGTGCTCAACGGCCGCGCGATCGACGACGTGCACCCCAACCGCGAGCTGACGCTGGCCGACGTCATCCGCGTCTCGAGCAACATCGGCATCGCCAAGTTCAGCACGCGTCTCACGCCTGCGGACCAGTTCGAGGCGCTGCGCGACTTCGGGTTCGGGACACAGACCGGCATCGAGCTGGCGGGGGAGTCGCCGGGCCGGCTCCGGAACCCGCGCTTCTGGACCGTCGAGAGCCCTGCCAGCCTCGCGATGGGCTACGAGGTCGCCGTGACCCCGCTCCAGCTCGCCGCCGCGTACGGCGCCCTCGCCAACGGCGGGGTGCTCCTCGAACCGACCCTGGTGCGTGAGATCCGGGGAGACGACGGCACCGTGCGCTCGGTGGCGCGAGCGCGCCCGGTACGCCGCGCGGTGAGTGCGAGCATCGCGGCGCAGCTCACCCACATGCTTCAGGGGGTCGTGGAGGAGGGGACGGGGCGGAGCGCCGCACTGGGGAGCTACTCGCTCGCCGGGAAGACCGGCACGCCGCGCCGCACCGTCAACGGCCGCTATCTCCCCGGACACTACACGCCCAACTTCGTCGGGCTCTTTCCCGCGCAGGACCCGCAGCTCGTGCTGGTGGTGAAGCTCGATGATCCGCAGGGCGACTACCTGAGCGGCGCGACTGCCGCACCGGTCGTGCGCTCCATCCTCGAGGCGGCGCTCGCGACTCCGGGCGTGGCGGTGGACCGGAGCCGGCTGGCGGAAGTGGCAAAGCAGCGCCGGCCTGTCGCGCCGGCGCCGCTCCCCGCCGCGGACGACACCGCCACCGCGTTCACCGCGCGCGGCGAGGAAGGGGCGGCGGCAAGCGTGGTAGTCACCTGGCCGCCGGCCGCGGCGCCACGGGACAGCGCACGGGTGCGCACGGTGCCCGACGTCGCGGGCTTCTCCCTGCGCGCCGCCGCCCGCGTCCTGCACCAGCAGGGCTTCGAGGTCCACGTCGAGGGCTGGGGAAAGGTGGCGGCCACGTCGCCTGCGGCGGGGAGCGCGGCGCCGGCCGGGAGCACCGTCACGGTCCGCGCGGGCGGGGAAGGCGGCGGGGGAGGGGGGGCCAAGCAGTGAAAGCAGGCGCGCTGCGCGAGCGGCTGGAGCGGGCGAAACTCCTGGTGCGCTGGCCGCCTCGTCCGACCGGCGGCGTCTCCGCCGAGTGGAGCGCGGTGACCACCGACAGCCGTCGCGTGGTTCCGGGTGCGCTGTTCTGCGCCTATGCCGGCTCGGTCTCGGACGGCCACGCCTTCGTCGCGGCCGCCGCGCACGCGGGGGCGACGGCGGCCCTGGTCGAGAGGCCGGTGCCCGACGCGCCCATCCCGCTGATCCAGGTCGCGAACGGGAAGGTGGCCGCCGCCACGGCGGCGGCCCTCTTCTACGGCGATCCCGCGCAGTCGCTCGAATTGCTCGCGGTCACCGGCACCAACGGCAAGACGACGACGGTGCACCTGCTGCGCCACCTCTTCGGGGATCGCGGGCCGGCGGGCTCCATCGGCACGCTCGGCGCGATCGACGGGGAGGGGAGGATCCTGCCGGCCACGGGCTCCCTCACGACGCCGGGCCCGGTGGATCTCCAGGCGGCACTGGCGGCGCTGCGCGACGCCGGGGTCCGGGTCGTGGCGATGGAGACGTCGTCGCACAGCCTCGACCAGGATCGGGTCGCCGGCCTCGAGTTCCTGGTCGGCGTGTTCACCAATCTGACGCGCGACCACCTGGACTACCACGGCGACGTCGCGACCTACCTGGCGGCGAAGGCGAAGCTCGACCGGTACCTCGCCCCCGAGGGGTTCCAGGTGGTGAACGCGGATGATCCGGCGTGGGCCGGTTTGCCGCCGCGCGCCCAGCGCGTGACTTTCGGCGTCGCGAAGGCCGCGGACGTGATGGCGGAGAACATCGAGGGCGACCGGGCGGGAATGCGGTTCGTGCTGACGGCGCACGGCCGCTCGGAGAAGGTCGCGCTGCCGCTGCTCGGAGGCTTCAACGTCGAGAACGCGCTCGGCGCCGCCGCGGCCGCGATCGCCCTGGGCCGGGACCTCGGGGAAGTCGCGGCGCGGCTCTCGTCGGCGCCGCAGGTTCCGGGGCGGATGGAGCGCATCGCGGAGGCCCCGTGCGTCGTCCTGCGCGACTACGCGCACACGCCCGACGCCCTGGAGCGCGCCCTCGCAGCCCTGCGCCCGCTCACCAAAGGACGCCTCATCGTCGTCTTCGGCGCGGGCGGCGACCGCGACAAGGGCAAGCGCCCGCTGATGGGGGCCATCGCCGCGCGCGACGCCGATCTGGCCGTCGTCACGTCCGACAACCCACGCACCGAGTCACCGGAGGAGATTCTGGACGACATCGAGGCAGGTATGGGGCAGACGCCCCATCTGAGGATCGTGGACCGGCGCGCCGCCATCGCCCGCGCCCTCGCCATCGCCAAGCCCGACGACCTGCTGTTCCTGGCGGGCAAGGGGCACGAGACCTATCAGGTGATCGGGACCGAGCACGTCCCGATGGACGAGCGCGAGATCGTCGCCTCCACGCTCGCGGCCGCCGCGGCCGGCCGGTGACCGCCTTCCTCTGGAACGCCCACGACGTGACCCGGGCCCTCGGTCTGCCGGCGGCGTCCTGGGTCCACGACTACACCGGCGTCTCGACTGATACCCGCTCGCTCAAGGCAGGCGAGCTGTTCGTCGCCCTCAAGGGCGAGCACTTCGACGGGCACGATTTCCTGAGCGACGCGCGCTGGGCCGACGTGGGAGGCGTGATCGTCCGTCAGGGCACGCCGCGCTGGCCCGGGTTCGACTGGTTCGAGGTGGACGACACGCTCGTGGCGCTGGGCCAGCTGGCCCGCTTCCGGCGCGACCACTTCCGGGGGCCGGTGGTCGCCATCACCGGGACCACGGGCAAGACCAGCACCAAGGAGCTGACGGCGGCGGCCCTGGGCGCGAAGTACCGGGTGCACCGCTCGGAACGGAACCTCAACAACCTGGTGGGCGTGCCGCTCACCGTGCTCGCGATCCCGGTCGAGGCCGAGGCGGCAGTAGTCGAGTGCGGCGCAAGCGTGCCGGGCGAGATCCCGCGCGAGCGCGACATCGTGCGCCCCGACGTCGCGGTCGTGACGACCGTCGACGCGGGGCACCTGGAAGGGTTCGGCTCGCTCGAGAACGTGCTCGAGGAAAAAGTCTCGCTGCTGGACGGTGCGGCGACGGCGGTGGTCGGCACCGAGCCGCCCAGCCTCCCTGCGGCCGCGCGCCGCAAGGCGAAGAAGGTGGTGACCGCGGGGCTCGCGGGCGGCGACTGGACGGCGGAGAACGTCCGGCTCCTGCCCGACGGCCGTGCCCGGTTCTCGGTGCGGGGCGTGGAGATCGAGCTGCCGTTCCCGGGCCGGCACATGGTGGCGAACGCTGTGGTGGCGCTCGCGGTGGCGGACGCCGTCGGCGTGCCGGTCTCGGCGGCCGGCCCGGCGCTCGCGGCCGCGCGCCTCCCGGCCGGCCGCTCCGAGATCCTGGAGCTGGAAGGCAACGCCGTCATCAACGACACCTACAACGCCAATCCCTCCTCGTTCGCCGCGGCCCTCGACCTGCTCGGCGCGATCCGCGGCGACCGGCGCGTGGTCGTGGTGGCCGGGACGATGCGTGAGCTGGGCGAGCGCTCGGCGGAGCTGCACCGCCAGGTCGCCGAGCTGATCGTCGCGGCGAAGCCCGACGTGGTGGCGGTGATCGGGGAATTCGTCCCGGCGCTCGAGGCGATGACTGGGAAGCTCAGGGCGAGGCCGATCACGGGCGAGACGCCGGAGGCCGTGGCGCCGCAGCTCAAGGAGCAGCTTCAGAAGGGAGACATCGTGCTCCTGAAGGCCTCGCGCGGCGTCAGGCTCGAGACGATCATTCCGCTGCTGTGGCCGTCCCACCAGGCGAGCGAGGCGCACGCGTGATCTACCAATTGCTCTGGCCGTACGCGCACCAGCACGCGCTGGCGAACCTGATCACCTACATCTCGTTCCGCGCCGGCGCCGCGATCGCCACCGCGCTCCTGATTGCCTTCGTCATGGGTCCCGCGATCATCCGGCGGCTCACGGCGCTCAAGGTCGGTCAGATCGTTCGGGCCGACGGGCCGGCGACCCACCTGGGGAAGCGGGGCACGCCCACGATGGGCGGGGTGATCATCCTCCTGGCGACGGTGGTCTCGACGCTGCTCTGGGCCCAGCTCGACAACCGCTTCGTTCTGATTGCCCTGCTGGCCACCGTGTGGATGGCGGCGATCGGCTTCGTGGACGACTACCTCAAGGTCGTCCAGCACCGCTCCTCGGGGCTGGTGGCGCGCTACAAGCTCGCCGGCCAGATCTCCTTCGGCCTCGCCCTCGGCGTTGCGCTGCTGGTCTTCCCGTGGACCGGCACGGTGCTCCCGCCGTCCTCCACGACCGTGCCGTTCTTCAAGTACGTCTACTTCCTGATGTGGCCGCCGCTCTACATCGCCTTCGTGACCTTCGTGGAGACGGCGTGGTCGAACGCGGTGAACCTCACCGACGGGCTCGACGGGCTGGCGGCCGGTCTCTCGGCTATTGCGGCGCTCGCCTTCGCAGCGTTCGCGTACCTGTTCGGTCGTACCGACGCTTCGGACTACCTCAAGGTCTTCTACCTCCCGGGCGCCGGCGAGCTGGCGGTCTTCTGCGCCAGCCTGATGGGGGCGTGCCTCGGCTTCCTCTGGTTCAACGCGCACCCCGCCGAGGTGTTCATGGGCGACACGGGCTCGCTGGCCATCGGCGGCGCGCTCGGCACCACCGCCATCCTGCTCAAGTCCGAGTTCCTCCTGCTCCTGGTCGGCGGCGTCTTCGTCGCGGAGACCACCTCGGTGGTGCTCCAGACCCTGGTCTTCAAGTGGCGCATGCATCGCCACGGGCGGGCGTACGCCGAGCAGCACCGGCTGTTCCGGATGGCACCGCTGCATCACCACTTCGAGCAGATGGGCTGGCACGAGTCCACCGTGGTGACCCGGTTCTACATCCTCGGCATCATCTGCGCGCTCGTCGCGCTCGCGACACTCAAGATCAGGTGATCCCGGACCGCTGGATGCAGCGCGGGGTCGCGGTCGTGGGCCTGATGCGGAGCGGCCGCGCCGCGGCGCTGCTGCTGCGCCGGGAAGGCGTGCCGGTCTACGCGTCCGACGCGGCCGACAGGCCGGCCCTTCGGGAGAACGCGGAGGCGCTGCGCAGTGCCGGGTGCGACGTGGAGCTGGGGCGGCACGACCGGGAGAAGATCGCACGGTCGGCCATCGTGATCCTCTCGCCCGGCGTGCCGCCCGACGCTCCCGCGGTCGTGGCCGCGCGGAACGCCGGCGTGCCGGTCGTTGCCGAGCTGTCGCTGGGCGCGCGGTTCCTCGGCGCGACCAAGCTCATCGTGGTGACGGGCACGAAGGGGAAGTCCACCACCACGGCGTGCATCGCGCACCTGCTCGGCGCCCTGGGGCTTGGCGACGCCGGCGGCGCCGGCAACATCGGCACGGCGCTCACGGAGGTGGCGCTGGCGGGCAAGTCGCCGGAGTGGCTGGCGGTCGAGGCCTCCTCCTTCCAGCTCCACGACTCGCCGCAACTGGCGCCGGCCGTCGGGGTGCTCACGAACCTCTCGCCCGACCATCTCGACCGGTACGGAACGGTCGAGGCGTACTACGCGGACAAGGCGCTCCTCTACCGGAATGCCGGGCCCGAGAGCCGGTGGATCACCAACGGCGACGACCCCGCCGCGCTCGCGATGGCCTCGAAGGCAGAGGGGCATCACGAGAGCTTCTCGCTCGTGCAGCGCGCCGCCGCGGG
>DATKLR010000041.1:0-2715 GCA_035542295.1 Gemmatimonadales bacterium | reverse complement strand
ATGTTCTTCACCGCGCTGATCGGATCGTACATCATCCTCCGCTGGGGCACGGGCGCGCAGTGGCCGGAGCCGCGGTCCGTCCTGGCGATCCCGGTCACCGCGCTCAACACCTTCATCCTGATCTGCTCCTCGGTGTCGATGGTGAAGGCGTACGCCGCCGCGACCAGGGACGACCAGGCCGGCCTCAAGAGGTGGCTCCTGCTGACGGTCCTCGGCGGCGCGACCTTCGTCTCGGTCCAGGCGTACGAGTACCACCACCTGATCGAGAAGGGGTTCCTGCCCAGCTCCGGGCTGTTCGGCTCCGCTTTCTACACCATGACCGGCTTCCACGGCTTCCACGTCACCTGCGGCGTCATCAGCATGATCTGGGTGACGATCCGCGCCTTCCGCGGCAAGTACGCGGGCGGCAACTACCGCGGCGTGGAAACGATCGGGCTGTACTGGCACTTCGTGGACCTGGTGTGGATCATCCTGTTCACGATCGTCTACCTCATATGAGTTGCCAGACGCCAAGTTGCCAGTGGTTACCGGAGGCGAGAAGTGAGAGACAGAACAGGCACAAGGACAAGGGCGGCAAATGGAAGCGACTGAGCACCGGACACCCAACTACGTCGCGATCTGGGGGATGCTGGCCGTCCTGACGGTGGTCGAGGTCGCGGTCGTGTACCTGCGCCTCCCGCGCCGCCTGATGGTGGTCTCCCTGGTCTTCCTGGCGCTCTGGAAGGCGCTGCTGGTGGCGCTCTACTTCATGCATCTCCGGTTCGAGCCCAAGCGGCTGCTGTACATCGTCCTGGCACCGCTCCCCCTGGCGGTGATCCTGGTCTTCGCGGTGATGCACGGCTTCCGCGGCCCATGATCGCTTTCCACAAGGTCCTGATCGTCACGGCCATCGCCTTCTGCGTCTTCTTCGCGGTGTGGGGGTGGCACGAGCATCAGCACACCGGCTCGGCCTGGAGCCTGGCGTCGTCGATCGCCTTCGCGGTCTTCGCGGTGGGCTTCGCGGTCTACCTGCGGTTCCTGCGCAGATTCCTGGGCAAATGAGCGAGTCGTCGTTCCGCCGGGGGCTCCACGCTTACGCCGTGGCGGTCGCGGTGGCCACGGGCTGCCTGCTGTTCATCGGCGCTCTGGTGACGAGCACGGGCTCGGGGCTGGCGGTTCCCGACTGGCCGCTCTCCTTCGGGCAGGTCTTCCCGCGGATGACCGGCGGCGTTCTGTTCGAGCACGGGCACCGGCTGGCGGCGTCCACGGTTGGCGTGCTGACCGTGGTCCTCGCGATCTGGCTCGCGCGCGCGGAGCCGCGGCGTTGGGTCCGGCGCCTGGGCATTGCGGCGCTCTTCGCGGTCGTCGCTCAGGGCGCCCTGGGCGGTCTCACGGTGCTGCTGAAGCTGCCGGTCGCGGTCTCGGTCGCGCACGCGGGCGTCGCGGAGATCTTCTTCTGCCTCACGGTGACGATCGCTCTGGTGACGTCGCGGGGATGGCTGGAAAGGGCGGCCGGAGCGGGGGGCGCGGACGCCGGCGTCCCGTCACTCGCCACGCTGGGCGCCGTGACGGTGGGCGTCGCCTACCTCCAGATCCTCGTCGGGGCGCTGATGAGGCACAGCGGCGCGGGGCTGGCGATCCCCGACTTCCCGCTCTCGTTCGGGCGCCTGGTGCCGCCGCTTGCGTCACCGCTGGTGCTGTACGCGTACGCGCACCGGGTGGGCGCGCTGGCGGTGAGCGTGTGCGTTCTCTGGACCGCGGGACGGATCCTCCGGCGGCACGCGGGCGATCCGGGCCTCGTGCGGCCGGCGCTGGTCCTGGTGGCGCTGCTCGCCTTCCAGATCTTCCTCGGCGCCGCGATCGTGTGGACGCACAAGGCGGTGATGCCGACCACGACGCACGTCGTCTCCGGCGCATCGATCCTCGTGACGTCGCTGGTCATCGCCTTGCGATCCCGCCGCCATCTGGCGGCCGTCGCGGCGAGGCCGGCCGCGCCGGTCGCTTCCCCGACGTCCGCATGAGCGCGACGGCCACGCCCGCACTGCGCACCCGGCGCCTCTCCGCCTATCTCACGCTCACCAAGCCGGAGATCACCTTCAACGTGGTGATGACGGCGTTGGTGGGGTTCCTCGCCGCGGCCAGGGGCTCCGTCCACACCCGCCTCCTGCTCGACACGCTGCTCGGCACGGCGCTGGTCGCCGCCGCAGCGAGCGCGCTCAACCAGTGGGTGGAGCGCTCTCTCGACGCGGTGATGCGGCGGACGATCCGCCGGCCCCTTCCGGCAGGCCGCCTGACGCCGCGCGAGTCGCTCGTCTTCGCCGTCGGGCTGGGCGCGGCGGGGACGGCCACGCTCGCGGTCCTGACCACCCCGCTGGCGAGCGCGCTCGCCGCCGCCACGGCCCTGAGCTACCTGCTCGTCTACACGCCCCTCAAGCGGCTGACGTCGCTCTCGACGGTCGTCGGAGCGGTGCCGGGCGCCATCCCGCCGATGATCGGCTGGGCCGCGGCACGCGGGCGCCTGGATGCCGGGGCCTGGGTCCTGTTCCTCATCCTGTTCTTCTGGCAGATGCCGCACTTCCTCTCGCTGGCCGCGTTGTACCGGCGCGACTACGCGCGGGCCGGCTTCCGGGTGCTGCCCGTGGTGGACCCCGACGGGGCGAGCACCGCCCGGCAGTCGGTGCTCTACACCCTCGCGCTGCTGCTGGTGAGCCTGATGCCGCCGTTCCTCGGGATGGC
>DATKLR010000040.1:0-40021 GCA_035542295.1 Gemmatimonadales bacterium | reverse complement strand
GCGGCGCCCGGCGAAGGCGATGCGGATCACCGCCGTTCCGCGGATCTCGCTGCCGCTATCGGGAAGGTCGATCGTGAAGTGGTAGCTTCGGACGTCCGGGCCGGGCCGCGTCTGCGCCGTGGCGGGCGCGGCGGCCAGAGCCGCGCAGGCCGCGGCTAGCGCGGCCGCCCTGCGTGCCGGCCTACGATCCGTACACCCCCCGTGCGGCGGACGCCGGCTCCGGTATGCTCGTCTCCCGGCTGGCGAGCGCCTCGGCCTCGGCCCGGGCGATCTCCTCCTCGACGCGCGCCTCCACCTGCTCGAGCGCCGGCGCTGCGATGCCGAGCCGCTTGAGATACTCCTCGTAGAGCCCGATCGGGTCCCGCTTCCCCCACTCCGCGAACATCGCCTCGGGGAGGATGGCGCGCGCCTCGCGCTCATCGTGCGTCGCGTGCCCGCCCATCCGGAACGTGTTGCCGATCAGCATCACCGGTCCCTCGCCCACGCGGCACCGCTCCGCGGCGAGCCGCGTTGCGGCGTAGGCATCGAGCACGTTGTTGCCGTCGAACCCGGCGCCCGCCATCCCGTACGCCGCGGGCAGCTCGGAGAAGTCCTCCGGGAGATGGAACTGCCGCAGCGGGGTGCCGAGCGCAATCTGGTTGTTGTGAATCACGAAGATGGCGGGGACCCTCTGCACCGCCGCGAAGTTCAGACCCTCGTGCGCGGTGCCCGTCTTGGTCGAGCCGTCCCCGATCCAGGTGAGCACGACCCGCCCCTCGCTCCGCATCCGGCTCGCCAGCGCGAGCCCCGTCACGACCGGTACCACGTCGCCGACGTGCGAGATCGGCTGGAGGACCCGGTGGGCGAACGATCCGGCGTGCAGGTCTCGCCCGCCCGATGGAGCGTCGCTGGTGCCGAGGTAGCTGCGGAAGTTGTCGGCGATCGGCATCCCCATCTCGGCGCACGCGCCGGCGTTCCGGATCATCGGCGCCACGATGTCGCGCGCGCGGTCGAGCGCGTGGACCGGGCCGACGGTCATCGCCTCCTCGCCGGTCCCGAGCCAGGCCTTCGAGATCACGCCGGTTCGCACCCAGCGCTTCAAGGTGATGTCCTGGAGGCGGGTGCGGATCAGGCCCGCGTACAGGTCGAGGAGCGCGGATTCGTCCAGCGCCTCCACGATCACCCAGCGCTCGGTATCGGCGTGCAGCGACTCTGCGAAGGCCGCCACCAGCTGGGCGTCGGGCGTCCAGCTCACATACTCCGGGGGATCGTATGCGGGGTAGCGCTTCAAGGCGCCCGAACGACCTCGCCACCCTTCATCACGAAGGCGGGATGCTGCAGCGTGGTGATGTCCACCAGCGGGTCGCCCGGGACCGCGACGAGATCGGCGAACTTGCCCGTCTCGACGGAGCCCACGTCGTGCTCCATCCCGATGAGCGTGGCGGCGTTCGTCGTGCCGGCCTGGATGGCCTGCATCGGCGACATCCCGCCGATGGTGACCAGCAGCTCGAACTCCCGTGCGTTCTGGCCGTGCGGATCCACTCCGGCGTCGGTGCCGAGCGCGATCTTCACGCCGCCCTGGACGGCGAGTCGGATCGAGTGCTGCATCGCCTCCCAGGCGGCGCGGCCCTTCTCCGCCATCCAGGCCGGCAGGTGCGCCGAAGCCTCGGGTGAGCCGACCGACCACCCGGCGAACAGCGTCGGCACCAGCCAGGTCCCGTGCTCCACCATCAGGTGCACGGCCTCGTCGTCCAGGAACGAGCCGTGCTCGATGCTGGTCACGCCGGCGCGGATCGCCGCCTTGATCCCCGCGGTGCCGTGCGCGTGGGCCGCAACGCGGCGGCCGAGCATCTGGGCCGTCTCGACGGCCGTTCGCATCTCATCCTCCGTCATCTGCTGGGCGCCGATCTGGTCGCCCTGCGAGAGCACGCCTCCGGTCGCGCAGATCTTGATCACGGTGGCTCCGTACTTCACCTGCAGGCGCACCGCCTCGCGCACCTCATCGGGGCTGTTCGCGATCCCTTCCAGCGGCGTGCGCTCGGGCACGATCCCGGCCGCGTAGCCGTCCAGATCGCAGTGGCCGCCGCTGATCCCGATCAGGTGTCCAGCCGTGATCATCCGCGGCCCGAGCACGCGCCCGGCGTCGATCGCCCGCATCAGCGCGACGTTGGCGAACGACCCCGACCCGACGTCGCGCACGGTGGTGAACCCCGCCAGCAGCGTGGCGCGCGCGTTGGCGGCGCCCCATAGCGCGTCGTCGCCCTCGTCGTCGGTGACGCCGCGGTGCACGAAGTCCCCGACCCCGAGGGGTCGGCCGGCGAGGTGCACGTGCGCGTCGATGAAGCCCGGCAGGACGGTATAACGGGAGAGGTCGATCACCCTGGCGCCGGCGGGGAAGCGCACCGACGTCCCGACCGCCTCGATGCGGTCGCCGCGTAGCACGATCACCGCGTTCCGCAGCGGCGCGGCACCCGTGCCATCGATCAGGGTACCGGCGCGGATCGCGACCACCGGGGCCGGGGCTTCCTGCGCGTGCAGGCCTCCCGCCGCGGCGAGCAGCAGCGCCGCCACGGCGAGGTTTCGTGCTGCTGCCATCGTCGTCACTCCATGTACTTAGAAGAGCTTCTTGAGCTTGCCCATCATGCCGCCCGCGCCGCCGCCGCCCGCCGCCTCGGCCAGCGCGGCGCCGAACTCCGCCGCCGTCTGGTAGCGGGTCGCAGGATCCGCCTCGATCGCCTTCATCAGCGCCTTCTCGAACTGCGGCGTGAACTCGAGATCCGCCCGCGCCTTCCGGAGCGGCAGCGGCTGCCCCCGGAGTCGCGCGATCATCATGTCCTGCGCGCTCTTCCCCTCAAACGGCAGCTTCCCGGTGAACATCTCGTACGCCACGAGACCCAGGGCGTAGATGTCCGACCGGCCGTCGAGCGGCTTGCCGCGGATCTGCTCGGGGCTCATGAACTCGGGCGTGCCCAGGATGATGCCCGTCGCCGTCAGCTTCGCCATCCCCGGCTCGGCCCGCCGCTCCTTCGCGAGCCCGAAATCCGTCACCACCGCCGTGATGCCGCCGCCCGGCTTGGGGCAGATGAAGATGTTCTCCGGCTTGAGATCGCGGTGCACGATCTGCTGCTGGTGGGCGAAGTTCAGCGCGTCGCATACCTCGCGCATGATCGGGACGCCGACCTCCAGGGGGATCGGGCCCTCGCGGACCTCCTTGTCCGAGAGCAGCTCCCCCTTGAGCAGCGGCATCACCAAATAGATCAGGCCGTCCTCGGTCTCGCCGAGGCGGATGATGCGGCAGATGTTGGGGTGGTCGAGCCGCATGGCGAGGCCGGCCTCCCGCCGCAGCCGCTCGGCCGCGGTTTTGTCCTGGGCCAGCTTCGGCGTCATGATCTTGACCGCCACCAGCTCGCCGCTCGAGATGTCCTTCGCCTCATAGACGAACGACATCCCGCCTTCCCCCAGCTTCCGCTGCACCTGGTAGCGCTGGTCGAGGATCTGGTCCTTCAGCGTCTTGGCGGGATCGCCCGTCGTCGGCTTCGGCTTCACCGCCTGCCGGATCTGGGTCGAGCCGGGCGACGCGGGCGCGGGGGCGGCCACCACGTCAACGAGCTGGCTCCCGTCCTTGGGGCAGAAGCGCGCATCACCCGCGTAGAGCGAGTGGCACTTGGGACAACGGCGTTGGTTCACTGGCGCACCACGTTGCGGCCGTCCGCCTTGGCGCGATACAGCGCCGCGTCGGCCAGCGCGATGAAGGATTCGGGAGAATCCACCGCCCGGTCCGGATAGCAGGCGACTCCCACGGATACGGTGATCCGCACGGGATGCACCGGGTCCCCGAACGGGTAGTTCGCGATCCGCTGGCGCATCCGGTCGGCGAAGATCATCGCGCCGTGCACCGCGGTTTCCGGCAACAGGATCACAAACTCCTCGCCGCCGTAGCGGGCCACCGCGTCCACCGAGCGCACCTCGCGGCGCAACAGGTCGCCGAGCTGGTGCAGCACCGTGTCGCCCACCACGTGGCCGAGAGTGTCGTTGATACGCTTGAAATGGTCCAGGTCCACCATCAACAGCGTGAGCACCAGGTTGTAGCGGCGCGCTCGGTCCACCTCGCGCTCGAGCGCCTCGAGGAGGGCCCGTCGGTTCATGCATCCGGTCAGCGCGTCGGTGGACGCCAGGAACTCGAGCCGCTCCTTGTCGGAGACGACCGTCTCGAAGTCGTGCGCCTTCTCGATGGCCGCAACCGCGGCCTTGATCACCGTGTCGGCGAACTGCGCATCCTCGCCCGTCAGCGGCGGCTCCCCTTTCACGGTCCGGAGATACAGCACGCCGCACTGCTCCTCCCGCATCCGGAACGGCAGCGCCACCACCGACCGGGTGGGCACCGGAATGCCATTCTTCGCCCAGATCGCCCGGACCTCGTCGAACAGCGGATCGGTCGAGACGTCGTCCACAATGACCATCCGGTCGGTCTCGAGCGCGCGCACCATCTCGGGATAGCGGGACAGCTCGATCCGGAGGTTCCGCAGCATCGGGTTCTCGTAAGCGGCCACCACGGTGCCGTACACGTCCCCCGCCTTGGCCAGCACCAGCGAGCAGCGCGAGATGTTGAGCGCCCGGGCGACCCGGCGCGCCAGGATGTGGTAGATCTCGTCGGGCTTGAGCGAGTCCGTCAGCTCGTGGAGGATGTCCACGATCGCCCCGCGCGCCCGCGCGTCCTCGCGCGCCGACCGCAGTTCGCGGCCCCGCTTGAGCTGCGCTTCCACCCGCGCGAGCAACTCCTTCACGCGGAACGGCTTCGCCACGAAGTCGGATGCGCCCAGGCCCAGGGCTTTGGCCGTGCCGTCCTCCGGATCCATCGAGGAGATCATCAGGATCGGGAGGTCGCGCCACCGCGGCTCGCTGCGGATGCGCTCCAGAAGCTGCAGGCCGTCCACCTTCGGCATCATGATGTCGAGCAGCACCAGGTCCGGGTGCTCGTCGTCGAGTCGGTCGAGCAGCCCCTCGCCGTCGGGCACGGCCACGACGCGGCACCCCTGGCCCTTGAGAATCCAGGTCAGGGTGCCCACCAGCGCCTGGTCATCGTCGGCGACCAGCACCGTCGCTCCAGCGAGCTGGTTCGGCGCGGTCACGCGTTGCCCCCCCCCTCACCCGACAGAAGCGTGAGCAGACCCTCCCACTCGACGTTGCCGCCCGACAGGACCGCCACCACCGGACCCGTCACCGTGCCGGCCCGCTGGCCCAGCAGCCACGCCAGCGTGGCCGCCCCCGACGGCTCCAGCACCAGCTTCAGGCGATCGACCGCATAGCGCACCGCCTTGAGGATCTCCGCGTCGGAGACGAGGCAGGCGCGGTCGGCGTAGCGCGACAGATGCGCGAACGTCAGCGCCCCGATCCTGAGCGGCAGCAACCCGTCGGCGATGCTGCCGGTGTGTTCCAGCGTCACCGGAGCGCCGGCCGCCCGCGCCCGCTCGTACGTGGGCGCGCCCTCCGGCTCGACCGTCACCACCTGCGCCGCGGGCGCCAGCGCTTTCACCGCGGTCGCGACCCCGGCCGCCAGCCCGCCGCCGCCCACCGGCACGGCGACCGTGCCGACGTCGGGGCAATCCTCCACCAGCTCGAGGCCGGCGGTGCCCTGACCCGTGATGATCGCGGGGTGATCAAACGGCGGCACCATCGCAAGATTCTCCCGCGCCGCGATCTCCACGGCCCGGTTGTACCGGTCCACCGACGTGCGGCCGGCCAGCACCACCTCCCCGCCCCACCGCTCGACGCCGCGCCGCTTGGCCGCCGGAGCCGTCTCCGGCATCACGACCACCGAGCGCAGCCCGAAGCGGCGCGCCGCGTAGGCCACCGCCTGGCCGTGGTTGCCCGAGGAGTACGTGATCACGCCCCGCGTCCCCTCGGCCGCGAGCTGCCGCACCAGCGTGAACGCCCCACGCAGCTTGAAGGCGCCCACCCGCTGCAGGCTCTCCGGCTTCACGAACACCGGCACGCCGAGGCGCTCGGCAAGCTCGTCCACCGGAAGCAGCGGCGTGTGCACCGCAACGCCGCGCAACTGCTGTGCGGCTGCGCGGATCGCATCCAGGGTGACAATCTCGGGGGGCGAGGCGATCGTCACGCGAGGGACGACTCCTTATAGAGGCCGCAAACTACGGCTCGCAGGAGGCAGCGGCAAGGCCAAACGGCGCGTTTCACCGCCGCCGCGACGCACGCCGGAGCAGCCAATGTGTCGCCGCCAGATCGAGCACCATGACCGCGAACAGGACGATCGTGCCCGTGGTCCCGATCACCCCGTAATGCCGCAGCACGCCGACCAGAATCGAGTAGGCCAGCACTCCGCCCAGGACCAGCCGACGGTTCATGCCGCAGGGATGGCCGGCGGGGTGCCGCCGCGCGCCAGCAGCGCGATGAACTCCCGCGCCGCCGGCCCCGGCTCCGCATCGGGGTGGGTCACCACGGCAAGGTAGCGGTCCAGGTTGAGGCCGGCGACCCGGCGCGTGCGGATGCGCCGGCCGAGCGACGTGTCGGCCACCGCCAGCGTCGAGACCACCGACGCCCCCAGTCCGGCCGCCACCGCCTGCAGGATGGCCTCCGGGCTCTCGAGCTCGAATTGCACCCGCAGCGCGAAACCAGCCCGGGACATCGCACGCTCCAGCGTCTCCCGCGTGCTCGAGCCCCGCTCCCGCACGATCAGCGGATAGTCGGCCAGCGTCTCGCCGTCGAGCCGGGCCACCGACGCGAGCGGGTGCGTCGGCGCCACCGCGACCACCAGCTCGTCGCGGTCGAAGGGCGTCACCACCACCGCCAGCGGTTGGCTCACCTCCCCGATCACCCCGAGGTCCACGTCTCCGGCCAGCACCCAGCGCTCGATCCCGCGGACGTCGCCCATCCTGAGGTGCAGCCCGATGTCGGCGTGGCGGGCCCGGAACTCCGCGAGTGAGCGCGGCAGCAGGTACGTCGCCGCCGTCGCGCCTCCCGCCACGGAGAGGCTCCCGGTCTTCAGCTCCACCAAATCGCGCGCCGCCTGCTCCGACTCCCCGACCAGCCGGAGGATGCGCCGCGCGTAGTCCACGACCCGGCGCGCGGGCTGCGTGAGCACCACCCGCCGGCCTGACCGCATGAGCAGCGGGAAGCCGTAGTGCCGTTCGATCGCGCGCAGGTTCTGCGACAGCGCCGGCTGGCTGATGCCCACCGCCCGAGCCGCGGCCGTTACACTCCGCGCCTCGGCGAGCGCCACGAGCAGCCGGAGGTGCCGGAGGGTGACGGCGGAGTCCTGGGCGTCGTCCATAGGACTAACTTATGCCTATTCGCCGACCCCCACAAATCAGCTTATGGCCGAGCCGTTTCGAAGATGCCGCGAGGCGGTGTCAGCGGGAGAGGATGCCCTGAGCCTGGAGCAACTCGGCGTTGAGGATCGCGGCGCCCGCCGCCCCGCGGATCGTGTTGTGGCCGAGCGCGATGAACTTCCACCCCAGCAGCTCGCAGGGGCGTACGCGCCCCACGAGCGTGGCCATCCCGCGCTCGACGTTGATGTCCAGGCGCGGCTGCGGGCGGTCGGGCTCGTCGAGGAGCACGGTCGGGTGCGCCGGGGCGCTGGGCAGGCCGAGCTGCTGCGGCGGGCCGGAGAAGGTCCGGAACGCCTCGCGCACCGCTTCGAGGTCCGCCTTCTTCTCGAGGGAGACGAACACGGACTCCGTGTGACCGTCCACCACCGGCACGCGCGTCGTCTGGGCGCTCACGACCATCGGGTGGAAGGTGACGGTGTCGCCGCTCCGCCTGCCGAGGATCTTCCGCGTCTCGCGCTCAATCTTCTCTTCCTCGCCGGCGATGAACGGCACGACGTTGCCGAGGATGTCGAGCGACGGGATGCCCGGGTAGCCGGCGCCGGACACCGCCTGCAGCGTGGTGACCGCGACCGACCTGAGGCCGAAGCGGCGCTCGAGCGGCGCGAGGGCGAGCGTGAGCGTGGCCGTCGAGCAGTTGGGGTTGGTCGCGATGAACCCCTTCCAGCCGCGCCGCTTTTTCTGCACCGCGATGAGTGCCGTGTGATCGGCGTTCACTTCGGGGACGAGGAGCGGAACGTCCTCGTCCATCCGGTGATTCCGCGAGTTGCTGAGCACGGCGTACCCGGCCTTGGCGAACGCCTCCTCGATCGGCCCGGCGACGGCGGCGTCGAGCGCCGAGAAGACGATGTCGCATTCGAAGCCGGGCTCGGCGGGCAGGACCGGCAGGTCGCGCGCGGCGACCGGTATCGGGACGTCGAGCCGCCACGACACCGCCTCCGCGTAGGACCTGCCCGCGGAGCGCTCCGAAGCGGCCAGCGCCGCGAGATCGAACCACGGATGACCCGCCAGGAGCTGCACGAAACGCTGGCCCACCGCGCCCGTGGCGCCGAGAACGCCGACGCGGAGCCGCAGCTCTTTCATCGCAACGCCTCCTCCAGGGCCGTGGCTGCCGATGTCCTGGCGTCACGGTACTTCACGATGACGGGCGTATAGAGGGACAGGCCCCATTCCTTCGCCCGCGGTCCCGCCGCGGCACGGGAGCCCGGCACGACCACCGCGTCCGCCGGAATCTCGAGCGGCGCCTGCTCCGACCGGCGGTACACCTCGCCCCGCACCAGGTCGTAGACCGGCGTGGCACCGGTGAGGATGGTGCCGGGCGCGAGCACCGCGCCCCTGCGCACGATGGTCCCCTCATACACGCCGCATCCCCCGCCCACCAGCACCTCGTCCTCCACGATCACCGGCAGGGCACCCGCGGGCTCCAGGACGCCGCCGATCTGGGCCGCCGCAGAGAGGTGCACCCGCTTCCCGACCTGCGCGCACGAGCCGACCAGCGCGTGGCTGTCGATCATCGTCCCTTCGTCCACGTACGCGCCGACGTTGACGAACATCGGGGGCATACAAACCACGCCCGGCGCCACGTACGCCCCGTCGCGGATGGACGATCCCCCGGGCACGATCCGCACGCCATCTGCGGCGGCGAGCGGCTTCACCGGATAGGTGTCCTTGTCGAAGAACCGCAGGGGGCCGGCCCCCGACATCGGGGCGAGCGCGCCCATGCGGAAGCCGAGCAAAATGCCGCGCTTGACCCAGGTGTTGACGCGCCAAGCGCCGCCCTCGGGCTCCGCGGCGCGGATCTCGCCGCGGCCCAGCGCGCGCCGGAACTCTTCGAACAGCTCGCGGTCGGCGGGCGTGAACGGCCCCGCCTCGCGCGCGAGCAGCGCCTCCAGCCGTTCACGCAGCGGCATGCGCCCTCTTCCCGCCCAGTGCGCCGAGCGCGGAGAGTATGTCCTTCATCCTGGCGCGCGTCGTCTCCTTGACCGGGACCAGCGGCAGCCGGAACTGCTCCTCGAGCAGCCCCATCATCGCCATCGCCGCCTTGACCGGGCCGGGGCTCGACTCGATGAAGTTCGCGTCCATCAGCGGCAGCAGCTTGTAGTGGGCGGCCCGCGCCTCGTCCCACGTGCCCGCCAGCGCCAGGTCGGTCATCCGCGCCATCAGGTCGGGAACCTCGTTCGAGACGACCGAGACGATCCCGTCCGCGCCGAGCGCGATGAGCGGCAGCGTGACGGCGTCGTCTCCGGAAAAGACGCGGAAGCCCGCGGGCCGGTCCTTCAGGATCGTCATGATGAGGCCGAGATTGCCCGAGGCTTCCTTGATCGCGACGATGTTCGGCACCTCGCGCGCCAGCTTCAGCGTGGTGGCGGCCTCGATGGTCGAGCTGGTGCGGCCCGGCACGTTGTACATCATCACCGGGAGCGGCGCGACGGCCTCGGCGACCGCGCGGAAGTGCGCGAGCATCCCCTCCTGGGTGGGCTTGTTGTAGTACGGTGCCACGATCAGCACCGCGTCCGCGCCCAGGGCGCGCGCCTCCTTCGCCTGGTGGATGGCGTGCGCCGTGTTGTTGCTCCCGGCCCCCGCGATGACCTTCGCGCGGCCCTTGGCGACCTGGATCGTCAGCTCGATCACGCGCCGCCCTTCGGCGTCGTCCATCGTCGCGCGCTCGCCCGTCGTGCCGCACGGTACGAGCAGCTTCACGCCGCCGGCGATCTGCCGCTCCACCAGCGCCTTCATGCACGTCTCGTCGACCGCGCCGCCGGCCTTGAACGGCGTCACCAGGGCGGTCGCGCAGCCACGCAGCCACTCGTGTTTCGTGGTCATCCTCGGTTCTCCCTTCCGCGGCCCAGCATCTCGTCCAGCACCTCGGCGAATTCGTAGACACCCTTCCGGCCGACGATCCACGTGGCCGCGAGCAGCGCGCCGGCCGCGAACCCTTCGCGCGAGCGCGCGGTGTGGGTGAGCGTGATCTGGTCGGCGATCCCGTCGAACCCCACGCAATGGGTGCCCGGGATGTTCCCCGCGCGCGTGCTGGCGATGGAGATGGCGTCGCCGAACGTCTTCGCCACGATGTCCTTCAGCCTCAGCGCCGTGCCCGACGGGGCGTCCTTCTTGCGGATGTGGTGCGCCTCCTCGATGAAGGCGCCGTACGACGGATCGCGGCCGAGCTGCTGCGCGGCCGTCGCCACGATCCGGTAGAAGAGGTTGACGCCGATCGAGAAATTGGCGCCGTAGATCAGCGCCCCGTTGCCGTCGGCTACGATCCGGCGGACGGCGTCGAGCTCCTTCGCCCATCCGGTCGTTCCTTCGACGAGCGGCACGCCGGCCTGCACGCACGCACGGACGTGATCGGGGACCGCGGCGCCCACCGAGAAGTCCACGGCGACCTCGGTGCCCATGAGCGAGCGCGCCAGCTCCTCCGGTGACCGCGCCGCGTCCCGGTCGGTGAAGATTATCGTGATCTCGTGCCCTGCGTCGCGGGCGCGGGCCTCGACCAGGCTTCCCATCCCGCCCTGCCCGAACAGCGCCAGCTTCACGTGCGCACCTCCACCGCGCTCCGCTCCAGCAGAGCCCTGGCGAGCCGCGCGAACTCCGCGACCGCCACCCGGAGCTCGGCCTTCGGCACCTTCTCTCGCTCGGTGTGCGCCTCGAGGATCGAGCCCGGCCCCAGTACCAGCGGCGCGCCCCAGCGCGACAGGTGCGGGGCGTCGGTGGTGTAGCGCACGACGCACGAGTCGAAGTCCGGCAGCTCGGTGAGGCGCACGGGCTCCGTCACGGTGTGCACCTCGATGGACGCCCGGCCGCGCACCACCTCCTGCAGCCGCTGCAGCACGCCGGCAGACGGGATCGACAGGCGGAAGTGCAGCTCGGTCTGAGCCTCCGCCGGCACGACGTTCGCCCGGCTGCCGCCGGCGATCGTCCCGATGTTGCACGTCGTCACGCCGAAGAAGGGGTCCGCGGGCCACTCCACGGCGCGGATGTCCGCGAGCACGTCCAGGAGCGCGAGGATCGCCGAGCTGCCGCGCTCGGGGTAGGCGGAGTGCGCGGCGATGCCGGCCGTCGCCAGCGACAGCCGCAGCGAGCCCATGCACCCCGTCGCCAGCCGGTTTTCGGTCGGCTCGCCCACGACGACGTACCGGACGCCGGACGCGGCCGCGTGGCCGTTGGCGACCTTGGCGCCGAGACTCCCGGCCTCCTCGTCCACCACGTACAGCAGGCCGATCCCCTTGTGTCCCTCCGCGCGCAGCCGCTCGGCCGCCGCGATCTGCGCGGCGACGATGCCCTTCGCGTCGCACGCGCCCCGGCCGAAGACGTGGTCCGCATCCTCGGAGGACGGGAAGAACGGCGGCACCGTGTCGAGGTGGGAGGCGAGGACGACCCGCGGCGGCGTCGTCGTCCGCGCGATCACGTTGGAGCGTCCGGGCGCCGCCTCCTGCAGCTCGACCCGGTAGCCGAGTCGCTCCAGACAGGAGGCCACGAACGCCGAGATCTCGCCTTCATCGCCGCTCACGGAGGGGATGTCCACCAGCGAGCGCGTGAGGGCGCACACCTCCACATCCGGAGGCGCGGTCCTGCGCCGGCTGGGCGTCCCGGCCTTCGCCTTCGCCGCCCGGCGCTTGGCGCCGCGGGGCTGCGCCCACGTCGACGGGCCGGGGCCGATGCGCGTGCACACGGGGGAGCCGACCCTGCCCACCTCGAACTCGATGCGCTCGCGCCGCGCGAAATGCAGCGTCTTGGGCTGCACGACGCGGGAGCCGAGCTTGAGCGCGTCCTCCCACGAAAGCAGCTCGTACCGCCGCGGCGCGCGGCCGCCCGCGCCGGGATCGCGCTCGTAAACGCCCTCCACGTCCTTGACCAGGCGGCAGCTCTTGGCCCCCAGCCGGTGCGCGAGGAAGAGCGCCGTGAGGTCCGAGCCCCCGCGGCCGAACAGCGCGTAGCCTCCCGCCGAGTCGCGGCCGTAGAAGCCCGCCACAACGGCGGCGCCGGAGTGCTCCAGGGCCCGGCGTACCGCGTCGGCATTGACCGCAACGGGATCGGCGTCGAGGAGCGGGCCGTGCGTCGTCAGACCGATGGCTCCCGGATCGAGCAGCGCCGCCTCGACGCCGGCGGCATCCAGCGCCAGCGCGAGCCGCGCAGCGGACGCGGATTCGCCCGTCGCCAGGAGCGAGGCGGTGGCGGCGGGCTCGGGCTTCGGACCGAAGAAATGGGCGTCGGCGAGGAGACGATCGGTGGCGCCCTTCAAGGCCGAGACGACGGCCAGCACGCGCTCACCGCGCTGCAGGTGCCGCTGAATACCCGCGACCGCCGCGGCATAGTCGCGCTCGGTGCCGAGCACCGAGCTGCCGAATTTGAGTACAACGAGCGGATGTCCGGGCATGCGTGCCTCGGGGGAAAAAAACAGCAAGAGCCGCCGACCCGCTACTCGGGCGGCGGCTCAGCCGTGGGGCCGGGGTCTGCGCTAGTGGTTCCGCACGGTCACGGGGCCGTTGGTCGTCACGGCGCGCACCGGGGGCCCGCCCGACCCGATGTCCGTGGAGATGTGGTGGAAGTTTATCCGCCCTTGCACGGTGACCGGGATGTCGAGCAGCATCGGCCCGTTCACCGTGCCGGTCTCCAGGTGCGCCGAGTAGCGCGCCGGGAGCGTCAGCACCACCGGTCCGTTCTCGGTCTCGCTGTCGAGCCCGGTCCCGTCCCAGTGATCGCCCGACAGCGTGATCACGAGCGGGCCATTGACCGTGCGCGCGTGGACGTCGCCGGCCACGTCTTCCAGATGCAGCGGCCCGTTCACAGCATGCAGATCCATCTTCCCCGCCACGTCATCCACCGAGATCGGGCCGTTCTCCGTCCGCACGGTGAGGTCCGTCCGGCGCGGCACCATGACGTCGAAGCTCACGCTCCACGACCGGCGCCCGGAGGCGGCGGGCCCGTCAGCGCTGATCGTCCCGCCGGACGCGGTGATGCGGATATCGTGGGCCAGGGCCTGCGCCTCCTCGTCCGAACGCGCCTGGGCCTGGATCTTGGCCGTCACGTCCACGCTGTCACGGTCCCAGCCGCTGACCCGGATGGCGCCGTTCACGCCGGGATCCACGCTCACGGCGCCGCCGGCCTTGAAGCCGGCGTTGCGGATCTCGCAGAATCGGGCGCGCGAATCGCCCCAGTTGTTGCGGTCGCGGCAGCTGGCCAGCCAGTCGTCGCCGCTGCGATGGCGCTGGGCCGCGAGCGGCGCGGCGGCGCAGGCGAGCAGAGATGCAGCGGCCAGGATGCGGGCGGCACGTATCACGGGAAGCCCCTTGGGAAGACGGCTGCCCATTGGACACGCCACCTCCTCGGAAGGTTGGCCCCGAGAACTCAGCCCTGCGTCGCTCCCTCCCCGGCCGGCTCCACGTCCCCGGTCGGCTCCTCCTCGCCGCCTTCTTCTTCCTTGACGACGCGGGCCACGTCCACCACCACGTCGCCCTCGTCGAGGTTGATCACCTTCACGCCCTGCGTGTTCCGGCCGATGACGCTGATGTCGTTGACCGGGAGGCGGATGATGACGCCGTGCCGCGTGATCACCATCAGCTCGTCGTCGGGGATGACCTCCTTCAACGCCACCACGTCGCCCGTCTTCTCGGTCCGCTTCAGGGTGATGATCCCCTTCCCGCCGCGGTACTGCACCCGGTAGTCCGAGAGTTCCGACCGCTTGCCGAGGCCGTGCTCGGCGACCACGAGCAGCGTCGCCTCCCGCTTGACCACCACCATCCCGATCACCGCATCACCCGCCTCCAGCTCGATCCCCCGGACGCCGGTGGTGGCGCGCCCCATCTCGCGCGCGTCCTTCTCCTGGAACCGGATGCTCATCCCGTGCCGCGTGGCGAGGACGATGTCGTTGGTGCCGTCCGTGATCTGTACATCGATCAGCTCGTCGCCCGGCTCGATGTTGATCGCGTTGATGCCGGTCGAGCGCACGTTTCCATAGGCCGACAGCACCGTCTTCTTCACCGTGCCGCCGCGGGTCGCGAACATCAGGAACTTGTCGTCGGAGAACTCGCGCACCGGCACCAGCGCCGCGATCCGCTCGTCCGGCTTGATGGCGATGCAGTTCACGACCGGCTTGCCGCGCGCCGCGCGGCCCCCCTGCGGGATGTCCCACACCTTCAACCAGTAGATCTGCCCGTTGGCGGTGAAGAACATCACGTAGTCGTGGGTCGAGGCGATGAACAGGTGTTCGACCCAGTCGTCTTCCTTGGTGCCCATCCCGTTGAGGCCGCGACCGCCCCGGCGCTGCCGCTTGTAGGTCGTCACCGGAATGCGCTTGACGTAGCCGGAGTGGGAGATGGTGATGACCATGTCCTCCTCGGCCACCAGATCCTCCACCGAGAAGTCCCCCTGGTCCGCCACCACCTCGGTGCGGCGCTCGTCCCCGAACTCCTTCACCAGCGCCTCCAGCTCGCTCTTGAGGATCCCGAGGCGCTTGGGCTTCGAGGCCAGGATGCTCTTGAGCTCCGCCACCAGCGCCCGCACCTCCTTGAGCTCCGCCTCCAGCTTCTCGATCTCGAGCCCGGTGAGCTTGGCGAGCCGCATGTCGAGGATCGCCTTGCTCTGCCTCTCGGAGAGCTTGAACCGCGCCCGCAGCTTCTGGTCCGCCTCCTCGGTGGTCTCGGAGCCGCGGATGATCTTGATGACCGCGTCGATGTTCTCGACCGCGATCTTCAACCCTTCGAGAATGTGCTGCCGCTCCTCGGCTCGCTCGAGGTCGAATGCCGTCCGCCGCGTGATCACATCGTGCCGGTGCTCCACGAAGTGCTGCAGCAGTTCCTTCAGATTCATCACCTTCGGCTGCCCGTCCACCAGCGCCAGCATGATGGCGCCGAAGGTCGTCTGCATCTGCGTGTGCTTGAACAGGTTGTTCAGTACCACCATCGGCACCGCGTCGCGCTTCAGCTCGATGACCACCCGCATGCCGTCGCGGTCCGATTCGTCTCTGAGGTCGGAGATGCCCTCGATCCGCTTCTCCCGCACGGCCTCGGCGATCTGCTCGAGCAGGCGCGCCTTGTTGACCATGTAGGGGATCTCGGTCACGACGATCTGCGAACGCCCGCTCGATTCCTTCTCCTCCACCTGCGCCCGCGCGCGCACGATGATGCGGCCGCGGCCCTGCTCGTAGCAGTCGGCGATGCCCTCCCGGCCGTACACGATCCCGCCGGTGGGGAAGTCGGGACCGGTGATGAACTTCCGCAGCTCCTTGATCTCGGCGTCCGGGTGGTCCACCAGGTGGACGGCGGCGGCCACCACCTCGCGCAGGTTGTGCGGCGGGATGTTGGTCGCCATCCCCACCGCGATGCCCGCCGAGCCGTTCACCAGCAGGTTGGGGAGCCGGGACGGCAGCACCGTCGGCTCCTGGAGCCGGTCGTCGAAGTTGGGGACGAAGTCGACCGTGTTCTTCTCGATGTCCTCCAGCATCGCGAGCGCGATGCGGGTGAGCCGCGCCTCGGTGTACCGGTACGCCGCGGCCGGATCGCCATCGACCGACCCGAAATTCCCCTGCCCGTCCACCAGGGGATAGCGCAGCGAGAACTCCTGGACCATCCGGACCAGCGAGTCGTAGACCGCCGTGTCGCCGTGCGGGTGGTATTTGCCGAGCACGTCGCCGACAACGGTCGCACTCTTCTTGTACGGGCGGTTGGGCAGCAGCCCCAGCTCGTTCATCGCGTACAGGATGCGCCGGTGCACCGGCTTCAAGCCGTCGCGCACGTCGGGCAACGCACGCTGCACGATCACGCTCATCGAGTAGTCGATGAACGACTCGCGCATCTCGTCTTCGATCAGTCTGGGGAGGATTCTCTCGCGCTGGTTCGGAGCGGTCATGACCGTTCGGGTGAGGACTGCTAAATATAGACGGATTATCGAGTTAAATCAATCGCGACCCGCCCCTCGGGAATGGGTCCGGAAGGCGCCCTCCGGCTCGTCAGGGACCCCGCTCCTGCCCCCCGGAAACCGGCGTTGCCTCGATGCCCAGCTCGCGCTGGATCGCGTCCGGCGCGGCCTTCTCGCCCTCCTTCGCAGCGCCCTCCCTCCCGTGTCCGCGCGAGCGGGCGGCGGAGCGGCCGCTCTCGTACCAGCGGCGGGTGATCTCACCGGCCAGCTTCGTGTTCCCCAGCCCGAAGGCGAGTGCAACGGCCAGCACGGCTGCGCCAAGCACCAGCTCGAAGGCAGTCTTCACGATGTCGGCCGCGAGACCGATCTGCTCCAGGGCCATCAGGAGCGAGATCGCGATGATCAGCGCCTTCGCCACCTTGGCCAGGGTGGGAACCCCTTCCACGCCGCCCGCCGAGGTCAGGATCAGGGCGCGCACGAACTCGCCCAGCACCAGACCGAGGACGATCACGATGATTGCCGCGAAGATGCTCGGGACGTAGCCGACCAGGTTGGTGAACACGTCGTTGATGTTCTGCAGGCCGAGGGCGGTGGCAGCGAGGAGGATGACAATGAGCATCACTCCCCAGAAGAGCAGCTTCCCGACCACCCGCGCCGGATCGAGCCGCGTGCCCGTCCGCTCGACCGCCTCGGTCACGCCCCAGCGCTCGGCCGAGCGATCGAACTGGACCCGGTCCAGGAAGGCGTCCACGACCCGCTCGATGAGGCGGGCGACGAGATACCCCGCGGCGAGAATCACCAGCGCCAGGAAGAGGGGTGGGAGCAGTCGCCCGATCTGCACCAGCGTGTCCTTGAGCCGCACGAACACGTCCATACCGCCCTCCACCTCCCGGCCTCAGGCCGCGATGTCCAGCACCAATTTGCCGAAATGCTCCCCGGCCGCCAGCCGCTCGAAGGCACTGCGCGCCTCCCGCAGCGGCGTCACACTGTCCACGACCGGCCGCAACGTCCCTGCCCCGAGCAGGCGGACGATCTCGGCGAACTCGCGCGCGTTCCCCATCGTCGAGCCGAGCAGGGAGTGATGGTACCAGAACATCCGGCGCACGTCCGTGACGACCCTGGGCCCCGTGGTCGCGCCGCAGGTCACCAGCCGGCCGCCTGGCGCCAGAGCCCTGAGACTCTTCTCCCACGTCGCCTCGCCGACGGAGTCCACCACGACGTCCGCGCCGCGGGCCCCGGCGAAGCGCCGCACCTCGCGCGGCACGTCGTCGGTCGCGTGGTTCACCGCCAGGTCGGCCCCCAGCGCGCGCGCCTTCGCGAGCTTCACGTCGCTCGAGGACGTCACCACCACGACCGCCCCGAGCAGCTTCGCGATCCCGAGCGCTGCCAGGGCGACGCCGCCCCCGATTCCCCAGATCAGCACGGTTTCGCCGGGACGGAGGGCCGCCCGGGTCGTCAGCATCCGCCACGCCGTCAGGTGCACGAGCGGATAGGCAGCGGCATCCGCCCACGCGACGCCGTCGGGGAGCGGGTAGACGTTCCACTGGGGGACGCGCACCGCCTCGGCGAAGGTCCCGGGCAGATGCTCGCCGAGCAGCCGGTAGGTCGTGCAGAGGGAGTGCTCGCCGGCCAGGCAGTACTGACAGGTGCGGCAGGACACGCCGGGATCGAGCAGCACCCGGTCCCCTACCCTGACGCGCGTGACCCCCGGCCCCGCCGCCTCGACGATTCCGGCGCCGTCGGCGCCCAGCACGTGGGGGAAGCGCGGCTTCACCCCGGGGAGACCCCGGACCACGAAGAGATCGAGGTGGTTCAACGCCGCTGCTCTGAGCGCGACCACGACGTCGTCCGGGCCCTCGACGGCGGGGCGCGGGACGTCCTCGATCAGGACGGCCTCGCTGTCGCCGTTGGAGCGGATGGTGACGGCGCGCATCGCGCGGAATCTAAGCGGAGGGAGATCGAAACGACGACGGCCGCCCGAGGGCGGCCGTCCCGAATCTCGAACGCACCGTCGCCTAATGCTGCGGTGCGGCCGGGCGGAAGGCCGGGCCCGCGATGCGGTCGGCCCCCGGCAACACCATCGGCGTCATCGCGCCGGTGGCCACGTTGAACAGCACGACCTTCGCCGTCTGGACCCCATTGGCGTCGGCCGACAGCGTCAGGAGGGCGAGCGTCGAGCTGTCGGCGCTCACGCTGAAAGCCTGCACGAACAAGCCGACCGGCGTGACCGGGGTCGCCGCACCCGACACGAGATCCTGGCGGTACACCCGCTTGGTGAGCGGATTGCCACCATCGTCCCGCAGATAGTAGAACCAGCGGCCGTCGGCCGCGTACGCCGGCGAATCCTCCTGGCGCGGGCTGGTGGCCAGGCGACGCTCGCCCGTGCCGTCCAGGTTCATCTCGAAGATGTCGTAGTTCCGGTCTCGCACGGACGCGTAGACGACCTTACGGCCATCGGGGGAGACGTCAGGCTGCGTGTTGGGCACGTCTCCCTGCGTGAGCTGGCGCCGCCCCGTGCCGTCCGTCTTCATCACGTAGATCTGCGCTTTCCCGGTCTTGCTCGACTCGAAGACGATCTGGTCGCCGCCGGGACCCACGAACGACGGCGAGCGCACCGTCGCGGAGTCGTGGGTGAGACGGCGGATCGCGCCGCTGTCGAAATCCAGGATGTACAGGTCACTGTTCCAGCTCAGACTTGCCGAGGCCACGAATGCGATCTGCGCCAGCGTCGGCGACCAGGCGGGCGACGACTTGACCGTGGTGTCCTGGGTCAGCTGCCGCACCATCGGCGGCTGCCCGTTCTCCTGGCGCTGCAGCATGTACAGGTCCCACCGGCCCTGGCGCAGCGCGTAGACCAGCAGATCCCCGACCACGGTCACGTCGGCCGCCACCGTCGAGTCCCAGGCGGAGCGCGCCGTGACGCGGGCGCGGCCCATCCCGGTCGCGACGATCTGCCCGTCCGCCACCCGTGCGACGGAATCGCTGCTGGAAGTCCACGTCAACCGGCTCGCCGTCTCGATCGGCTGGCGCTTGTCGTCGAGGAGCTTCACCTCCACGGGGGTCCGCTCGCCCACGCCGAGCACGACCTTCGGCCCGGGCCGCGTGATGGCCAGCCCGCCGGCGATCACCTTTACGCGCCAGGTCAGGACCTTGAGCGAGTCGTTCACGACCGGCGCGCTCACCCGGACGAAGATCTCGCCCATCTTGAGGCCGCGCAGGACCTTCGCCACAGTGTCGTACCGCGCGACAGTCGTATCGCTGACGGTCCAGGTGACCGGCACCTCGGCCACCAACGACGAGTCCGCGGCGAGCGGGCGCGCCGTCATCGCCGTCTGCGCCCCGATCGCCAGGGTGATGATCGTGTCCGCGGGCGTGCCGACGACGCGCGCCACGCGGCGGTGCACGTTGATCGTGATCGGAATGTCCGGATAGATCGAGCTCTGCGCGATGACGCGCGCCGACCCCGCGGCCAGGGCCGTGACGATCGCCGTCAGCGGCGCCACGCGGACCTTCGTGGTGTCGGAAGAGACGAACTGGAAGATCCCGGCCGCGTTGATCGGGCGGCCGCCCTGCGCCGGCACGACCAGTTGGAGCGTGTCCACCGCGCCCGGGACCATCGAGATCTCGTGCGCGCGCCATCTCACGCTGTCGCTGCGGACCTCGACGGCGACGTACCTCGGCGGGAAGGTCTTGCCCGGCACGGTCACCTGCACGACGGCATGGCCCGTGTCGCTCGCCATCACGACGCCGAAGGAATCCACGGCCGCCACCTTCTCGCCTCCCGCCTGGATGGCGAACTGGACGCAGAGGTGATCGGCCGGGTCCCCGCTGCCCTGCACGGGGCGGTACGCGAGCGCCTTGGACTCGCCCCTGACCAGCGAGACGCGGAGCGGCTCGACCATCAGCCCCACCGGCGGCCCGCTGCCCGGCGGCTCGCGGTCCGCGGCGGCGCATCCGGGCCCCGCCAGGCCGCGCCCGGCTCCCGCCGGCACCGCGCCCCGCGCCACGGCGGGCTGCCCGGCCGCCTGGGGCTGCGGCTGGGCCCCCTCACCGACCACCTGGAGCGTGGCCTGCCCGCTCTTGGCGTACCGGCCCGTGCCGGTCCGCGCGGTGATGATCGTAACGCCGGGGCCGACCCCGGTGGCGATGCCGTTCTGGTCGATTGTCGCGGCGCGCGGATTGCTCGACGACCAATCGAACGTCGCCGTCGCAATCGGACTGTTGGCATTGTCGTACGCCGTCGCCACGAACGGCGCCTGCCGGCCCACCTGCACCTGGGCGTCGGGCGGCGACACCTGCACGTCAGCCGCGTGCCGCTGTGCCAGCGCGGTCGCCGGGGACAAACACACCCCGACACCGAGCAGCGCTCCCATCCAGAGAAGCAGCCGCCTGGAGTTCATAGTGACGCCTAAGAAGAGGTGCGGGTGATGGCCTGTCAAGCGCGTCCGTCCCATCGCTACCGCCGCAACTGAAGTGACACCGTCGCATACCCGTCGCGGGGGTCCCCCGCGCCGTCCGGCACGGCCACCGTCTCCATCGTCACGCGCCCGTCGGGCCGGTGGACCTCCAGCTGGTAGCGGCTTCCGGCTTTGGCCTCCAGGCGCAGCGCCAGCCCCCCACCCGCCAGCCGCGCATCCACGACCTTGAGACTCCGGGACCGTTCGCCGCGCTCCGCCGGCGGCGCCGCCAGTATCAGCCGCCAGCCCGCGGTGTGCCGGACCGTGACCCGCACCGGCGCGTCGCCCAGCCGGATATCGAAGGACACATGCACGTCCCGCCCGGTTTCCGCTGTGCGGTAGGTCACCGGCCCCGCCGGCGTGCGCACGTCCCGCACCCCCGCGCCCGGCGCCAGGGCGGGGTCGAAGCGCAGGGTCAGCGGGGAGGACGGCCCGGCGACCGGCCGCACCTCCACGACGAAGGAGGTGTCGCTGACCTGGAAGACGACGTCCAGCACGCGGGCGCCCACGCGCACTCCGCGCACTGCGTGCTCGCCGGGCTGGTCGAAGAGGTGCGGCGCGAGACTGAGCACGCCGCGCGGCGCATCCGCCTCGAGGCCGTACGCCCCTCGCAGCAGCGGCGTCAGGTACATCGAGGTGGCGAAGAACTGCTGTGGAACCGCCGTCTCCAGCGGCTCGAACGACGCTCCCGACAGCACTTCCGGATTGCGGCCCAGTCCCCACAGGTCGAAGGTGCGGCCCACCGCCGCGAGCAGCGAGGCGCCCGCGTACGGGTTGTGGTAGCGGTACTCGGCGAGGGCGAGGAAGCCGGTCACGAACGGCCAGACCGTACCGTTGTTGTAGTGAAGCGGATCGTAGAGGCGGCTCTCCGACGCGAGGGCGCGGCCACCCCAGTCCGTCGAGATCGTCGCCCGCGCCAGCGCGCCGGCCATCGCCTGCCCCCGCTCCTCGTCGAAGAGGTGCCACGACATCGCGGTCGCCGGCCACACCGTCAGATTGTCGTTGAGGGAATCGCCGTCGAGGATGGCGAACGCGAACCGGCCGGCGCGCGGCATCCAGAAGCGCTCCTCGAGGGTGCGCCTGGCCGACGCGAAGCGCCGGTCCGCGTCGGCCGACAGGGCGGTGTCGCCGACGGCATCCGCCATCTCGCCAAGCTCGTTCAGGGCCAGCACCCACACCGCGGCCAGATATATGTCGGACCGCACGCCCACGCCGAGGTCACCCACCTCGATCGCGCCGGCCCCGGCCTTGGAGTTCTGCATCAGCCCGTCGTCGCCCACCGTGCCGATGCACCAGCGATAGGCCTTCTGGATGTTGGGCCAGAGCGATCGCACGAAGCCGGTGTCGCCCGAGGCGCGCAACAGCTCTCCGACCGCCAGCATCCAGAACGGCGTGGTATCGCCGTGGTAGAACGCGTATGGGTAGTCCTCGAACCAGCGCACGCGGCCCGCGCTTTGCGAGATCTCGTGCGTGATCTTCCCGTCGGCGCGCTGATAGCGAGCGAAGAAGGAGAGGTATTGCCGGGCGAGATCGAACGCCCCCACCGACGAGAGCGCGAAGGAGTTGATCGCCGCGTCGCCGCCGAAGAACCAGCCGAAGCCGGGGCGGTAGCCGCCGGCGCCGGCCGGGCCGTAGCCCGCCACGGGCCCGCAGCCGAGGTCCGGATTGCAGACCATCGCCTCGTCGAGATTCAGCTCCGCCCACCGGGCGCGCCGGTCCACGGCGGTGTCGCCGAAGCCGACGGCGTTGGCCACCACGGAGTCCGCGTGAGAGACGCGCTCGGCATAGAGCCGGGGCAGCTCCGCGAGCACCCGGTGGTAGGTGGCCATCACGGTGTCCCGCGGTGCGATCTGGCCGACGACGACGATCGGGATCCCCCGTGAGACCACATTGACCAGGCGACCGGCCGGCTCGCCGGGCCGCGGCATCGGGACGCTCTCCTGGTCGCCCACCGCGATCCGCATCTCCGACGGTGCGTCCGGAAGCGCGTGGGCGGGATTGGTGGTGGCCCGGGTGGCGAAGGGGGAACCGATGAAGGCGCTGTACTGCCGCCGGGGCTCCGACAGCAGGAACGCCTTCTGGGCGTCGTCCCAGTAGATGTACTGGCCACCGATCGCGCCCGGCCACGCCAGCTGCAGATCGCTCTTGAAGGACGCGATGATCTCCAGCGGGCGCACCGCCTCGACCTCGAGCACGATCGCGATCGCCGGCTCGTCGAGCGGGGCGAAGATGCGCTCCCGCACCGTGAAGGCCGGGTGCGTGTACACGACCGTGGCGCCCGCGGGCGTGATCTCGACCGAGCGGGCGATGTCGGCCGCCCTGACGGGATCGGCATAGAGCGGCGTCTGGAAGGAGAGACGGAAATCGTGCAGCAGCTTCAGCGGCCACGCCCAGATCTCCAGTTCTCCGGTCTCCGTGCCGAATGCCGCGGCCTTGCGACCCTCGATGCCGACGTAGCCCGCGGGACGCGCCGGACCGCGCAGGGCGAGGGGGCCCGACGTCCAGTGAAGCACCGCCGGGTGGACGGGCGCGGGGGCGACGGCTGACGAGGCAGCGGGCTGCTGGGCCGGGAGGGCTGGGGCGACGGCGAAGGCGCAAGCCAGCGCCGGGCCTAGGGTTGGGAGGAGGCGGATGGGCAGCGACACGGTGGACCTCGGCGGGTGTCTCGGGCGGCTTGCGAAGTAGAGTTTCGGACGCAATGTATAAGGCCCGGTTCATCCAGCGGCAAACGGGTCTCAACAGCTGGGAGGGATGCGCACGATGTTCGACGACATGACAGGGATCGGAGGCTGGGAGCCGCCGTCCTCGATGCCACCGCAGCCGCCGGCGCCGCAGCCGTGGGCACCGCCGCCCTACACCCCGCCGCCGCCGGCCCCGGCCGCACCGAAGCCCGCTCCGGCTCCGGCGGTGAAGAAGGCCGCGCCAAAGCCCAAGAAGAAGGCCGCCAAGAAGGCACCGAAGAAGGCGGCGAAGAAGAAGGTGCGGAAGGCAGCGAAGAAGAAGGTGGCGAAGAAGAAGGCGGCGAAGAAGAAGGCGGCGCCGCGCAAGCGCCCGCGCGCCAAGAAGCGCTAGAAGACCTCGACCTTCCCGCCGACCACCGCTCGCGCGCGCGCGGCGATCGCCTCGAGCCGCGCGCGCGCGACCGGGGTCACCCGCGCGTCGGCCGGCGGCCGCGCGATGGAGTAGACCTGGACGGCCTTGGGTTGTAGCCGCGCGAGCGCGCGGAGCCACTCCTCGACGGCGTCATCCGACGCGCCGCTGTAGCCGGGCCCCTCCACCACCATCGCCTGCACCGTCACGTCCGCCAAAGCGCGCAGATCCTCCACCAGGCGCGCGCGGTCGTACACCACGCCACTCACCTCCGCCATCGGACCGGGATCGAGCTTCATCAACCGCTCATCCAGCCGGTCGAGCGCCGCGCGGATCGCGGGCCGGCCCGCGGACAGGCCGTTCGACATCACGCATACCTTGGACGCAGGGGCGAGCGCGGAGCGCACCTCGAGCACCCTGTCCACCACCAGCGGAAACCTGGGATGCATCGTGGGCTCGCCGTTCCCGGCGAGGGTCACGTAGTCGGGCAGCGCGTCCATCCGCTCCAGCGTCTTCCGGAGCGCGTCGGCGACCAGGTCGGGCGAAGGCCATCGCGCGCCCGCGGCCTTCGGCGTGTTGCGCCCGCACTCACAGTACGGGCAATCGAACGTGCAGAGCTTGGAGTGGAGGGGGATGAGATTCAGACCCAGGCTGACACCGAGGCGGCGCGAGCGCACGGGCCCGTTGATGATGCCTTCCCACAGGAAGGTGCCGTTCGTGTAGTTCCCGGGAGGAGGAAGCGAGGTCAGGTGATCCGCCACGACGAAACGTAGTCCGGCCTTGCGACCCCCGCCACGCTTCGTAGGTTGACCGTATGCATCCTTGCGGAGGCGGTGCCGCGCGGGCGGCGCGCTCGTGAACGCCCGGACGGCCCCGTATGTCGCGGCCGTCGCCGCCGCGCTCCTCGGGCTGGCGATCGGACTGGCGCTGCGCGGCGTGGAGCCCGCCGCCACCTGGCTCTACCAGGCCGCCTGGTACCCGACCATCGTCCTGATGGCGGCGCTCGTCGCCCGGCGCGAAGACGCGGACCCCTTCACTGCCCACCCGGTGCACGCGGTCTCGGTGTTCGCGTGGTCGGCCGTGTTCTGGTTCTTCTTCGAGCTGCTCAACTGGCGCCTCGCCGACTGGTATTACATCAACGTCCCCGCCGGTCGACTCGAGCGGTGGGTGGGCATCTCGCTCGCGTTTGCGACGGTGCTCCCGGCCATCCTACTGGCGGCCCGCGCGCTCGAGGCGTGGGGCGTGGCGACCACGGTGCCCACGAAGCCGATGCGCGTGACGCCGGCGGGGCTGCGTCTCACGGCCGTCGCGGGCATCGTCTTCCTCGCGCTGCCGCTCGTCTGGCCGCGTTACTTCTTCCCGCTGGTCTGGGGTGCGACCACGCTGCTCGCGGAGCCGGCGCTGTATCGGCGCGAGCCGCGCTGGTCCTTGATCGCGGATCTGGAGCGCGGGGAGGCCGGCCGCATCGTCCGGCTGCTTCTCGGGGGCGCGGGCATCGGCTTGCTGTGGGAGTTGTACAACTCCTTCGCGCGCAGCCGCTGGATCTACACCGTGCCCGGTCTCGAAGGTCTCAAGCTGTTCGAGATGCCGCTGCTGGGGTTCGTCGGCTTCCCGGTCTTCGCCCTGGAGTGCTGGTCCGTCTTCCACCTGCTGGCGTGCTTCGGTATCTCGACGCCGGAGGTTCCGCGCCGTGAGCCGGTCCGGATCCGGCGCAAGACGGTGACGGCGGCGGCCGGTGTGGCGTTCGCGATGCTGGTCCTCTCGGGCATGGAGCGCTACACCATCAGCAGCACCACACCTTCGCTCGTCGAGGTGCCCGGCGTGCCGGCGTCGGCCGCGTTCCGTCTGCAGGAGGCGGGCGAGTCTCCGTTCCGGCTGGCGTGCATGCCGGCCAGCACGGTCGCGCGCGAAACGGGCGCGAGCGTCGACGAGGCGCAGCGCTGGATCGAGGCAGCGCGGCTCGTCACGCTGCGCGGCATCGGCACCACGAACGCGCGCCGTCTCGCCGAGATCGGCGTGACCAGCGTCGCCGTCCTGGCGGTGCAGGACCCCGACACGCTCGCCGTGCGGCTCGTGGCGCGCCCGGGAGAGCGGCGCCGCCGGCTCACGCCGGCCGAAGTGCGGGTCTGGGTCCGGGCGGCGCTCGACGCCGTCCTCACCAAGGCCAGTTGATGCGCGCTCCGCTCGCGCTGGGCGGTGCCTGCCTGCTCGCGGCACTCTCGCTCGCCTCGACACGCTCCCCGGGGCTGCTCGGCCGCCGCGCACCCGACTACGACGTTCTCCTGGTCCGAGGCACGGTGGTGGACGGCACCGGCGCGCCGCGCCGGCGCGCCGACGTCGCCGTGAGCGGGGACCGGATCGCCGCCATCGGCAACCTGAGCGGGCGCACCGCGAGCCGCACTGTGGACGTCTCCGGCCTCGTGGTGGCCCCCGGCTTCATCGACATGCTCGGGCACTCGGAGGCGACCATCCTGGTGGACCCGCGCGGCGTGAGCAAGGTGACGCAGGGGGTGACCACCGAGATCACCGGGGAAGGCAGTTCGATCGCGCCGGTCGACGCCGCGACGCTGCGCGAGGACAGCGCGCAGTACGCCGCGTGGGACCTGGTGGTGGACTGGCACGATCTCGACGGCTACTTCCGCCGCCTGGAGCGGTCCGGCACGCCGCTCAACATCGCGACCTTCGTGGGCGCGACGCAGGTGCGACGCTACGTCCTCGGCGACGCTGACCGCGCGCCGACCGCCGCCGAGCTGGCGGAGATGGAGGCGCTGGCGGACACGGCGATGCGCCAGGGCGCGCTCGGTGTTTCCTCGGCACTGGTGTATGCCCCGGCGTTCTATGCGAAGACGGCGGAGTTGATCGCGCTGGCGAAGGTCGCCGCGAAGTATGGCGGGGTCTACGCGACGCACATCCGCAACGAGGGGTCGCGGATCGACGAGGCGCTGGCGGAGGCGTTCCGCATCGGCCGCGAGGCCCGTGTGCCGGTTGAGGTCTGGCACCTGAAGGTGGCGGGCCGCGCCAGCTGGGGGCGCATGCCCCGGATCCTCGCGCGCTTCGATCGGCTGCGCGCCGCGGGGCAGAGGGTGGGCGCCAACAGCTATCCCTATACCGCGTCGGCCACGAGCCTCGACGCGTCCATCCCCGCGTGGGCGCACGCCGGCGGCGTCGATTCGATGCTCGCGCGGCTCCGGAACCCGGCGACGCGGGCGCGGATCAGGCGCGAGATGGGGGGCGGTACCAGGCAGGAGAGCTTCTCGGGGGGAGCGGGAGGGCTCTCGGGCGTGATGGTGCTGGGCGTGCTCGACTCGACGCTCAAGCGTTACGAGGGGCGCCGCATCACGGAGATCGCACGCGACGAGCACAGGGACCCGTACGACGTGCTGTTCGACATCCTGCTCGCGGACCACGCGCGGACGGGTGCCGCCTACTTCTCCATGAGCGAGGCCGACGTCCGCGCCGCAGTGGCCGCGCCCTGGATCGGCGTCGGGATGGACTTCGGCGCCGTGGCCCCCGACGGGCCGCTGCACATGCGGGTGGTTCATCCGCGCGCCTACGGCACCTTCCCGCGCATCCTCGGCAGGTATGTGCGCGAAGAGCACGCGCTCACGCTCGAGGCCGCCGTTCGCAAGATGACCGGCGTGGCCGCGGAGCGGCTGGGGCTCAAGCGGCGCGGCATCCTGCGCGAGGGGAATTTCGCGGACATCACCGTCTTCGATCCCACCATGGTCGCGGACCGGGCCACATTCCAGGACCCGCACCAGCCGTCGGTGGGCATCCGCTACGTGCTGGTGAACGGCCGGTTCACGCTGGATGGCGGGCACCTCACGGGGGAGCGGCCCGGTCGGGCGCTGCGCGGGCCGGGATGGCAAGGCCCATGAGCCTGACCGCGATCGTGGAAGCGTTCGTGCTCGTCGCCGCCCTGTTCATCGCGACCGGGCTGCTGACGGCGCGCTGGACGACCCGGGACCCGGGATCCGGGATCCGGGGGCCGGGGACTGCGACCTCGGGCCCCGGACCCCGGGGCCCGGACCCCGGGCTCCTGTCTCGGGTGTGGCCCGGCGCCACGTTCGAGGCCCTGATCCTCACCCTGGTGGCGGCCCTCTGGTTCGGCTCCCTGGGGCACGGCGGTTGGGGGATTCTCTTCCTCCTGCTGGGTGCGCTCCCGGCCGGCGACCGGTGGCTCCGCCGGGCACTGGCGGGGGCCCCGGCGGACGGGGAGGCCAGGGCCTTCGTGGCGTCGTTGCTCAAGTATCTGGTCGCGGGGCTGGGCTGCGCTTGGCTGCTCACTTGACACCCCCGTAGCTTTCTGCCTCATGAACCCGGTCCATCTCGCCATCGAGCGGGCGAGCGCGTACTTCGCCGGGCGCGACACCCGGCAGGGAGTCGTGGCCCGTCGTCTCCTCGGCGCATCGCGCCCCGACGACGAGCGCCTGGCGGACGTGCTGCTGCGGGAGCGCCGGGCGCGCCCGCGCGGTGACGGCAGCGTCGGCGGCGACCTCGTCGCCACGGCCTGGCTCGCCTGGGAGATGATGGATCTGGGCGCCCCGCCCGACTCGCACCCCGTGCACCGGAGCGTGGGCTGGATCCTGGGACGACAGGAGAAGGACGGCGCGTTCGCCGAGGGGTGCACGCCGCGGCGGCACGAGCTGAAGCTCTGCGAGCATGCGATCGGCGGCTTCTTCTCGTATCGCTCGTCGGGCCGCACCATCCGCCGCCTCACCCTGCCGACGGGCGCCACGGTGACCTCGGACCAGGGTGCGCGGTTCCTCGCCTCGTGCTTCGCGCTGCGCACGGTGCTCCGGGCCGGTCAGGAGGAGCGGACGCTGGTGCGGCGCCACGTCGGCAGCCTGCTGGGACTGCCCAAGATGTGGGACTCGTGGGGCGGACTGTGGGCTCCCACCCTCACGGTGGGCGCGCTCGCCGCCATTGCGTGGGCCCCGCCGCCCTTCCGCGGGCAGCTCCCCATCCTCGCCGAGCATCTGGCGCTCAACCAGAAGCCGGACGGCTCGTGGCGGAATCTCGACATCGCGCATGCGGTCGACGCCCTCGTGGCGGTGCCGCTCCCGCAGGCCAAGGAGGCGGTCGCGCTCGCGGCCCCGCGGCTCGCCAAGATGCAGACGCAGAAGGGGACCGTTGGCGGCGGCCCGTACGCCGAGGAACGCACCCTCGTCGCGCTTCGCGGGTGGCTCATCGCGCGCGAGTACGCTTAGCACAGTTGCGAGTTGCGAGACGCCGGGTTCCGAGGACGTGCAGACGGCAGATAGCATAGTAACGCGCAGCACGCACCATCCTCACCATCGAGGCGACGCCATGGCGGACCAGCCCGTCAATCCGCGCGACCGCATCCGGCTCACGTCGTATTCTCACGGCGCGGGTTGAGCCTGCAAACTCGGCCCGGCTGAGCTGGCGCAGGTCCTGCGCTTCATCCCCCCGGGGCACGACCCGGCGGTGCTGGTGGATCAAGGCGGCCGTGACGACGCGGCCGTCGTCCGCCTCTCCGCCGAGCGCGCGCTCGTCCTCACGACCGACTTTTTCACGCCGATCGTGGACGACGCGTACGCCTTCGGGCAGATCGCCGCGGCCAACGCGCTGTCGGACGTGTACGCGATGGGCGGCCGGCCCCTTTGGTGCCTCAACCTCGTGGGCTGGCCGCGCGACAAGCTCCCGCTCGACCTGCTCGGCGAGGTCTTGAAGGGCGGCGCCGAGACGGCTGCGCGGGCGGGCGCCGCCATTGTGGGCGGCCACTCCATCGACGACCCCGAGCCCAAGTACGGTCTGGTCGTCGTGGGCGAGGTGCACCCGGACCGGATAACGACCAATGCCGGCGCCCGCGCCGGCGACCGCCTCGTCCTGACCAAGCCGATCGGCACCGGCATCGTCGCGACGGCGCTGAAGAAAGGTGCTGCGCCGGCCGACGCCGTCGCTGCGGCCGTGGCCTCGATGACGGCGCTGAACGACGGAGCGGCAGAGGCCGCGCGGGAAGCGGGTGTGCGCGCCGCGACCGACGTGAGCGGCTTCGGCCTGCTCGGACATCTCAACGAGATGCTCGTGGCGTCGGGCGTGGCGGCCGAGATCTGGGCCGGCGCCGTTCCGCGCCTGGTCGGCGTCCGGAGGCTCGCGGAAGCAGGTCACATCGCCGGCGGGACCCGCCGCAATCTCCAGGCGGCGCGCCAGACGACCGAGTTCGATCCCGCGCTGGACGAGGTCGAGCGGTTGATCCTCGCGGACGCCCAGACCTCCGGCGGACTCCTCCTGGCGGTCGCCGCCGACTCGGCTCCGGCGCTGGCGAGTTCCCTGGTCTCGCGCAAGTCGCTGGCGGCCGCGATCATAGGGACCGTCACCGCCGGCGCGCCCGGCACCATCGCCGTCCACTCGGGCGGCGCGCCGGCCTGAGAGGCGCACCGTGCAAGAACGGAGGTGCCGGACCTCCGCGCAGGAAGTATGTTACCAATGGCAACGGAGGGCGCCATGAAACCGGTCAACAAGGCCGACGTCGCGGCCGAGTCCGCCGCGTGCGTGTACTGCGGCGCGACGGAGAACCTCGTGGCGGACGACCATCTCGAGGGGCTGTACTACTGCCCCGCCTGTCTGGACCGTCACGTACGGCACAGCCAGCAGATCGACGACCGGGGGGAGGTCGATCCTCCCTGGGACGGCTGAAGGCCGATCCCGGATGTTCACCCGACTCCTCGTCGGGCTCGACGGCTCCCCCGGAGCCGATGCCGCACTCGAAGCCGCTCTCTCCCTGGGTCGGCGTTTCAGGACGACCATCGTGGTCGCCGCCATCACCGACATCCGCCTCCTTGAGGCGCCGCTGTTCGAGACCACCGGTCCGCTGTGGACCGAGGGGCTGCCCGCCGCTCCGATCGCGGCCGAGCTGCGCGAGGCGCTGGACGAGCGCGCCGCGAGGATTCTCGAGACCGCGACAGCCCGCGTGGCCGAGGCCGGCCTCAGGTCGGAGCCGGTGCGCGCGGTGGGCCTCGCGGATGAGGAGCTGATCCGGCTCGCCGACCAGGCGGAGGCGATCGTGGTCGGGCGCCGAGGCGAGCTGCACGGCGAGCCGGGCACCCTCGGCGCCGTCACCATCCGCATCATCAAGCACTCCCCGAAGCCGGTGCTCGTGGCCGGCGAGAAACCGTCGGCGTGCGAACGTCCGGTGGTCGCGCTGGATGGCGGCGAGACGAGCAACCACGCGCTCGCCCTCGCGGCGCGCTACGCGGAGGCGCTCGGCATTCCGCTCACGATAGTCCACGTCACCGACGACGCGGCGACGGGGGACGAGCTGCTGGCCAGAGCCGCTGCCTCGCTGGCGGAGAAGGGCGTCGACGCGCGGACGCATCGCCTGTCGGGGGACGTGACGAAGAGTGTGACCGCATTCGTCGCGGAGCACGGTGCCGATCTCCTGATTGCGGGGGCGCACGGCGGCCGACGCCATGCCTGGGCCTTCGGCTCGCACGCCGAGAAGCTGCTGCGGGCGGCCTCGATCCCGGTAATCATCCATCGCTGATCCTCTGCTGGACGCACGGACGCACGGAGGCACGGACGCACGCTCTCGCGTCGTCGTGCACGCCGACGAGGCATGTCTCGGCAACGGGATGGAGCCCCCCACCCCCGGCGGCGCGGGTGGCCTCGTCGAGGCTCGCACGGCGTCCGGCCGCTTCGAGCGCCGCGACTACTGCCTTGCCGAGCCGGACACCACCAACAACCGGATGGCGCTGCGCTCGGCGATCGCCGCGCTGGAGCTGCTGAGCGCCAAGGGGCGGCGGCTCGACGTGCTGTTCGTGTCCGACTCGTCGTATCTCATCACGGGAATGCGGGAGTGGGTACCCGCATGGCGCGCGCGCGGCTGGCGGCGGAAGGGCGGCGCGGTCCAGAACCTCGAACTCTGGCAGCAGCTGGCCGCCGCCGCCGAGCAGCACGACGTGACGTGGAAGTGGGTCCGCGGCCACGCCGGCCACGCAAAGAACGAGTACGCCAACCATCTCGCGACGACGGCGGCGGCGGAGCAGCGCCAGACGGAAGGTCTGGTCAGATCGTCCTTCTCCGAGTGGCTCGCGGCGGAGCGTGCGAAGGGCAAGTACCTCGACTGCGACCCGGACAGGGACCCGGTCTAGACGCCGTACGGGATTGGTTGACAAGGGCTTGAGGTGCCTCTAACGTGGCGCGAGTGCCCAGCTCACCCGCCTCTCCCTCGACCGACGAACTCGACCGGCTGTTCCGGCAGCTCATCCGGAACCTCGCCGAGCTCGATCCGGCGCGCGTCCACGGCCCCGTGGAGGTCGCCGAGCTGTATCAGCGGCTGATCCCGTATCGCACCCACCGCACGCACCTTGGCCTCGACACGCACGAGGACTACGAGATGGTGGTGCTGCGACTCCTGTCCGGGGAGCGCGGCTACGCCCTCGTCGAGCCGGCCGAAGTACGCGAGGCGCTGGCGCGGGAGGCCGCGGCGGTCAATCCGGACACCGGTTTCTTCAAGCACTACGGGAGCGCGAAGGTGACCTTCGACCCGGGCCACGTGCGCGCGGCACTCGGCGGTCCGCCGGTCGCGGACGAGCAGGCAACCGAGCCGGCGCGGGAGCCCGAGCTCCAGCCCCCGCTCGAGCTGGACGCGGTGGACGGGAGAGCGGGCGCGGATTCCCTCGAGGCGGATGCCGGTGCGGACGGTATGCCCTTCGCGCTCGAAGAGGAGACCTCGCCGTCAGTCTCGCCGCGCATCGGCAGCGCGCCCTGCTCCTTCTGCGGTGGCGAGCTGCCGGTCGGACGCGCCGTGATCTTCTGCCCGCACTGCGGCCAGAACGTCGGCGTGGTGCACTGCCCCGCCTGCGGCACGGAGCTGGACTTCGGCTGGAGGTACTGCATCACCTGCGGCCGCCAGATGACCGTGCCCGAGTGACGCGCCACCGCATCGCGGCGATTCCCGGCGACGGGATCGGGCCGGAAGTGGTGGACGCAGCGCTCGCGGTGCTGGAGGCCGCCGGAGGCCGCTTCGGCTTCACGCTCGACGTCGAGCGCCTTCCTTACTCCGCGGACCACTACCTCGCCACCGGCGAGACGATCCCGGATTCGGCCGTCGAGCACCTGCGGAACGACGTGGACGCGATCTTCGTCGGCGCGCTGGGCGATCCCCGCGTGCCGGGGAACGAGCACGCGCGCGACATCCTGCTGGGCCTGCGCTTCCGGCTCGATCTCTACGTCAATCTGCGGCCGGTCACGCTGCTCCATCCCTCGCTCTGCCCGCTCAAGGACCCGCCCTCCGGACCGCGCTCGATCGATCTCGCCATCGTCCGCGAGAACACCGAAGGGATCTATGTCGGCGCCGGGGGCGGCATCCGGGTCGGCACGCCGGACGAGGTGCAGCTCGCCGAGGAAGTGCACACCCGCAAGGGCGTGGAGCGGATTATCCGGTACGCGTTCGAGTGGGCGAAGGCCCACGGCAGGACGCGGGTCACGATGTCGGACAAGGCCAACGCCGTGCCCGCGCACCGGCTCTGGACCCGCGTCTTCGCGGAGGTAGGGACCGAGTACCCGGGCATCGAGCGCGAGCACCGCTACGTGGACGCGCTCGCCATGGAGCTGGTGCGTGAGCCCGAGCGCTTCCAGGTCATCGTGACGCAAAACCTCTTCGGCGACATCCTCTCGGACCTCGGCGCCCAGCTCGTCGGCGGCCTCGGCATTTCCCCCTCGGCCAACCTCCACCCCGGCCGCGCCGGCCTGTTCGAGCCGGTGCACGGCTCCGCGCCGCCGCTGGCGGGCCAGGACGTCGCGAACCCGTTCGCCGCCATCCTCACCGCCGCGATGCTGTTGCGGGAGCTGAAGGTGGCGGATGCACCCGAGGCGCTGGAGCAGGCCGTCCGCGAGGCCATCGCCGCCGGAAGGACGACCCCCGATCTGGGCGGAGAATCCGGCACGAAGACCGTTGCCACGTGGATAGCGGAGCGGGTCGCCCGCTGACATATTCCGGCCGCTGCCGGGGTGCCCCGGCTTTTCCGCAAAGCGATGGAGCCGTTCCGGAATGAAGACGCAGGGCAGGGACAAGGACGTGGTGTTCCTGAGCGGCGTGCGCACGCCGTTCGGCACTTTCGGCGGCACCCTCAAGGACCATTCGGCGATCGATCTCGCGGCGGCGGCGGCCCGGGGCGCCGTGGAGCGGTCGGGCCTCGGCCCCGCAGAATTCGACCATGTCGTCTTCGGCAACGCCCTCCAGACCTCGGCGGACGCCATCTACTTCGCCCGCCATGTGGGTCTCAAGGCGGGCCTGCCGATCGAGGTCCCGGCCCTCACTGTGAACCGGCTGTGCGGCTCCGGGTTCGAGGCGATCACGCAGGCCGCGCAGCAGATCCTCCTCGACGAATCGCAGGTGGTGCTCGCCGGCGGCGGCGAGTCCATGAGCCAGGCGCCGCACGTCGTGCGCGGCGCGCGCTGGGGCCTCAAGCTCGGCCCGCCGGCGCCGCTCGAGGACCTGTTGTGGGAGTCGCTGACCGACCCCCAGTGCGGCTTCTCCATGGCGCAGACGGCGGAGAACCTCGCGGAGAAGTACCAGCTCACGCGGCGGGAAGTGGACGAGTACGCCGAGCGCTCGCAGCGCCTCGCGAAGCAGGCGTGGGACCAGGGCGTCTTCGAGGACGAGGTGATCGCGGTCCAGGTCAAGGACGCGAAGACGCGCCAGATGGTCCCGTTCCGCGCCGACGAGCACATGCGCCCGAACACGACCTTGGAGGGTCTCGCCAAGCTCCCGCCCTACTTCAAGAAGGACGGGCTGGTCACGGCGGGGAACGCCTCCGGGATCTGCGATGGCGCGGCCGCCTGCGTCGTGGCCTCGGAGCAGGCCGCGAAAGCCAAAGGGCTCACACCGCTGGGGCGGCTGGTGGGCTGGGCCGTGGCCGGCGTGGAGCCCAAGTACATGGGCATCGGGCCGGCGCCCGCGATCCGCAAGCTGCTGCAGAAGACGGGGATGCAGCTCGACGCGGTGGACCTGATCGAGATCAACGAGGCCTTCGCGCCGCAGTACGTCGCCGTGGAGAAGGAGCTGGGCCTGCCGCGGGAGAAGGTCAACGTGCACGGCGGCGCGATCGCGATCGGGCACCCGCTGGCCGCCTCCGGCACCCGGATCACCATCCACCTCCTCCACGCCCTGCGGAGGAGCGGCAAGCGGTTCGGAATCGGCAGCGCCTGCATCGGCGGCGGCCAGGGGGCCGCCGTCCTGGTCGAAGCTTTCGCCAAGTAGGAGGACCGTCCGGTGGACGCTCTCGCAGTCATCGCCGCGGTGGCAGCACTCTACGCGCTGTCCAGCCTGCGGATCATCAAGCAGTACGAGCGGGCAGTGGCGTTCTTCCTCGGCCGCTACTGGAACACCAAGGGGCCGGGACTGGTTTTCCTCCCCAGCATGATCGCGCACATGCACCGCGTCTCGCTGCGGATCGTCGCGCTGGACATTCCGCCGCAGGACGTGATCACGCGCGACAACATCTCGCTCCGGGTGAACGCCGTGCTCTACATGAAGGTGAAAGATCCCGCGGCGGCGATCATCGGGATCGAGAACTACCTCTACGCCACCAGCCAGCTCGCTCAGACCACGCTGCGCAGCGTCTGCGGCCAGCACCAGCTCGACGAGCTGCTCTCCGAGCGCGACAAGATCAACGAGACGCTGAAGGTGATCATCGACTCGCGCACGGTGGAGTGGGGGATCGAGGTTTCGGCCGTCGAGGTCAAGGACGTGGACCTGCCGGTCGAGATGAAGCGGGCGATGGCGCGCCAGGCCGAGGCCGAGCGCGAGCGGCGGGCCAAGGTCATCAACGCCGAAGGCGAGCTGCAGGCGTCCGAGAAGCTGGCGCAGGCGGCTCACATCATCGGGCAGGAGCCGGCCGCGATCACGCTCCGGTTCCTCCAGACCGTCTCCGAGATCGCCTCGGAGAAGAACTCCACCACCTTCTTCCCGCTGCCGATCGACCTGCTGAAGCCGTTCCTTGGGGCGTACCGGCAGTCAGAGCCGTCCGCGCCGACGCTGGCCGCGCCGGCGACGGCGGCCGCGCTCGCCACTCCCGCTCCGGGCACGGCCTTGCCTTCCGGACGGGAGCCCCAGAGCGCGGAGCGGCGAGGGTAGCGGATGGCCGGCGAGCTCGCCCCCCGCAAGATCACCCGTGAGCAGCTGGAGCGGATCATCCAGCGCGCCGCGGAGCTGCAGGCGGGCGAGATGGACACGGGCGAGGGGATGACCGAGCCGGAGCTGCTGAAGCTCGGCTCGGAGGTCGGCATCCCCGGGCGTTTCCTGCGGCAGGCGATGTACGAGGAGGCGGCCGGCGGCGCGGCGCTGGAGCGTAGTTTCGTCGGGCGGTGGGTGGGGCCGCGGATGCTGCTCGCCCATCGCGTCGTGCCGGGCGACAAGGCGGCACTGGAGCAGGCGATCGCCGAGTTCATGACCGAGGAGGAGGCGATGACGCCCAAGCGCCGCCTCCCCGACCGCACGGTGTGGGAACGGCAGAAGGGCCTGCTCGCCGAGATGAAGCGCGGGCTGTCGCTGCAGGGGAAGCCGTATCACCTCGCCCGCGCGCTCGACGTCTCGGTGCAGCTCAACGCGCTCGAGGACGGCTACTGCCACGCCGAGCTGGCGGCGGACGTGAGCAATATGCGCGAGCAGTCGGTTACGGGGATCGGCGTCCTCGCCGCGGCCGGCGTGGTGGGCTCCCTGATCCTGGCCCTGGTCCCCGGCTTGGTCCTGCTCGCCTGGCTCCCGCTGCTCGCGGGTCTCGGTTTGTCGGGCCTGGCCGCGCGCACCTATCGCGGCAAGGCGATGCGGATGCAGACCGCCCTGGAGCAGGTGCTGGACCGGCTGGAGCGCGGCGAGATCCGGCCCCGGCCGCAGATCGCGGGCCCGCGCGCGTCGGCATTCATGCGCATCGCGAGCGAAATCAAGAAATCGGTCGAGGACGTGGCGGATACGCTCCGGCCGCCGCCGGGCTCGTCGTCGCCACCCAACCCCAAGCCACCCGGGAGCTCCGGCCACTCATGAGTGAGATCACCACCGTCGGCGTGCTGGGCTGCGGCCTGATGGGCAGCGGGATCGCCCAGACCGCAGCAGCCGCGGGCTTCCCCACCGTCGTGCGCGAAGTCAGCGACGAGCTCCTCGCCAAGGGCAAGGCCGGCATCACCGGATCCCTGAACAAGCTCGTCGAGAAGGGGAAGCTCGACGCGGCGTCGCGCGATGCGACCCTGGGCCGCCTGCGGTTCACGACCAGGGTCGCCGACCTCGAGGACGCCGACATCGTCATGGAGGCGGTGACCGAGGACCTCGAGCTCAAGAACACGCTGTGGAAGCAGCTGGACGGCCTGTGCCGTCCGACCGCGATCTTCGCCTCCAACACGTCGAGCCTCACCATCGCGGCGATGGCGGCGGCGACCAAGCGGCCGGACAAGTTCGTCGGGATGCACTTCTTCAATCCCGTGCCGCTCATGAAGCTGGTGGAGGTCGTGCGCACCGTGACCACCGCGCCGGACACGTTCGAGCGCGCCTTCGCGTTCGCGAGGAAGCTGGGGAAGGAGCCGATCGCGGCGAAGGACAACTCGGGGTTCGTGGTGAACCTCCTGCTGGTGCCCTATCTCCTCGACGCGATCCGGGCCCTCGAGCACGGCGTGGCTTCCGCGCCCGACATCGACAAGGCGATGCAGCTCGGCTGCGGCTATCCGATGGGCCCGTTCGTGCTGCTGGACTTCGTCGGGCTGGACACGACGTACAAGATCGCGGAGATCATGTTCGAGGAGTACCGCGAGCAGCGCTACGCGCCGCCGCCGCTGCTCAAGCGGATGGTCCTCGCGGGCTGGTACGGGAAGAAGTCGGGCAAGGGCTTCTACGACTACGGTACGACGCCGCCCACGCTGTCCAACCTGGGGCTGTGACGATGCTGTTCGGCTACGACTGGCCGCGGCTCCATGCCGCCGTGAACGACCTGCCGCCGGCGCTCCTGCCGGTGTCGGTCCTGTTCGATCTGCTCGGCATCTTCTTCAAGCGCGAGTCGCTCAAGGCGGCCGCTTTCTGGACGCTGTTGGCCGGGGTCGTCGGCACGATCGCGGCCATCGTCGCCGGCCTGCTCGCCGAGCACGTCGTCGAGCACAGCGAGCAGGCGCATGCCATCATGGAGACGCACGAGACGCTCGCGTTCATCGTGCTCACGATCTTCGGCATCCTCGCGGTCTGGCGGATCGTGCGGCGCGGCGTCTGGAGCGAGAAGGAGCAGCCGATCGCGCTCACCGCTGGAGTGATCGGCATCCTCATTCTCCTCTATACCGCGATGCTCGGCGGGAAGCTCAGCTTCGACCACGCCCTCGGCGTGCCGACCGCGCGGCTCCAGGCGATCATCACGGAGCGCGCGGCGGGGCACCACCACGGTGACGAGGGCGTGCAGATCGCGCCCGCGACGCCGGGCGTCGACTCCACCCGCGCCCATCCGGGTTCCCCCGATACTGCGAAGCACTAGTCGCGCCGCCGCCCTGGCTGCCGCGGTGGTCGCGGCCGCGGCGGCGTGCGCGCATTTCGGCGGCGTGCGTCCCGTCTACGGGCCCCTGCCGGGCAGCGTTACGGTCCTGCTCGATGCGGCGCCGGATGCCGTGATCGCGGCCGCCCAGCGGGAGGTGCGGACCGCCGGCCTCGCGGTCGTCAGCGTGGCGGCGGACGAGGGCTACCTCGAGACGCAGTGGTACGACGTCGTCTCAAAGCGGACGGTGGACGCGCGCGCGGGAGACTTCGATCACATCGTGAAGCTGCGGCTGTTCGCGGACCCGACGGCGGGCAAGACGCGTCTGGCGGCGGAATGCGTGCGGCGGATCGCCTACGATCCCAGCGAGCCGGAGCGGGACCTCGAACGGATGGTGCCGGACAGCACGCTCCAGCACGCCCTGCTCGATTCCCTCCTCGCGCGGCTCAAGGTGGTGTTCCCGCCGCCCAAACCTCGGACGGACACGGGCGGCCCGCAGAGTCCCTAGCCCGCCTCCACGAAGCTCTTCACCCAGCTCTCGAGCTTCGCCACGTCGACCGCCGCGTCCTTGCAGGGCCCCGACGGCAGGCGCATCGTGAGGCCCAGCACCGGCACTTTCGCCGCGACGTCGTGCAGGCCGCTCACCATGTCCCGCTCGCACGCGACCGCCACGACCGCGCGGGGCCGGCGCTCGCGGATCGCCCGCCGCGCCAGCTGCCCGCGCGTGGCGACGAACACCGGCACGTCGTAGCGCCCCGCCACGTCGAGGATTCCGTCGAGCGCCTCCTTCGAGAGGCAGCGCGGAATCAGCACCAGCAGCTCGCCCTTCCCCACCTTGCGGCCGCGGCGCGAGGCGAGCCCGTTGTACACCTCCACCGCCGCGTGCTCGACCCAGTCGCGCACGCCGAACCGCCGGGCGACCTGCGAGGTCCACCGCATCAGCGCGAGGAACGGCCCCCGCTCGGCGAGACGCTCGGGCAGCAGCAGCGCCGGCCCGTAGTACGACGCCGCCAGCAGCACGAACCAAGCCCAAGCGATCACCGTGAGCGCCGAGAGGGCGAGCACCAGGGCGCGGGGCAGCGGCGCCCACAGCGTCGCCAGCCTCGGGCCGAGCAGGTAGAGCGCGAGGTAGAGGCTCCCTGCCACGACGGCGAGGGTGAGCGCGGCATACGCGAAGAACCGGCGGGGCGGCGTGTCGAAGTTCCCGCCGCCGGGCAGCGGCCGCCCGTCCCACTCGTCCCATTCGTGGCCGAGGCGGCGGTCCACCTCGATGCGGATGAGGTTGGGCTTGGCCTGCGCTGTCGAGGGCATGAAAGGGCCAGTATCACCGAGCCCAAAGTGCTTGTCAAGCCGAACGCGCGGCCGTTAGCTTGCCCGCGTGCTAGCGCCCTCCCCCTCCGGGCTCCGCGGCGAGTTCAGGACCGACGACGTCGCCCGCGCGCTCTACTCCGAAGGGGCCGGCATCTTCCGCATCATCCCCCGGGCTGTGGCGGCTCCGAAGGACGTCGAGGACCTCGCGCTGCTGGTGCGCTGGGCTGCGGAAGGCGGCGTCGCGCTCGTGCCGCGCGGCGCCGGGAGCGGGATGCAGGGCGGCAACGTCGGACCGGACGTCGTCCTGGATCTCACCCAGGCGTGCCTTGACGCGCCCGTCATCGACCCCGACGCGGGGACCGCGCGCTGCGGCGCCTCCGTCACCTACCGGGCCCTCAACTTCGCCGCTCAGCCGTACGGCCTGCATCTGCCGCCCGATCCGTCGAGCGGCGCGTTCTGCACGGTCGGCGGGATGACCGCCACGAACGCCGCGGGCTCACACAGCGTGAAGTACGGC
>DATKLR010000039.1:0-15482 GCA_035542295.1 Gemmatimonadales bacterium | reverse complement strand
CGGGCCCTGAGGTCCCGGACGGCCTGGCGGAACGCGTCCTCCGACTCGGAGCGCGCCGCGGCGCGCAGGATGTCGGCGCGCATGCTCATCAGCGCGCGGTTCGCCCGCGCCTGGTCGATGTTGCCCTGCGGCATCGACAGGAACGCCAGGAGCGGCGTGGGGATGGTGAAGCTGCCGAGGTGCAGCCCCTGGGCGTCGAGCCCGTAGGTCTTGCCGCCGGCCTTGAAGGTCCACGGGCGCGAGTTGTAGGGATCGGCGTACGGGTCGGTCACCGGGTGCTGCGCCACCGAATCGGCCATCACCCGCATCCGCATCGCCACCGCCGAGTCGAGGCGGATCGGGCGGTTCGTGAGGGTCAGCGCGATCAGCGGCCGCACCCACAGGGCCCCGTTGCCGAGCGCGGGCTGGAACGCGGCGACGCCGCGCCCGGCGTAGTCGCGCCCGGAGCGCGCCCCGGTGGTCGCCGTCGCCGTCGTATCGCGGCCGCCGGCGCCGACGTGGATGGTGAGGCGCGTGGTGTCCGTCTCCACCGTGACCGCGGGACCTGCACCGAGCGGCACGCCCGCCGCCCGGGAGCGCCGCAGCGGCGATGACGCCGACGGGCCGGGCAGGCTCAGCACCGGCGCGGACTCACCCGGCGGCGGCGCCGGCGCCAGCAGGAAGATGTGGGCCCGATCGGACGCGAAGCGGTGCTCCAGGCTCGACTCGATCACGGCGGTCAGCACCACGAGATGGGCCGCCACCGATGGGACGAGCCACCACCGCGGAAAGACGCGGCTGGGCGGAAGGACGAACTTCCTACGCTCTGGCAAGTACGCGCCCCAGGCGCTCCACGCCTTCAGTGAGCCGCTCCGCGCCGACCGTCAGCGCGATGCGGAAGAACCCTTCCCCGGACGGGCCGAACGAGCTGCCCGCCAGGACGATGACGCCTTCCTCCTCCATGGCCTGCTTCTGGAACTCCGCCGACTTCATCCCCTCGGGGAGCGGCACCCAGAGGTAGAGCGTCGCCTTGGGCGGCTGGATCTCGAAGCCGGCCGCGGCGAGGGCCTTCAGCGTGACGTCGCGGCGCGACTCGAACAGCCGCACCGTGTCCCCGGCCATCTCCTCGGCGCGGTCGAGGACCGCGGCGCCGGCCGCCTGGATCGCCAGGAACGGACCCGTGTCGTGATACGACTTGACGGTGGTCAGCGCCTTCAGCAGCTCCTTGTTGCCCACGACCCAGCCGAGCCGCCAGCCGGTCATCGAGAAGGTCTTCGAGCACGAGTGGAACTCGAGCGCCACCTCGCGCGCCCCCTCGATCTCGAAGATGCTCGGCGCCTTGTAGCCGTCGAAGGTGACTTCGACGTACGGGTTGTCGTAGGCCAGGGCGATCTGGTATTCGCGGCACACCGCCACCGTCCGCTCGAGGTAGTCGCGCGGCGCGACGGCGGCGGTCGGGTTGTTCGGGTAGTTGAGGTAGACCAGGCGCGTCCGCCGCAGCACGTCGCGCGGCAGCTCACCCAGCTCGACGAGGAACTGTTTCTCCGCGAGGAGCGGGGCGATGCGCGCCTCGGCGCCCGAGGCGACCGCGCCCCCGATGTAGCACTGGTAGCCGGGCTCCGGCACGAGGCAGACGTCGCCCGGCTCACAGGTCGCGAGCGCGAAGTGCGCCAGGCCCTCCTTGGACCCGAGCAGCGGGAGCACCTCGGTCATCGGGTCGAAAGCGGTGCCGAACCGCCGCTGGTGATACCGCACCACCGCCTCCCGGAACGCCGGCAGGCCGAGCTGGAACCCGTAGCGGCTCATCGCGGGATCCTTGAGCGCTTCCGTCAGCGCCCGCACCGCCACGGCCGGCGGCGGCACGTCGGCATCCCCCGCCCCGAGGTCGATGACGTCCACACCGGCGGCCAGCAGCTCCCGCTTGCGACGCGGGATCTCGGCCAGCGGATAACCCGGGAACTTGCCTATGCGCTTGGACAGCTGAGCCACCAGATCGCTCCTTCGCAGGTGCACGGAACCACAGGATCCCTGAGGACTGCGCCCGCCGGCGCCGCACTCATACCCCACACCATTCCAAAGGTACGTCCGTCGCTGCGAACCGCCACGGCCTAGCGGGCGCGGACGGGGTTATGGAGCACGCCGACGCCCGGGATCTCGACCTCGACCAGGTCGCCGTCCACCAGCGGCCCGATCCCGGCCGGCGTGCCCGTGGCCACGAGATCGCCGGGCTCCAGCGTCATGACCCGCGATATGAAAGCGAGCAGGACGGGGATGCCGAAGACCATGTCCGCCGCGCGCCCCCGCTGCCGCTCCACCCCGTTCACCCGGCAGACGACTTCGAGGCTCGAGAAGTTAAAGCCCGCGTCCACCGGCTTGAGAACGGGCCCCATCGGGCAGAACGTGTCGAACCCCTTGGCGCGAGTCCACTGGCCGTCGCTCTTCTGCAGATCGCGCGCGGTCACGTCGTTCACGCAGGTGATGCCGGCGACCGCGGCGCGGGCCGCCGCCTCGTCGCCCTGCCGCAGCCGTGTTCCGATCAGCACCCCGATCTCGCCCTCGTGCTCGACCCGCCGCGACATGTCGGGCAGCACGATGGGCTCGCCGTCGAAGATGACCGACGAGGGCGGCTTGAGAAACAGCAGGGGCTCCTTGGGGACCTCGTTGCCGAGCTCCTTGGCGTGATCCACGTAGTTGCGCCCCACACAGACGATCTTGCCTGGTCGCCGCATCCGTGACCTCCCCGGCTAGCGCGTGGGACGTGAGATGTGAGAGGAAGAAGTGAGAGGTGAGAGGGTCAACGGCGTAAGAAGTGAGAAGGGGAATGCGTGAGAGGGCCTCCCTCTCACGCCGTTGCCCTCTGACGTCTCACGCTTCTTCCCCTCTCACGTCTCACCCGTCCCTCTCACCTCTTACGCCGTGAAGTTCGTAGAACGCCTCAATCTGTCCCTTCAACTCATCCCATGGCCCGACCAGTCTCGTCGCGTCAGGCAAGCCGGCCAGGAGAGCCCCGCCGTACCGCTTCCGCAGCACGCGGGGATCCAGCAGCACCACCACGCCGATGTCCGTGCGCGAGCGGATGAGCCGGCCGAAACCCTGCTTGAGCTTCAGCCCCGCGAGCGGGACGAGGTACTCGTTGAACGCATCGCCGCCCGCCGCCTCGATCGCCTCGCAGCGCGCGGCGGTCAGGGGCTCGGTGGGGACGCGGAACGGCAGCTTGGCGATCACCAGGGCCCGGAGCGCGAGGCCGGGCACGTCCACGCCCTCCCAGAACGAATCGGTACCCAGGAGGATGGCCGAGCCGGCATCGCGGAAGCGGCGCAGCAGCTGATCGCGCGGGGCGTCGCCCTGCACCAGCAGGGGCCAGCGGCCCGCGACGTCCGCGCGCGCGCCGAGGGCGGCGGCGGCCAGGCGCAGCGCACGGTGGCTGGTGAAGAGGACGAACAGGCCGCCGTCGGAGGCGCGGGCGAGGTCGGCCGCGATCTCGGCGACGCGCGTGCCGTGCCCTTCCGCGTCGTCGCGGGGCTCGGGCAGGTCGTCGGGCACCACGAACAGGCACTGGTCCCGGTAGTTGAAGGGGGACGGGAGCACCTCGCGCACGCCTTCACGCGCGGGCGGCAGATCGAGGCCGAGCCGGCGCGCGAGGAAGTCGAATGAGCCTCCGGTCGCCAGCGTCGCGCTGGTCAGGGTGATCGTCTCGATCCGGTCGAAGAGCAGCTCCTTGAGGAGCGGCGCCAGCTCGAGCGGCGCCGCGGCGAGCGCGACGTGCGTGCCGCCGCGGCGTTCGAGCCAGCGCACCGTCGGCGGAAGGCCGGCCGGGGGCCGGAGCGTGGCGCGCACCGCGTCCCGCGCCGCCTCGAGGCGGTTCGACAGGCCGCGCAGCTCGCCGGCCAGCGACCGGATCCGGTCCCCAGGGTCCTCGGCATCCAGCCGCTCGGCGAGGACGACCACGGCCTCCCGGACCAGGCCAAGCGCGTAGCCGAAGTTGTCGAGCGCGTCGCCGAGCCCGCCGCCGGCGGCGGACCAGACGGGGTCCTCCGCGAACCCGTCGCCCAGGCGCACGACGTTGTCCGCCTTGCCGGCCAGATAGGCGTCGAGGATGCGGAAGAGCAGCTCGGCGCTGCGCCGCGCGTCGGCCAGCGCGGGCCGGAGCCGCCCCTCGATCAGCTCGGCCGCCGCCTCGCGCATGTCCTCGCCGGCCTCGGCCGCCAGCGCGCCGCGCAAGGCCGGGAGGACGCCGCGGTTGCCGCGCTCCAGCCGTGACAGCAGCCGCTCCACGCCGCGCGACGTCGCCTGCATCCCGAGGTGCGTGGCAGCGGTGTCCTCGAGGTGGTGCGCCTCGTCCAGCACCGCACGGCGATACGGCGGGAGCACCGCCGCCTCCTCGAAGTTCCCCTGGGCCCGCCGCACGGCGAGATCGCTCGCCAGGAGGTGGTGGTTCACGACCACCACGTCCGCGTCGGCCGCGCGGCGCCGCGCCTCGAACACGAAGCACCGGTCGAAGTGCGGGCAGCGCAGCCGGCTGCAGAGGTCCGGCTCGGCGGCGACCTCGTCCCAGACCTCGGGGCTCGGCGAGAACGACAGGTCGGAGAGGCTGCCGTCCGCGGTGTGGCCGGCCCAGGACGCGATGGCCTCCAGCTCGTCGCGGCGGTCCGGCTCGAGGAGCGTGCCGACGCTGCGCTGCGCCTGCTCCAGCCGCGTCAGGCAGACGTAGTTCCGCCACCCCTTGAGGAGCGCATAGCGCACCGGGCGGTCCCGCGTGCCGAGCGCGCGGGCCAGCAGCGGCAGGTCCTTCCCGACCAGCTGCTCCTGCAGGTTGATCGTGTTGGTCGAGACGATGGTGCGCTCGCCGTTGGCCACAGCCCAGCGGATCGCCGGCACGAGATAGGCGAAGCTCTTCCCGATCCCCGTCCCGGCCTCCAGCACGGCGACGGTCCCGTCGTTGTAGGCGTCGGCCACGTAGGCCGCCATGTCGCGCTGGCTCTGGCGATCCTCAGCCACGCCAAGCTCGCGCGCGACCGGGCCCCCGGGCGCGAGCAGCCGCGCGACGGCCACTGGATCGAGCGGCTCCGTGCCGCGCGGCTTCGGCACCTCGACGACCACGTAGAGCTCGCTCGCCCGGTTGTCCACGATCCCGAAGCCGACGCCGCCGTCGTGCAGGCGGACGGCGACGTCGAGATCCGCGTTGGAGGGCTCCAGCACGCCGCTCGGGTGGTTGTGCAGCACCATCTGCCCGCGCGCCGCCACGCCCGGGAGGGCGAGCACCGCGTCCACGGTGCCGCGCGCGACCGGCTCGGCGCGCTCGACCGTCCCGTCGGCGGCGACGTCGGCGACGAACGACACCTCGCGCCCCCCGGCCTCCGCGATCGCCGCGGCGATGGCGGAGCGGGCCGCGGCGCCGAGCCGCGGCAGATTCATGTCTTCAGTTCACGCTTCCGCGCCGCGGGGAACAGCACGTTGTTGAGAATCAGCCGGTAGCCGGGCGACGACGGATGCAGCGACAGGTCGGTCGGGGCGCTGCCGACCTGGTGCTGCGGGTCCTCGGGGTCGTGGCCGCCGAGGTAGGTCCAGGTCCCGCGGCCCACGTCGCCGTGGATGTATTTCACCCACGGCGCACCCGGCTCCTCGGCCAGGACGATGTCGGCGGACTTGAGCGTGTGGCGCGTGAAGCTCGTGGTGATGCCGTAGAAGTCCGGGATCACCTGCCGGTGGCACTGCACCAGCATGGCCGGCACCGGATCGATCTTCGCGCTGAAGTTGAACAGCTCGAAGGCGCCCAGCGGCTGGCGCAGCCCCGGGTTGTTGACCTGGTGCCCGTCGATGTCGGAGAAGGCAGGGATCGCCGGGTTCTTCTCGACGTGGGCGTCCTTGCACGCCATCGCCTGGGTCCAGTCGAGCTTGGCGTCGGCGTCGGGATCCATCGGCGTGCCGTCGGCGTACTCCGCGGCGATGTCCACGTCGTGCGCCGCCAGGGCCAGCTCCAGCGTCTCGGTCGCCGTGCACATCGCGAACAGGAACCCGCCGCCCTCGACGTAGGCGTGGATGCGGCGCGCGACCGCCTTCTTCAGGGCGGGCACGTTGGGGAAACCGAGCGTGCGCGCCGCCGCCTGGTTCTCCCGCACCATGTCGGCCAGCCACGGCGCGCCGGCGTAGGTGAGGTAGAACTTCGAGTACTGGCCCGTGAAGTCTTCGTGGTGCAGGTGCAGCCAGTCGTAATCGGCCAGGCGCCCGCCGAGAACCTCCGGATCCCACACCCGCGTGAAGGGGATGTCGGCGTAGCGGAGGGCGAGGGTCACCGCGTCATCCCACGGCGGGGCGAAGGGCGGCGAGTAGATGGCGACGCGGGGGGCCTTCTCGAGCGGCACTGCGTCCATGTTGCTCTGCTCGATCGTGCCGCGGATATCGAGCACGTCCGCGTCCGACACGGCGGCGACGGCGATGCCCGCCAGCGTGGCGGCCCTGCGGGCCGTCCCGTCGTCCGGGATCAGGAACGAGCCCCCGCGGTAGTTGAGCAGCCACTCGGTGTGCCCGCCGCGCTGCACGGCGTCGTAGGCGAGCCCGTAGGCCTTCAGGTGGTTGGTCTGCTCGTTGTCCATCGGGACCAGCAAGGACGCACCGGCGGACGGCGTGCCGTTCCTGCGTGCGTCCGCGCGCCCGTGCGTCCACAGCAGGGACCCCATGCCTGCGACGGCGCCGAGAAACTCGCGTCGTCTCACGAGTTGGGCACCAGAGCGCGCAGCCGGTCCAGCTCGCGCCGCGCTTCGGGGACCAGGGCGCTCTCGGGATGCGCCAGGATCATCGCCTCGAGCCGCTGAACCGCCGCCTTGAGGTCGCCGCGGGCGGCGAGCGCGCGGGCCAGGGCCAGCTCCGCCGCCGGCGCCGCGTTGGAGGAGCCGAATCGCTCCGCCACCTCGCGCCAGAGCGCCTCCGCCCCGGCCGAGTCCCCGCCCGCGGCCGCGAACCGCGCCGCCCACGAGAGCAGGGCGGGCTCCGCCTCCGGGGTCGCGCCGGAATCCGGGAGGCCGCGCGCGACCGTGACGAGGGCGCGCGAGGCGTGGAGCGAGTCGCCGCGCGCGGCGAGGAGGAGCGCCGAGCCGAGCTCGGGCAGCGTGTCGCGGTCCACCGCGTCGAGCAATGCGACCGTCTCGGCCCGCGCGGGCGCCCGGGAGCGATCACCCACGGTCGCGCCGGCACCCCGGAGGAGCCGCTTCGCGTCGGCGAGGCGCCCGCGGTACAAGGCCACCCAGCCCCGCACCTCGTCCCCGGCCAGCGACGAGTCGGCGGCCACCGCGCGCTCCGCCCGGTCCAGCGCGCCGATCTGCAGCCAGCCGCGTGCGACGACGCGCGCGAGCCGCTCGCGCTCGATGCCGGGGAGCTTCGTGCCGGCGCCGGCCAGCGTCCGTTCCGCCGCCTCCGGGTTTCGTTCCCTCACCAGCAGCTCGATCATCGCGGCGGCCGCCGCGGAGCGCGTGACGTCGTCGGCCGCCGGGTCGCCGGACAGGCTCCGGAGCACTCGCCTCGCGTCCGCGGTGTCGCCCGCGGCGGCGTAGGCCCGCGCGCTCTCGATCCGGATCTGCCCCGCGTCCTCCGGCGCGAGCGCCGCGGCCAGCAGGTCGTACGCTTCCGCCGCCGCGCGCTGCGCCCCCGGACCGTCGAGCGACCGGGCGCGCTCGGCGAAGGTCCGCAGCACCACGGCGCGCTCCGAGTCCGCGGCGGGCAGCGCCCCTCGGAGCAGCGTCCACGCCCGGCCCGGCTCGTTCCAGCCCAGCAGCAGGTCGGCCGCCACCCGCCGGCCGGCCGCCATGCCCGGCCCCGACCCAGTGAGCGTGCCGATTACGGCGCCGTGCATCTCGGCCGGCGCCTGACGCAGACCGAACCCGGCGGCCTCGGCGTAGACGGGCTGCGCCGCGACCGCGGCCCGCCATTCGCCGGCGGCGCCACTCCAGTCCCCGCCCGCAGCGTCGACCTGCGCCATCTCGGGCGCCAGGGCCGCGCGATCGCGCAGCCGTTGTCGTGCGAGCAGGACCGCATCCCGCGCATCCTGCACCCGCCCCGCCTTGAATGAGATGCGCGCCCACTCCCGGTAGGGCGCCGAGCTCCCGGAATCCGCCGCCACCCACCGCGCTAACGCCACGGCGGCGAGCGAGTCCCGGCCCATCGCGCGCAGCACGCGCAGCTCGACCGCGTAGGCGGCCTGCGCGGCGGGGTTCGCTGCAAGGGCGCGCGCCGCGTAGGCCAGCACCGTGTCCCGCTGCGCCGGCTGAACGGAGACGCGCTCCAGGCCGAGCAGGGCCGCCGCATTGGTGGGCTCGTCCACGAGCACCTGGCGGTACAGCGCCCCCGCCTCGTTCCACGCTCCCACCTGCTCCAAATCCATCGCGCGGATCAGGATCTCCTGCCCCGCCGCACGGACCGGCGCCGCGGCCGCCAGCGCGAGCAGCCCCACCAGGAGCCTAGCGGCCCGCATTGATCCGCCGGAAATAGTCCAGCACCATCGCCCGCTCGGTCGGCGAGAGCCCCTTGAGCTGGTCCCACTTCGGGATCGGGTACTTGAGCCCCGGCTCCCGCGGCACCGCGCCGGTCGGGATGCTCGCCGCGTGCTCGCGCGCCGTCTCGCTCTTGCGCTCGGCTTCCTCCTGGTCGCTCTGCAGCGAGCGTCCCGCATCGAGCATGTGCCTGAACAGCTGCTGCTGGCGCTCCAGCGTCCGCGGGTCGAGCTGCCCCTGCTCGAGGCGGTCCGCCAACCGCCTGGCTTCCTGGGCCAGCTCCTCCGGGCGTCCCTGCAGCCCCTGGCCGCCCAGGCGCTCGAGCTCGTTGGCCAGCGCCCGCTGGCGCGCCGCGATCTCGCGCAGCTGCTGCATCACCGCCTCGCTGACGGATCCGGGACCCAGCATCGGGAGGAGGCCGTTGAGCTGCCCGTTGAGCCCGCCCTGCCGCGTGGCCAGCTCCGCCATCCGCTTGAGCGCCTCCGCGAATCCCGAGCCCGACTGCGCACCCGCGACGTCGTCCCCCGTCCGCATGATCTGGAACGCCGCCGATGAAAGCGCCTGGGCGGCGTCCTGCGCCCGGGCCGCCGCGTCGACGGGATCCGTCCGCGGCGGCTCGAGCGAGCGCCGCGACTGCTCGATCTGCTGGCGTGCCAGGCCCAGCGCCGCGCCGAGCCGCGGCGAGACCAGCGCGTTGCGTCCCGACGCCTCGCCGAGCCGCCGTGCAACCTGGTCCACGCCCTGCTCGAGCGCCGACTGCCGGCCGCTCACGTCGCCGGAGCCCTCGCCGCGGCGGAGCTGGTCGGCGATGCCCTGCTCCTCGACCGCGAGCTCGATGGTCTCCGTCTCGGCGGAGTGCAGCAGCTTCAGAACCTCGGCGCGCCACGCCGCCGCCATCTGCGCTTCGCGGCTCCGCAGCGAATCCGGCACGCCGCGCAAGGCGTCCGCCGCCTCCTCGGCGCGCGGCTGGGCCTCCTGCTGCCGGCCCGCGGACATCGCCGCGCCCGCGTCCCCCATCTTGCCGCCCGAGCGCGCGACCTGCTGTGCGGCCCACGCGACCGTGGCGGCGCCGGCCGTGTCCTGCCGCTGCGCCAGCCGCGGGCGGAGCGCCTCCAGGCCGGCGCGCAGGGTGTCGGCCTCGTGGCGGAGGGCCCGCTGCGCCTCGGCGGCCGCCGCCGTGTCGTGCTCCTGCGGGGCGCGCCCCGCCCACTGAAGCTCCGCCTGCCGCAGCGCCTCGGCATTCTGGGCGTAGGTCTGGAGCGAGCCCTCGAGCGCCGCACGCTCGAACAGCTCGGCGCTCCGCTCGAGCTGGCGCCGCAGCTCCTGCTGCGACTCCGCGAGCCGACGCAGCGCCTGCTCCACGGCCCGCGGGTCCAGGCGCTCCAGCGCCGCCCGCAGCTCCTCCAGGCGCGCGCGCAGCTCGGGCGTCACCGCCTGCCGCAGCAGCTGGTCCAGCTCGCGCAGCCGCTGCTGCCACGCGGAATCGGTCAGTCCCGCCCGTTCGGCCGCCAGCGCGACGCCGGCCAGCGCCTGCCGCAGGCTGTCGGCGCGCTCGATCAGCCGCTGCTGCTCGTCGCGCACACGCCCCGCCTGCTGTGCCTCCTGGAACGGCAGGGGCGAGCCCGACTGTCCCGTCCGCCCGCCGGCAGGCGCGAGCGCCGAATCCGCTCCGTCGCCACGGGTGCGCTGCGCCGCCAGGTCCTCGGTGCGCCGGCCCAGCTCCGCGGCGTCGCCTGCCAGGTCCGATGCCCGGCGCGCCAGGCTGTCGGTCGCGGCCCGCACCGCGTCGCGCAGCTCCGCCATCGAGCGCAGGCGAATGGCGTACTCGCGGCTCGCGCCGACGTGCGGCTCCGGCGCGCGGTCGGTCGCGCGCGCGAACAGCCGCAACGTGTCGCCGGGCAGCAGCCCGCGCCCGTTGATGTCGAGCAGGACGCTCTGCACCACGTGGTCGGCCCCGGCGACGCCCGGCACCGTGTCCACGATGCGGGGGCCGACGGCGCCGAGCCGGCTGACCCGCCAGCTCACGATCTCGACCCGAGCGAGCGCGTGGTCGTCGCGTGCATCCACGACGAGCGGCAGCCTGAGGTCGAGCGGAGCGGTGGTGTCGGCTCCCGGCACCGGCAGCGCCACGACCGGAGCGCTGTCGGGCACGGCGCGAAGGTCGAATACGGGCAGCGGACCGGGGAACGCCCCGCCGGACGCATCCGCCAGCGCCAGGCGCCAGGTCGCCGAGCGGCGCACGGCCAGGTCGCCGCCGAAGCTGCGCCCCGACACCGAGAGGGCGCGAGCCTCGGGCCCCTCCAGCGCCGCGGCCGACACCATCGCGCTCGCCGTGCCGCGAATGACGAGCACGGTCCCCACGGGCAGCGCGACCGGCCCGGAGTCCGGCGGCAGCGTCTCGTCCGGGCGGTCGAGGTAGCCGGGGAAGCGCGCGGTCACGACCAGCTCGGCGATGAACGGCGGCTCGATGACCCCGACGCGCAGCGTGTCGGAGAAGCGGGGGCCGCTGCGCGCGTAGACGAACAGCGGCGCCGACACGTCCGCGAGGCGCGCCGTCGCGCGGTCAGGTCCCGCGGCGGCGAGCGGGATCGCCCGCCAGGTCTCTCCGGTCTCGCGCGCGAACGCTCGCGCGTCGCCGATCGCCGCGGAGCGCACGGTCACCGTCACGGCCCCACCGCGCCGCACTTCGAGCGGAGAAACGGCGATCTCGATGCGGGAGCCGAGGGAAGCCCGCAGCGCCCGGATCGGCGAGACGAGCTCGGCCGCGGCGTCGCCGGCCCAGGCGAACGCGAGCGCCGCGAGGGCGGCAGCCGCGGCGCAGGCGGCCGCCCCCGCACGCACCTTGCCCGCCAGCCGCCGCACCGCCCCCGGCGCCCAGGACTCGCGCGACGGGAGCGCGCGGGCCAAGCGCTCGGCCGCGCGCGCCACCAGCGCCGGCGAGGTCCCCTGCGGCGTCCCGGCGGCCGCGTCCACGATGCCCACCACCGATCCGCGCCGCAGCGCCTGCTCCCGCTCCACCAGTGCCGCGGTCTCGCGCAACGCCGAAGAGGACCGGCGCGCGCGCGGCCAGGCGGGACGCGCCGCCACGACGGCGGCGGCCAGCGCGGCGACCCAGGCGGCCAGCGGTGCCCAGCCCGCGGACCGCAGCCACCCCGCCCGCGCGGCGAGCGCCGCGATGGCGAGGACGCCGAGCGCCGCGGCCGCCGCGGCGAGCAGCGCCGCTGCGGTGCGGCGCCGCGCCAGGACGGCCTCGAGGCGCGCCAGGGACCGGACGATCTCGGTGGCACTCGCCGCGAGGCCGGATCGAGCGGGCGGCGCAGCGGAGGTGTCGCGCGCAGTGCGGTCCCCATCCGGCGCGGTGGCACTCGTGCCCGGGCCGGATCGAGCGGGCGGCGCAGCGGAGGAGTCGTGCGCAGCGCGGTCCCCGTCCGGCGCGGTGGCACTCGCCGCGAGGCCGGATCGAGCGGGCGGCGCAGCGGAGGTGTCGCGCGCAGCGCGGTCCCCGTCCGGCGCGTTCACGCGCTCGAACTCACTGAATACGCGAAGAGGTTGACACCCATGCGAATCGCCTGCTCGCGGATCGGGGCCGGATCGTGGTGCACCTCCGGGTCCTCCCACCCGTCGCCGAGGTCGGACTGATACGAATAGTAGAGCACCAGACGCCCGCCCATGAAGATCCCGAAGCCCTGCGCCGGGAGACCGTCATGCTCGTGGATCTTCGGGATCCCCTTCGGGAACTCGTAGATCAGGTGGTAGATCGGATGATCGAGCGGCACCTCGACCATCGGCCGGTCCGGGAACGCCTTCGCGATCTCGCGCCGGATGGACCTGTCCATCCCGTAGCAGTCGTCGGCGTGCAGGAAGCCCCCTGCCTCCAGATGCGCGCGCAGCCGCCGGCACTCCTCCGGCGACCAGAGGACGTTCCCGTGCCCCGTCATATAGAGGTAAGGGACGTCGGGGAGGAACGGATCGGTCAGCCGCACCACCCGTTCCCGCTCCGTGGTGACGAGGCTGGTGCGCTCGCGAATCGCCCGGAGCAGGTTGGGGAGGCTGGAGGGATTCGCGTACCAGTCGCCGCCACCGTCGTAGTGCACGCGGCCGATGGTGAGTGGAGCCGCGCCGGCTGCGGCGCGGTCGCGCACCGGGATCATTCTGCGCGCCGCCGGCACCGCCGACTCGGGAGTCACCGAGATCACCTGGTGAGCAGGCGATAGGCGTCGTGACGGGACAGGTCGAGGCGTCGGGACAGCTCCTTCGCGATGGCCGAGGGCGCGGCCCCCTCGGCGCGCATGGCGGCGATCAGCTCGCCCGCGTCGGGGTGGGCCGGAGCCGCGGGGGCGGCCACGGCGGCGTGCGCACCGCTCACGACCACCGTGACCTCACCGCGCGGGGCGTGCGCCTCGTAATACTGGATGAGCTCCGCGACCGTTCCGCGGCGCACTTCCTCGTGCAGCTTGGTCAGCTCGCGCGCCACCGCTGCCGGGCGGCCATCGCCGCAGCGCGCCGCCAGGTCCTTGAGCAGGGCGACGGTGCGGCCCGGTGCCTCGTAGCAGATCGTGGTCCAGGGCTCGCTCGCGATTCGCGCCAGCAGCGCGGCCCGCGCGCTCCCCTTCCTCGGCAGGAACCCGAGGAACAGGAACCGGTCGGCGGGGAACCCTGCGGCCGCCAGCGCGGCGAGGACGGCCGCAGGCCCCGGGATCGGCACGACGGGGATCCCGCGCGCGTGCGCCCGCTCCGCGATGGACGCGCCCGGATCCGACACGCCGGGGGTGCCCGCGTCGGTGACGTACGCGACGTCCTCCCCCGCCGCCACGCGGTCCAGCAGCCGCTCCACCTGCTCCGGCCGGCTGTGCGCGTGCAGGCTGACCAAGGGCGGCGACACCTCGTAGTGCCCCAGGAGCCGGCGGGTGCGCCGCGTGTCCTCCGCCGCGACGACCGCGACCTGCCGCAGCACCTCCAGGCCCCGAAAAGAAAAATCCCCCAGATGACCGATGGGGGTGCTCAGCATGTACAGCGTCCCGCGCCTCACCACTGGATGCGCCACGGCAGCTTCTCGAAGAACCCGACCGCGTTCAGCGCGAAGCGGTGCTCGCGCGCGGCGTCCCGCAGGATCCGCGGCGCGCTCTGCGGCTGCAGCACCTCCACCTCGGTGAGTAGCTCCTTGGTCCAGGTCGCGACGCCGTCCGCCAGGGTGACCGGCTCCACGACCGGGTCCTCCTGCGCGGCGCCCCGCGTCCCTCCCACCCACTGGAGCACCTGGTGCTGCGGCAGCAGGCGCTGCCGCACGCGCTCGGCGCGCTTGGCCCCCTGCCCCGGGGCTTCGCGCTCGATCAGGTCCGCCAGATCCCAGGTATAGCGCCGGAACATCTGGATCATGGCGGGCGGCGCCTGCCGCGGAAGCGGCGGCGGCCCGTCGTACAGCTTGGCGACCACCCGCGGGAGGGGCTCAGGCGGCGTGGACGCGAACAGCCGGGCCACCGTGGCCAGTGGCGGATCGTTCGGCACTCGCTCGGCGAAGTGCCCGGAGGCGAAGCGCCCGTCCTTCACCTGGAGGTAGTTCACGCGGCCGTTCGAGATCAGCTCCAGCAGGCCCGACCATTTCTGCTCGAACAGCGTGCGGAACACGGTCTCGGGACTCCTCGGATCGAGCGCCACCTGCAGCGGTGGCCCGCTGCAGGCGGCGTACATCGCGGCCAGGAGATCCTGCGGCGCGGCGTGGAACGCGATCTCGGCGCGCTCGGTGCCCTCGCGGATGCGCCGCAGCGCGTCGCCGATCGCTACCGGGAATCGCCCCGCCGGGTTCAGGAGCGCGGCGTTGACCAGCTCCCCGCTCTCGAAGAAGAGCAGGACCAGCTCGTCGGGAAGGTACGCGGCGAGGTACGCGTTTACCTTGCCGTCGCGGTCCTGCTTGCTGAAGGCGATGAGGTTGTCGAGGGCGATATACGGCGCGCGCGTACGGGCCACCAGCGCCTGGCCGTACGGGAAGGCCAGATCCCAGAGACGGATCGACGTCTCCGTGAGGACGGCAGTCGAGGCGCGCATGCCTAGAGGTGCTGCGTGATCTTCCCCACCAGGTGCGCCTTGGGCACCGCGCCGACGATCGTGTCCACGTGCTTGCCGCCCTTGAAGAAGAGCAGCGAGGGGATGGACCGGACGTTGAAGCGCATCGGCGTCTGCTGGTTCGCGTCCACGTCGAGCTTGGTGATCCTCAGCTTGCCGGCGTACTCGCCGGCGATCTGCTCGAGAATCGGCGCGATGACGCGGCACGGTCCGCACCACTCCGCCCAGAAATCCACGAGGACGAGACCGGGCTGTTGCTCCACTTCCGACTGAAACGTCGCGTCGGTCACCGTCGTCGCGTGCGACCCTGCCATGTCATCCTGCTCCGGGTTAGAATGTCCGCGTGCTCCCGCCCGAAGTCCAGCGCGACGCCGCTCTGGCCCACGTCGGGGTGGCCGTCCGGGATCTCGCCGCGGCCGTCGCCTTCTACCGGGACGTGCTCGGCGTGGCGCCCGGCGCCCCGCAGGCGAGTGACGGGGCCACGATCGTCTGTCTGGAGGTCGGCGGCGCCGCCGTCGAGCTGCTGACCTCCGCGGATCCGGCGAGCCCGATCGGCAAGTTTCTCGCCCGCCGCGGCCCCGGCATCCACCACCTGTGCTTCCGCGTGCCCGACCTCGACGCCGCGCTCGCGCGCTGCAGGGCGGCGGGCTACCGGCTGATCGACGAGTTCCCGCGTCCGGGAGCCGGCGGCCACCGCGTCGCGTTCATCCATCCCACGGCGACCGGGGGCATCCTGCTCGAGCTGTCGGACTAGGGGCTGCGGCGACCGGTCGCCGGCATGAGGGGCGCGAGGCCGATCGCGTACACCAGCCAGCCCCCCGAGCGCTGCTGCGCCAGGATGAAGGGTACCCGCACCCGGCGATCGGCACCCAGCAGCTCGACGTGCAGGAGGCGGCGCGTGGGCACCCCGCCCGAGTCGGGCTCCGCTCCCACGATCCGGGACGAGTCGGACCGGAGCAG
>DATKLR010000038.1:0-17576 GCA_035542295.1 Gemmatimonadales bacterium | reverse complement strand
CCACATCGCGTCGGCCCTGCGTCTGCCGCCGAGGACGCTGCAACGACATCTGGCTGGGGAGGGGACCAACCTGCACCAGGAAGTCGAGCACATCCGGAAGCAAATGGCCATCGCGACGCTGTGCGAACGCGCGATCCCGATTGAGGAGGTGGCGTTCCTCCTCGGTTATGAGGAGTCCAGTACGTTCTACCGCTCCTTCAAGCGGTGGACGGGCAAGACTCCGCACCAATACCGCACCGGGGTGTGTTAATCGCCTAAGACGGTTGCGGCCTCAAGCCGACGCAGCTGCTGGCGCGATAACCGATGATCGCGGCGCGCGACGCCAGTGTCGTCGCCGCCTGGCGCGCTTTGCCGGCGGCGATGGCGCGTGACGCCTCAACCACTCGCCGCTGACGCCGCTAACAGTGTTACGCAACCCTGCGTGCCGGGTGGCCACTCGGCGCGTAGACGGGCGTTGCGCCGCAGCATGTTTCCTCGGAGGACGAAGTGCGGTCAAGGCGAGCGGTCTGCCGGCGCATGGAAGCGCGGCTCCCGCGAGAAGAGGCTGAGCGGACGTTCCAGGCTGGTGAGATGCGATTCCGGGTTCTGTTCTCGGTCGACTCCCACATTATCGCGATCCTCGATCCGAAGGGGCATTTCCGATACACCAGTCCCTCGGCTCAGAGCTTGGGATACGAGCCGGGGGAGCTCCTCGGCCAACTGGGCTTGGACTACGTCCACGAGGACGACCAAGCCCGCGTCCGGGAGGCCTTCGGCACGGTGGCCGCGGGCGACAGTCTCGGCTTGGTCGGGAAGTTCCGGTTCCGGCACAAGGACGGCTCGTGGCGGACGCTCGAGGCGGTCACGACCAGCCTGCTCGACATGCCCACCGTCCGGGGCATCGTCATCAACAGCCGCGACATCACTGAAGATCCCACGGCCGAGGAGTCCCTGCGGTGGGAGCGGTTCCTGGTCGAGACGCTGATGGAACACGTTCCCGACTCTGTCTACTTCAAGGACACGGAGAACCGCTTCCTCCGAGTCAACCGGGCCCTGGCCCGGCAACTCGGACTGGATGATCCAGCGGGCGCCGCGGGCAAGACGTCCGCCGACTTCTTCACACCGCAGCACGCCGCGGCCGCGGCGCGGACCGAGCAGGAGGTCATGCGCACCGGGCAGCCGGCGGTGAATCTGGAGGAGGCGGTGACGTGGCCGGACGGTCACCGCAGCTGGCTCTCAACCACGAAGGTCCCGCTCTGGGACACCGCTGGTCGGATCGTCGGCACCTTTGGCATCTCGCGCGACATCACGGATCGCAAGCGGGCCGAAGCGGCGCTCGCGCGCTCCGAAGCGCATTTCCGAGCTTTGACCGAGAACGCGAGCGACATGGTGACCGTCGTGGATCGCGACGGGCTGGTGATCTACGAGAGCCCGTCGGTGGTCCGCCACCAGGGTCGGCCCCAGGAGCAGGTGATCGGCCGGCCCGTCTTCGAGCGCGTCCATCCCGATGATCTCGCTGACGTAAGCGCTGCGTTCCGGCGTCTGGCTCAGGACTCCGGGAGGGTCGCCAGCCTGCGGTTCCGTTTCCGGCACCGCGACGACACGTGGCGCGTCTTGGAGACGACCGGCCGGAACCTGCTCGACGATCCCGCCGTGCATGGCATTGTCCTGAACACGCGCGATGTCACCGACCATGCGCGGGCGGCGGAGGCGCTCAAGGCCAGCGAGACCAAGTTCCGCGCGCTGACCGAGAACAGCATGGATGTGATCGCGATCCTCGACGCCAATGGCCGGCTGCGTTACGCCAGCCCGTCCGCGAGGATCCTCGGCTATGAGCCGGGCGCGCTGCTACGCAAGATCATATTCGACTACGTACACCCCGAGGACGCGGCGCGGGTGCGGGAGGCGTTTGAGCGAGGCTCGGCATCGCGCGACACCGCAGCCCTGCGCGAGCAGTTCCGGTTCCGCCACGTGGACGGCTCGTGGCGCAGCCTCGAGGCGGTCGCCTCCAACCTGCTCGACGTTCCGGCCGTGCGGGGTCTCGTCGTCAATTGTCGCGACATCACGGAGCGCAGGGTGACGGAGGAGGCGCTGCGCGAAAGCGAAGCGCGCCTGCAGTCGCTGTTCGAGGGTATCGACGACGCGATCTTCGTCCACGACGAGGAGGGGCGCATCCTCGAGTGCAACGAGGCGGCGTGTCGGCGCCTGGGGTACTCCCGGGACGAGCTGCTCCGGATGCGCACCAGCGAGATCGACGCGCCGGAGTTCGCGGCAGGCTACGGCGCGCGCCTGGCGGCGCAGCTCGAGCACGGGCAGTTCACTGGCGAAGGCGTGCATCTCACCAAGGACGGGCGCCGCATCCCCGTGGACATCAGCAGCGCGGTCATCGAGCACCGCGGCCAGCGAGCCGTGCTCGCGGTCATGCGGGACATCAGCAGCCGCAAGGAAGCCGAGGCAGCCCTCCGGCGCTCCGAAGCCGAGTATCGCGGCCTGATCGAGCGCCTGCCGCTCGGCATCTACCGCGCGACGCCCGAGGGGCGACTGCTCGCCGCCAATGCCGCGTTCGCGAGGATGCTGGGGTACGACGAGCCGGAAGAGATGCTGGGCCGCGTCACGATGCAGGACGTCTACGCGGACCCGGAGGACCGGGCCCAGCTTGTTGCGGAGTGGGGGCCGGGCAACGACCACGCATTCGAGGTGCATTGGAGGCGCAAGAACGGCACCCGGGTCGTCGTGCGCCTCCACGTCCACGCGGTCCGGAGTCTCACCGGGGAGATCGAGAGCTTCGAAGGGCTGGCCGAGGACGTTACCGAGCAGCGCAGCCTGGAGGCGCAGTTCCGGCAGGCCCAGCGGCTCGAGGCTGTCGGCCGCCTCGCCGGAGGCGTGGCCCACGACTTCAACAACATCCTGACTGCCATCACCGCTTACAGCGAGTTGCTGCTGAGCGATGCCGCCCCCGCAGACCGGAAGCGGGGGTTCGTTCAGGAGATCCAGGCGGCGGCGCAGCGCGCGGCGGCGCTCACCCGGCAACTCCTGGCCTTCAGCCGCCGGCAGGTGCTCCAGGTCAAGGTGCTGGATCTCAATACGGTGGTGCGGACGCTGGACCGGATGCTGCGGCGGCTCATCGGCGAGGACGTGCGGCTCGAGCTTGAGCTGTCGGAGGGGCTGGGTGCCGTGCGAGCCGATCCGGCGCAGATGGAGCAGGTCATCATGAACCTCGCGGTCAATGCGCGGGACGCCATGCCGGCCGGCGGCCGGCTCACGATCGAAACGGCCAATGTGGTCCTGGACGAGTCCTATCCTCGGGTGCACCCGGGAGCCGCGCCGGGCCGGTACGTCATGCTCGCCATCAGCGATACCGGGATCGGGATGGATCAGGAGACGCGGTCGCACCTCTTCGAGCCGTTCTTCACGACGAAGGAACCGGGCAAGGGGACCGGCCTGGGTCTGGCCACCGTGCATGGCATTGTCAAGCAGAGCGGCGGCAACATATGGGTCCACAGCGAGCCCGGGCGAGGCTCCACGTTCAAGCTCTACCTCCCGCGGGTGGACGAGCAGCCCGATGGCCAGGGGGAGCCACCCGCCGTGTGGCCGGCCGGGGGCCACGAAACGGTGCTCCTGGCGGAGGATGACGCGTCGGTCCGCGAAGTCATGGCGCGGGCCCTGGAAGAGAAGGGCTACCAGGTGCTGTCTGCTTCCGACGGCCACATGGCGCTCGAGGTGGCACATGAGCACCGCGCTCACGTACATCTCCTGGTCACCGACCTGGTGATGCCGGGGATGACCGGCGACGAGTTGGCCGCCGCCCTTGTCCGGGAGCGCCCTGGCGTTCGGGTGATCTACATGTCCGGCTACGCCGAGAATGGCGTGGTCCGGCACGGCGTGCTTGAGGAAGGCATCAACTACCTTCAGAAGCCCTTCGCGCTCGGTGATCTCGCCCGCAAAGTGCGCGAGGTGCTCGACGCACCTCCCGGCAAGTCGTCGGCGGACTGAAGAGGAGAGTCATGGATACGGAAGGGGCGGCCCGCTCCCGCTGCGGCCGCGCCGGTTCAACCGCGTCCCCGACCGCGTCCACGCAAAGGGCCGCCAAGACGGGCGGCCCCAAGTTCCTGCCTCTCAATGACTTCCCGAGGTGCGCCGGACAGGAGTCGAACCTGCGACCTCCAGCTCCGGAGGCTGGCGCTCTATCCAGCTGAGCTACCGGCGCGCGCGACCCCCCAAAGCTAGCCGCCCACGCGCGACCCCGGCAACCTGCGCCAGCGGCGTGCCTACATGTACATTGAAGACGGCATTCAGCGGAGGTGCGCCACGAGACGGCTCGCTCTGACATACATGGTGACGGTGGCGGCGACCGCAACGGCGTGCGCGTCAGCGTCCCACCGCTCCTACTACAACGATCCGACGATCGAGATCCACAACGGGGGCGCGGCTTCCGTGGAGCTGCACGTGATCCAGGGCGTCTCCGTCCTGGGCGACACGATCGGGTATTCGCTCGGCACGCTCTTCTCCGGACAAACGGCATGCTTCGAGATTCAGTCGGCCACCACGCAGCAGTGGGTGAAGGTCAAGTCCGTTGACGGAGCGTTTCTGACGCCCAGCTTCATCGCGACGAGCCGGCAGGCGTGGAGATTGGATCTCCGCGGCAATCCGCGCACCGATCCGCTCGCGCTCCAGCCGGCGGACGAGAAGTGCAGGCCCGGAGAGCACCCCTCATCGGGTTGAGGCGAGCGGGCGGCGCGGCTCTTTCGGAAGCGGAGAGAACAGCGGGGCCCGCAGCTGGCGGGCCCCGTTGGCGTCACGGGAGGTTGCTGAGAGTCGGGAAGGGCGGATCTGAACCGCCGACCGTCCGTTCTTGCGGAGGGCCGCGCGACGTGCGACTTTGGCGCCGTGTCCGGCGCGTTCGCCCAGGCCTCGCTCCGCGAACGGCGCTCCGGGCTCGGTCGGGTATTCGGCGCTGCGGGAGGGCGCATGACGCGGATACCCAAGCATGGGGGGTCGGCCAAGGCGAAGCCGACGTCACCTGGCTCATTGGCCGCGACGCGCGGGCTCCTGGCGTCCACGGCGGATTCGAACGACGACGCCGTCTGCGCCTGGAACGTCGAGGGGCGGATCCTCGCCTGGAATCGGGGTGCCGAGCGCCTCTATGGCTATGCTGCCGACGAGATCGTCGGCCGGCCGATGGCCATACTGTGTCCGCCCGGCAGCGACGAAGAGCGAGCCGCCCTGACTGCGGCCGTGAACCTGGCTGTCACGGCCAAGTACCTGGAGACGGTTGGGCGACGCAGGGACGGCACCACCTTCCCCGCGGCGATGACGATCAGCCCGATTCGGGACGCCGAAGGCAAGATCGTGGGCGCGTCGGCGATCACCCGTGACATCACCGAGCGCAAACGAGCGGAGCAGAGCGAGCGGGCGGCCTATGCCATCGCGCAGGCCGGACTCTCCGCCTCCACGCTCGACGAGTTGTATGGGGCGATCCATCGGATCGTGCGCGAGCTGATGCCGGCCCGGAACCTCTACATCGCGCTGCAAGACGACCGCAGTGATGTGATCAGCTTTCCCTACTTCATGGACGAGATGGACCAGCGGCCGGAGCCCAGGAGGCCGGGCCGGGGCCTCACGGAGTACGTGCTGCGCACCGGCCAGACCCTGCTCGGTACGCCGGAGGTGCTCGCGGATTTGGAGCGCCGCGGAGAGATCGAGCTGCTCGGCGCGCCGTCCATCGACTGGCTTGGCGTGCCGCTCAGATCCAACGAGCGGGCGTTCGGCGTGCTGGCGGTCCAGAGCTATGCCGAGGGCGAGCGGTACACCGAGCAGCACAAGAGCCTCCTGGAGTTTGTCGCGTCCCAGGTCGGGGCGGCGATCAAGCGGAAGGACGCGGAAGAGGCGGTGCGGCGGAGCGAGGCCCGGAGCCGGGCGGTGGTCGAGGTCAGTCGCGAGGGCGTCCTCTTCACCGATGCGGACGGGATCATCCGGTATCGGAGTCCGGGCTTTGAGCGCATCACCGGATACACCGAGGCCGAGCGGCTCGGACATTCGGCCCTCGAGTGGGTGCATCCCGAGGACACCGAGACGGTCCGGCGCTGGTGGGCGAAGATGGTGGCGAATGCGCCGCGCCCCGAGACCATCGAATACCGGCTGCGACACAAGAACGGCACCTGGCGATGGGTCGAGACCTCGGCGCAGAACTTCCTGGGTGACCCCGATGTCCGATTCATCGTCGACACCACCCGGGACATCACCGAGCGCCGGCTGGCCGAAGACGCGCTGCGGGAGAGCGAGTTGCGGTACCGTACGCTCTTCGAGCAGGCCGGGGACTGCATCCTGCTGCTGGAGCTGATGCCGCACGGACCTCCGATCATCCGAGATCTGAACGTCGCGGCCGAAGACGGTCTCGGCTATGCGCGCGGTGAACTGCTGGGCCAGCCGGCGAGCCTTGTGCAGGCGGGATTCTCATTGGACGTCTACCGGCGGCGACGGCAGGAGATGTCCGGTGGTCAGACGCAGCGCTTCGAAGCGCGCTTGCGGCGGAAGGACGGAACGGAATTCGAAGTCGAGGTGGAGGCCACGGCGTTCGTGATCGCGGGCAGGCAACTGGCGCTGGTGGTGGCGCGGGATCTCACGGAGCGCAGACGGGCCGCAGAGGCGCAGGCCAGAATGGCAGCACAGGTGCAGGAGGCACAGAAGATGGAGTCCGTCGGCCGCCTGGCCGGCGGCGTGGCGCATGATTTCAACAACGCCTTGCAGGTGATCCTTCTCAGTGCGGAGCGGGCGCTCCTCTCGCCGGACGCGACGCCTGCCTTGCGCCAGCAGCTCCAGAGCATCGAGAAGACATCGAAGAACGCCGCGAGTCTGGTCGCGCAGTTGATGGCGTTCGCCCGCCGGCAGCCGACCCAGCCGAAGGGCCTGGACCTGAACGAGGTCACGGCGTCCTTCCTCCCCATGCTGCGCGGCATGGTGGGCGAGGATGTGGTGGTCGACTGGACGCCCGGCCGGGACGTCGGCGCCGTGTGGCTTGACCCGGCGCAGTTCGAGCAGGTGGTGGTCAATCTCGCGACCAATGCCCGCGACGCCATGCGCCGCGGCGGGCACCTGACGCTCACCACGTCGGCGGTCACGCTCAGTGAGGGCGACCCGGGTGCACCGGCCGATTTGCCGCCAGGAGCCTACGTGTGTCTCGTGATGGCCGACGACGGGTGCGGGATGAACGAGGAAGTGCTCGCGCACGCCTTCGAGCCTTTCTTCACCACGAAGCCGCGCGGCGAGGGCACGGGCCTGGGCCTGGCCTCTGTGTTCGGCATTGTGAAGCAGAACGGCGGAAGCATCCGCGTGACGAGCACCGAGGGAGCCGGCACCACGGTCACGATCTTCTGGCCCCAGTACCGCACCGAGGCTGCGCCGTCCGTCGAGGCGGAGCCCGCGGCGTCAGCGGTCGGCGCCACCGAGGTCCTGCTGGTGGTCGACGACGACCCGATGGTCCTGGACGTCAGCGTGGCGTGCCTCGAGGCGTTCGGCTACACCGTCCTGCACGCTGGCGGGCCGCGCGAGGCGCTGCAGGTGGCGGAGCGACACCGGGGCCCTATCGCGCTCCTGGTGGCCGACGTCGTGATGCCAGGGATGGGCGGCCCTGAATTGGCCGATCGCCTGTGCGAAACGCGCCCGGGGCTGCGCCGGCTCTTTCTCACCGGACAGGCGGATACGGTGCTGGAAAAGTACGGCTTGTCCGGCGACGAAGTCCGCGTGGTCCGCAAGCCCTTCGAGATTGCCGACCTGGCCCGGGCCGTGCGGGAGACGCTGGAGCAGTAGCAGAAGCGACTCGCCGTCGCACACGCTCGTCTTCGTGATCTGCTGCGCTGAAGTGCAGGCCGGCTCCGCGCCGCGCCGGTTCGTGCCCGCAGTCCCGCGTGTGCCAGCCTGCCGATAGGGGACGCCCCGGAGCAAATCGCCGGACGGCATCGAACGCGGCAACTCCTGCCGCGCGGCCTCAGCCCGCCATGGGGTGGATGCTCTGTAACACCTTGTACGACAATAGGTTGTGTTCAGGCGACGATGGCCCGAAAGCTGCTTGAGCGGACGGTGTGCTGCTAGCTCCGTTCACGCTCGGTTCGGCGGTGGTCGCGCTCGTCATCGCGGCCGCGGGCGTCTACGTGCTCGGGCGCACGCGCGAGAGGCACGCGGCGCGGGCCCGTTGCGCGGCGGCCGAGGCGGCCGAGGCGGCTGCGGTGAGATGCCTGGAAGCCATGGCCCGGGAGCGCTCGGAGCTGGAGTCGCGCCATCGGGCGCAGGTGGCGGCATTGCGTGAGGATCTGCGCGGCGGCGAGGCCCGACTCGCGGAGGCGGGGGCCCGCTTTCAGCGGCTGCGGACCCAGGCGCGACAGGCGGACGTGCGCGCGGCACAGGAGCGCCGGCAAGACGAGGCCGCGCTCCAGGCACGGGACCGGGAGATCCTGGCCGCCCTGGTCGAGCGGCAGCGGTTGCAGGAGGCCCTGGCCCAGGTCGTGGCCGCGCGGATGGAGCAGGAGCAGAGGCACGCGATGCTGCTGGCGGCCAGCCGTCAGGTGCGCACCTGTGACGATCCCGACGCGTTGCGGTCGGAGGCGGTGGGGCTTGCGGCGCGGCAGCTGCACGTGACGCTCTGGGGCCTGTTCGAGGTGGAGCGGACCGGCGAGGTGCTGCGCCCCGTGGCCGGCGCCGGCTGGAAGGAGGGGCGCCTGGAGCGGGCGACGCTGGCCGCGCGCGGCGGCGGGCTCGGCGCCTACGTGCTGGCGTCGGCGGCGCCGATCGTGGTGGACGAACTGCTGGACGACACGCGATTCCTCGCGCCGCCGCTGCTGGTGGAGCACGGCGTCGTCAGCGCGCTGCTGGTGCCGGTAGCCGGCGCGCGCGGCGCGACGGGGCTCATGGGGTTCTTCAGCACGCAGCCCCGTCTCTTCTGCTCCGGCGACGCCAGCTTCGCGGCGGGTGTTGCCGCGCTGCTCGAGCTGATGGGCGAGCGCGCTCGCGCGTCGGACGCCGTCCGGGACGAGCGCGCCCGCGCGACGGCTGTCGAAGGCGCCTCGCTCGACGCAGTGCTGCTCCTGGACGACTTCGGGCGCGTTGCATCCGCGAACGAGGCAGCGGGGGCCATGTTCCGGTGCCGGGCCGAGAGCCTGCGGACGCGGGGTGTCGGCGACCTGCTGTGGGCCGGCGCGGAGCGGGAGCTCGACGTCGCGCGGGCCGTCCAGCAGTCGCTGCGCGACCGCGAGGGAATCCAGGGGTGCGCCACCGGGCGACGGTCCGACGGCTCGGCGTTTTGCGCGCAGGTGGCGATCGCCAGCGCCGGCGCCCAGCAGGGCCCGCGGCTGGTGGTCGTCATCCGCGACCTTGGCGCGGTCGGGCGCGGCGTCTGGGCGCCGCCGCCCGCCAGGGCGACCCGGTTCACGCTGCTCAGGTCGGGTGCGCCGCTGGCGGCCAAGCAGGTCGCCATCGCCGCTCCGCGGCGCGCCAACGTCGCGCTGGCCGGGCCATCCGGCGCCGGGGTGGCCGCGCCCTGAGGAAGCATCCCGTCCAACCGTTCATTCCATTACAAGGGAGCAGGACCCGTGAAAGAGCCCTCGACATCTCCGGCGCAGGATCTCGACGCCCTCCGACAGATTCTCTTCGGCGCGCAGGTGGCGCGCCTCGAGGAGCGGGTCGGCGCCGCCCAACAGACGGCGAACGCCGACGTGCGCGACCTCGAGCGCCGGGTGGGCGACCGCCTCGACGACCTGGGGAACCGCCTGACGGCGCAGCAGGCCGAGGTGGCCCGCCTGCAGCAGGAGCACGCCGAGCGTGTGACCCAGATGCTCGATCAGATGCTCGCTCAGCTCGGCCACCGGCTCGATACGCTCGTTGAGGAGACCCGGGAGCGGCTCGATGCCCTGCAGCAGCGTGCGACGGACCTGGAGCGGCGCAAGCTCGATGTGACGGATTTCGGCGGCACGCTGGCCACGCTCGGGCAGCGCTTCTCCGGCGACGAAACCCGGCCGCTGTTCCGCGCCGGCTGAGCGATGAGGCTGGTGCCCGCCCCGTGGGGCGGGCGGTTGCCGCGTTCTGATGACGCGGGGAGCAGGCCGTGATCGCGCTGCTCGGCTTGGCGATCGTGATCGTCTCGGTGCTCGGCGGCTTCGCGCTGGCCGGCGGTCACGTGGGAGCGCTGCTGGTACCGGCCGAGTACCTGGTGATCTGCGGCACCGCGGTCGGCTCCACCCTGGCGGCCACGCCGCGCCCGGTGCTCGCCGCCATCGCGGTGAAGCTCCGGCAGGTTCTCTCGGGCAATCGCTTCACCCCTCCGCTCTACATGGATGCCCTGAAGCTCCTGTACGAGCTGTTCCAGCTGGCCCGCCGCGACGGGCTCATCGCGCTGGAGTCGCACATCGAGGAGCCCGACAAGAGCTCGGTGTTCACCCGGTATCCCTCGGTGCTGGCCCACCGGCATTCCGTGGACTTCCTCTGCGACTCGCTGCGCCTGGTGCTCGTGGGGAGCGTGCCGCCGCACGATCTCGAGGCCCTGATGTCGGATGAGATCGAAGTGCACCACGAGAACGAGGCCAAGCCGGTCGGGTCGCTCACCAGGACGGCGGACGCGCTGCCGGGGATCGGCATCGTGGCCGCGGTGTTGGGCATCGTGGTCACCATGCAGGCCATCGGCGGGGAGATGAGCGAGGTCGGCAGGCACGTCGCGTCCGCGCTGGTGGGGACCTTCCTCGGCATTCTGCTCTCCTACGGCTTCGTCGCGCCGATCGCCGCGAGCATCGAGAACCTGAACGCCGCTGAGGTGCGGTACTACAACTTCCTCAAGGAGGGTGTCGTCGCCTTCGCCAAGGGGTTCGCGCCGATCGTGGCCGTGGAGTTCGCGCGGCGCGCCATCTTCGCCGACGACCGGCCGACGTTCGAGGCCATGGAAGCGGCCTGCAAGGCGACCCGGAAGGAAAAGGCGTGAAGACCGATCGCGAAAAACCGGTCATCATCGTCCGGCGGCCGAGGATCCACCGCGACGGGCACCACGGCGGCGCATGGAAGGTGGCCTTCGCCGACTTCACGACCTCGATGATGTCGCTGTTCCTCGTTCTGTGGCTGATGACCGCGAGCCCTCAAGTGCGGGCGGCGATCGCGGGCTACTTCCGGGACCCCATGGGCCGGGAGCACTACGCCGGCAACTCGGCGACGCAGGGCGGCGGCGGCACCGGCCTCGACCTGGCCCGATTGCAGGGCAACCGGCAGGCGCTGGAGCTGAATCGCAACGAGCTGCGCCAGCTGGGAGATCGGATCCGGCTCGATCTGGAGAAGACCTCCGAATGGTCGCGCCTGAAGAGCCAGATCGATGTCGAGCTCACCCAGGAGGGCCTGCGCATCCAGCTGCTCGAAGACTCGGCGGGGACGTTCTTCGAGACCGGCAGCGCCAAGCCGAGCGAGCGCGGCGTGGCCCTGATCCGCTTCCTGGGCTCCGAGCTGGCGGTCCTGCCCAACGCGATCGTCGTGGAGGGGCACACGGACGCCCGGCCGTATCCGAGCAGCGACGGCTATACGAACTGGGAGCTCAGCGCCGACCGCGCCAATGCCGCGCGGCGGATCCTCGACGAGGGAGGCCTGAAGACGGGGCAGGTTCGCCAGGTGCGAGGCTACGCGGACACGCAGATCCGCGTGCCGGGCGACCCGCTGGCGCCGAGCAACCGCCGCGTGACGATCCTGATGCTGCTCGCCGATTCGACCGGCGCGGCCTATTCCGCGCCCCCGGCTCTGCCGGCACGGCCATGAAAGCCGCCGCCACCATCCTGCTGGTGGAGGACGACCCCGCGGCGCTCGCTGCCTTCGAGCGCGTGCTGGCCCGCGAGGGGAGCTTCCGCGTGGTGACGGCGCACGACGGCCTGGAGGGGTGGGAGAAAGCGAGGGCGGTGCGGCCCGACTTGATCATCAGCGACTACCAGATGCCGTACATGGACGGCTTCGAGCTCTGCAAGCGGATCAAGGCGGACGAGGCCACCGCGGGGGCGCCGTTCGTGGTGCTCACGGCGTACGGCGAGACCTCCTTGAAGGTGAAGGGGCTCGGCCTCGGCGTCGACGACTATCTGACGAAGCCGATCGAGATGCCCGAGCTCATCGCGCGGGTGCGTGCCGCGCTGCGCATCAAGGGGCTCCTGGACCGCACGCGGGCCGACCAGGAGGCGCTCGCCGCGCTCAATGAGCGGCTGGAGCAGAGCTTCGAGAACCTGGTCACCGTGCTGGTGCACATCCTCGACCTGCGGGTGCCCGGCGCGGCGCACCGCGGCACGCGGCTGGCGCAGATGGCGCGCCGGATGGCCGAGCGGCTCGGCGTGCCGGACGAGTACCTGCCCGATCTGGGGATGGCCGCCCGCCTGCACGAGATCGGCCGCGTCGGCGAGCCGCATGACGGCGCCGATACGGATGAGGTGGGGATCAACTGCCTCGTCGGCGGGTGCAAGTGGACCTACCTGCTGGACGCGGCGGCGATGATCCGTCAGGTCGGGCGCCTGGAGCCTGCCGCAGAGCTGGTGCTGCAGATCGGCGAGCACTGGGACGGGACCGGGCTCCCCGCGCACCGCCGCAAGGGGCAGATCCCGCTGCGGTCGCGCATTCTCCGCGTCCTGATCGATTTCTTCGCGCTGCTGGATGCCGGCAACGGGCGGGACGTGAAGGAGCAGGCCACGGCGGAGATCGCGCGGCACGCCGGGACGCGCTATGACCCGGCCGTGGTCGCTCAGCTCGAGGCGATGCTGGTCGACACGCCGGCGGCGGCCCTGCCGCGAAAGCGGCGCGAGGTGCTGGTGACGGACCTGGAGCCGGGGATGGTCCTGGCGGAGGACATCGTGACGAGCTCCGGGGTCAAGCTCCTCGCGCACGGCGCCACCATCACCGACGCCATGCGCCTGATCATCCTCCGCCGCCACCAGCTCGATCCGATTCTCGGCGGCATCTGGATTCAGCACTAGTCAGGGGGTAAGCGGAATCTCCAGCCGGGCCGGGTCGCGGCCTTCGCGCGCCCGGAGCGTGATCGCGGGTCCCAGCGCGTCCAGCGGCAGCACCGCCTCGGCCAGCCCGGCGTTGGCCACGAATCCCGGCATGCCCCACACCACCGACGTCGCCTCGTCCTGGACCAGGATGCGGGCACCGGCCTCATGCAGGCGCTCGCAACCGAGCAGCCCGTCCTGGCCCATGCCGGTCAGGACGATCGCCAGGACGCCGTCCCCGTACACCTCGCCGACGGATCGGAACAGCACGTCCACGGACGGCCGGCAGGAGTTCTCGTGCGGGCCCTGGTGCGTCGCAATGCGGACCGTCAGGCCCTCGCGGCGCACGACCATGTGGTTGTCACCGGGGGCGATCCACACCCCCCCCGGCTCCAGGAGGTCGCCCGCCTGCGCCTCGACCACGTGCAGCGCGCACTGCGAGTCGAGGCGCTCGGCGAGGAGCCGGGTGAACATGGGCGGCATGTGCTGCACGATGAGCACCGGCACGGGGAAGGTCTCGGGGAGCGTCGGGAGCAGGTCCGCGAGCGCGTTCGGGCCTCCGGTGGAGACGCCGATCGCGAGCACTTCGATCGGGCGTCCCGGGCGGCGCGGGGCGGGGACACCGCGCGGCGCGGGCGGCGCCGCGCTGCGCACGGCGGGACGGGGACGCGCAACCAGCGCCTTGATCCGCGGCAACAGCTCGGCCCGGATGAAGGCGGGAACGGCGGGGCCGGCCAGGCCGGTCGGCTTGGTGACGTAGTCGCTGGCGCCGGCGGCGAGGGCGTCGAGCGTGGCCGTCGCCCCGCGACGCGTGAGCGTGCTGAACATGATGACCGGCAGGCGCGGATAGTCCTTCCGCAGGGCGACGAGCGTCTGCAGCCCGTCCAGCTCGGGCATCTCGATGTCCAGCGTGATCAGGTCGGGGTTGACCTGCGGGATCTTGGCGAGCGCGATGCGGCCGCTCGGCGCGCTCCCCGCCACGACGACGTCGGGATCTCCCGCGAGCGCGTCGCTGATGACCCGCCGCACCACGACGGAATCGTCCACCACCAGAACGCGGATCTTGCCCACGCGCCTACCCGGCCGGATGCCGCCGACTCATCAGTAGACGAACTGCGTCTGGAGCAGCACCACGGTCGTCGAGCGCGGCGCCGCCGCACCGGCGGGGGTCTGGTACGTCGTGCGGTCGACGTCCGCCAGCAAGCGGAAGCTCGCCGAAGCCTGGTAGGACACTCCCGCGATCATGACCGTCCGCGTGTCGTACCGCGCCGCGAGCGGACAGTCCGTGCCCCCGACGTAGGTCGTGCAGGTGGTCGGGTTGATGACGGCGAGCAGGCCCATGAGCGCCACCGGCGAGGCGCCGAGGTGCAGCACCCCGAAGCCCTCGAGGATGCGGCCGTCCTTGAGCGAGTTCGCCGTGTTCTTCAGGCTGTCCCGCGTCGCGACGTACTCGGCGGCGAGGGTCAGGTGCTTCGAGCGGTACGACGCCAGGGCGATGAAGCGGTTGCGGATGCCGCCGCCCGTGGGCGCGCCGAGCTGGCCGTAGCCGGTCAGGCGCAAGCCGCCCACCCGGCTCGCGTCGTCGCTGCCCAGGAGACGCAGCGACGCGCGCGCGGCGAAGTCCTTGTGCTGGTCGCCGGGCAACTTGCTGTAGCCCTCACCGTTGAAGGCCATGGCCGTGAAATCGAGATTCCCGGCACCGAGGTTCCCGTCCACGGCGAGGCCGAAGTCGGAAGAAGACGTGTAGCCGCTCCGGTCCATGATGTCGGGGCTCTGCATCCGGTAGTCCCACAGCTGGTCTTCGTAGTCCTCCCAGGCCGTCAGGGTCAGGCCGAGCCGGACCGTTAGCGGGCTGCCGGGTGGGCTCCAGGCGCCGTAGGCGAACTTCAGGCGCTCGACCATGCCCCCGCCGGCGGTGGCGTCGGCGTCGTGGTAAACGTCGCCGGTGATGCGGGTCGAGAAGCCGCCGGCGAAACGCGCGATGACGTTCACGTAGGCCCGCGTGACGTCGATGTTGTTCGCGGGGCTGAGGGAGTCGAGCTGCGCGCTCCACTGGGCGTAAATGACGCCGCCGGCGGTGACCTGTGCCCGGGCCTGTCGGGCGCCGAGCGCGAGTGCCGGGAGGAGGGTGGCGAGAGCGAGGGCACGGCGGAGCCGTGACGCCGCGCGCACGTCTGAGTGGGGGGATGGCTGATCGGCGTGACGCCACATGTTGCGGTTCCTCGAGTGCGAGACCGAGCTCAGTGTGCGCGCGGCCGCCTCCGTAGAGCCGGGGGCGGCCGCGGCGCGTTCGGGTGCGCGGCGCCTCGCGGCGCGGCGCGCCATGTCCGGCCTAGGCGGCCCGCATGCGCTGGGCCTGGCGGCCGGATTCCACCGCCATGGGGCGGCGGACACCGGGTTCCTGCTTCGCTCCGTCGAGGGTGAACTGCGCCACGAGCTGCTGGAGCGTGCTGGCCATCTTGGACAGCTCGGACGAGGCGCCCTGGATGTTGCCGGCGCCCGAGGAGGTGCTCTGCGCGGCCTGGGCGACGCCCGTGATGTTCTTGGCGATCTCGCCGCTGCCGGTCGCGGCCTCGGTGATGTTGCGGCCGATCTCGTTGGTCGTGGCGGTCTGCTCTTCCACCGCGCTCGCGATCGTGTTGGAGATGTCGTTGATCTGATTGATGACCGCGCTGATCTGCGCGATGGCGGACACGGCGCCCTGGGTGTCGGCCTGGATCGCCGCGATCTTGCCGCCGATCTCCTCGGTGGCCTTGGCCGTCTCCTTGGCCAGCTCCTTCACTTCGTTCGCCACCACCGCGAAGCCCTTGCCGGCCTCGCCCGCGCGCGCCGCCTCGATGGTCGCATTCAGCGCCAGCAGGTTGGTCTGCTCGGCGATCGACGTGATGACCTTGATGACGTTGCCGATCTCCGCGCTCGACTCGCCCAGCTTGGCCACCGTGGCGTTGGTGCTCTCCGCCACCTGCACGGCGGCGGTGGCCACCTTCGCGGCCTCGGACGCGTTCTTCGCGATCTCCTTGATGCTCGCCGACATCTCTTCGGTGCCGGTCGCCACGGTCTGCACGTTCTTGCTGACCTGCTCGGCGGCGGCCGAGACGACGTTGGCCTGGGTCGAGGTTTCCTCGGCGTTGGAGCCCATCTGCGTGCTCACCGCGGCCAGCTCCTCCGAGGAGGACGCGAGCAGCTGGACGTTGTTCGTCAGGTTGCCGAGCACCTCCTCGACGGCGTCGAGCGCGGTGTTGAGCGCCACCTTAATCTTGGCGTGGTCGCCCCTGTAGTCGCCCTTGACGCGGGCCGTGAGATCCCGGCGCGCCATCGCGTCGAGCACGGCGGCAGCCTCGTTCACCGGGTTGATGATCGCATCGAGCGTGTCGTTGAACCCCTGCACGATCTTGCGGTAGTCGCCCTTGTGCCGTGACGCGTCGGCGCGAGTGTCGAGTTTCCCTTCGACCGCGCTCTGCCCCAGCGCGTTCGCGTCGGTGATCAGCGCGTGGATCGCGTCGAAGCAGGCGTTGAACGATGTCTTGAGCCGCCCGTAGTCGCCCTTGTAGTCTCGCGTGATCTGCTCGTCGACGACGCCCGCAGCCAGGTGCTCGAGGTGATCCATGGAGCGGGTGAGCGGCCCTACGAGCGCGTCGAGCGTGTCGTTCATGCCCTGCACGACCTCGCGATACGCCCCCTGGTACTTCGCGGCGTCACCACGCGCCGTGAGCTGGCCCTCGACGGCCGCGGTGCTGAGGCGCTTGGCCTCGGCCACCAGGCCGCGCAGTGACTCCGTGGCCTGCCGCAGCGCTGGCGCGATCTCGTCCTGGGCGTCGCGCGCCGTGACCTCGGCCGACAGATCACCGGCGGCGATCTTCTTCATCGTGCCGACGACCGACGTCTGGAGGTTCTCGGCGAACTCGTCCATGGCGCCGGTCAGCACGCCGATCTCGTCCTTCCGATCCATCTTCAGCCTGCGGCCGAGGCGCCCGACACTCAGCTCCTGCATCATCGCCACACCCTGCCCCAGCGGCCGGGTAATGCCGCGCGTGTTCCACCAGGCGAGCCAGATCCCCAGCAGCGTGGCGAGCATCCCTATCACCACGAGCAGCTGCTTCGCCGAGGCGGCGCTGGCCGTTCCCCGTTCCGCCGTCGCCAGCATCTGCCGTTCCTCGAATTCCGTGACCGAGTCGAGCCGGGTGAAGTACAGGTTCATCGCGGGGACGACGACCTTGAAGAGCTGCTGCACCCCCTCCTGCTGGCGGCCGGACGCCACGAGCTTCATGGCGGCCGTGCGGGTGCCGGCATAGCTCTGCCGGGCCTCCTCGAGCGAGGCGAGCAGGCGCGTGCCCGTGTCGGACACCACGCTCTTCGTGAGGCTGTCGAGTTCGGCCGCGATCAGCGTCCGGTTTCTCTCGATATCGGCCGAGAGCTCCGTTTTCAGCGCCGGGTCGGACGCGAGGAACAGCTCCACGGTGTGCCGCGCGTTGACATCGGACTGATCCCGGATCCTGGCGACCCGGGCTGTCTTCTGATAGCGGTTGCCGACGATGTCCCTTATCGCTCCGTCGAGCAGCGCCAGCCGCGAGTACGACACCACGGCGCCCACCGCGAACACCAGGAGGATCA